>NZ_JBITLX010000049.1:0-39136 GCF_044465625.1 Actinoplanes sp. NPDC049599
CCGAGGACTCCGCGTCCTCTTCCAGCATCGCCCGATCTTGACGCCTTCGCCCGTGTCGCACCAATCAACACATTCGCGTTGCTGAGATCAGCTCAGTGGCGTAAGAACTTCGCGAACAAGGTCGATGTCCACCAAACCTAAGCGGTCAATCACATCCTGGGTGGAGAAGTCGCGCCCGCCATAGCCCAGCGCTAGGACGGCCCGCTGGGACTCGTCGAGATTCAAGCGAAGAGCGTGAGCAGCTCGTAGCTGACGCGAAGGCTACGGAGAACGCCGCCGACGCTTGATCGAGGGCGGAGGAGTTCGTGGTCGCACTATGGTCGTGGCGAGCAATATCGAGTCGTCCGCAGTGAGATCGAGTGAGGCTCTGAGCTGGGTGTGGAGTACTCCCGTCGACCGGCGTTATTGCTGGTCAACGGGGATTTCTGCAGTGTGCTGAGCGGAGGGCGTGGGATTCGAACCCACGGAGACGCGGAACGCCTCACCGGTTTTCAAGACCGGCGCCATCGGCCACTAGGCGAGCCCTCCCGTACGGCGGCACCCAGTCTGCCAGATCCCCCCACGCCAAGCCGGAACGGTCCGCGACGTGCCCTCCAAAAACTTAAATTAACCTATGTAACAGCGCCCCCAGCTGCTGAAACATAGCCTCTGACCTGCGCATCCATGGTTGACACACCATCGAGTGCCGTGCTTATTGTTCGGAGCCTTACCTATCCCGGCCAGGCCCCCACCTCCGGTCAAGGGAGTCCCCGTCATGTCCATCCCCAGAAGAAGATCCGGAAGAAAGACCGCGCTCGCCGCCGCCGTTGTGCTCGCGGCCGGTGCCGGCATCGTGTTCGCCCCCAGCGCGTTCGCCGCCAACGAGCAGGTCAACGTCTACCTCACCACCACCAGCGACGGCGGCGGCCGCACGGTCACCCGCGGCCTGCAGCAGCAGACACCGGTCAATCTCGCCGGCAGCACCGGCCCTGCCAATCAGACGATCACCGTCAACGAGAACACCACGTACCAGCAGTTCGAGGGTGCCGGCGCCTCGTTCACCGACACCGCCGCCTGGCTCATCAACGGCAGTGGCGCGCTTTCCGCCGCCACTCGCAACGACGTCATGACCAAGCTGTTCAGCCCGAGCGCCGGCATCGGCGTCAGTGCCACCCGCAACGTCCTGGGCTCGTCGGATCTGGCCCGGTCCAGCTATTCCTACGACGAGACCTGCTGCGACATCAACGACTTCTCGCTGGCCCGTGATGTCGACGTGCTGGCGCTGACCAAGCAGGCCCGGGGCCTCAACCCGAACCTGCTGGTGATGGCCTCGCCCTGGTCCGCTCCTTATTGGATGAAGGACAACAACAGCTACAACCAGGGGTACCTCAAAGCCGAGTACTACAAGGCGTACGCCCAGTACTTCGTGAAGTACATCCAGGGGTATCAGGCTCAGGGCGTACCGATTCATTACGTCACCGAGCAGAACGAGCCCGGCTGCTGTGCCGGTTACCCGTCCATGCAGTGGAGCGTTTCCGGTCTGCAGTCGTTCGCCAAGAACGATCTGCTGCCGGCGCTGCAGGCGGCCGGGCTGAGCACCAAGCTGCTGGTGCACGACTGGAACTACAGCGACTACGACACCTGGGCCGCGCCGCTGGTCAACGACGCGGCCATCCGCAACCACCCGAACTTCGGCGGGGTGGGTTGGCACGGTTACGGCGGCGATCCGAGCAAAGCTTCCACGGTACGCAGCCAGTACCCGTCCATGAACCAGTACTTCACCGAGCACTCCGGTGGCACCTGGGTCGGCAACCAGCACGCCGAGGACATGAACAACCTGGTCGACTACACCCGCAACTGGGCCCGGTCGTGGACCAAGTGGAGCCTCGCGGTCGACCAGAACATGGGTCCGCACAACGGCGGCTGCGGCACCTGTACCGGCCTGGTCACCGTGCACAACGGTGACGGGCGCAGCGGGCAGGTCGACTACACCATCGAGTACTACACGATGGGGCACCTGACCAAGTTCGTGAGGCCGGGCGCGGTGCGGATCGACTCGACCGCCAACGCCACCGTCAAGAACGTGGCCTGGAAGAACCCGGACGGGTCGAAGGCGCTGATCGCCTACAACACCAGCGGCAGCGCGCAGACCGTCAAGGTCAACTGGGGCGCCCAGTCCTTCCTCTACAACCTGCCGACCAGGACCTCGGCGACCTTCACCTGGAGCGGGAACCAGAGCGGGGGTACGCCGCCCACAACGCGCACAGGCGCCATCACGGGTCTCGGTGGCAAGTGCCTGGACGTGACCGATGGCTCCACGGCCAACGGCAACCTGCCGCAGCTGTGGACGTGCACCGGCGGCCCGAACCAGTCCTGGACGGTCGGCTCCGACAACACCGTCCGCGGCCTGGGCAAGTGCCTGGACGTGTCCAACAACTCGACGGCCGACGGCGCCGTTGTGCACCTGTGGGACTGCATCGGCACCGTGGCCAGCCAGAAGTGGACCGCGAGCAACGGCGCGCTGGTCAACACGGCGTCCGGTAAGTGCCTCGACGTCAAGGACAACAACACCGCCGACGGGGCCAAGCTTCAGCTCTGGAGCTGCACCGGGGCGGCCAACCAGCGGTGGACCCTACCGGCCTGACCGGCCGGACGGAAGACCCGCGGGTGGCGCCGGGTGCCACCCGCGGGCCTTTCTCGTTTTTTGTCGTACGGGTCGGGCAAGCTGACAGTCATGCACGCGATCACGATCGACCAGCCCGGCGGCCCGGAAGCTCTCGTCTGGGCCGAAGTGCCGGACCCGGCCGCGGGCCCCGGCGAGGTCGTCGTCCAGGTGACGGCCGCCGCGGTCAACCGGGCCGACGTGATGCAGCGCCAGGGCCACTACCCATCCCCGCCGGGCGCGCCGCCCTATCCCGGCCTCGAGTGCTCCGGCGTGATCACCGCGTTGGGTGAGGGCGTGACCGGCCACCACGTCGGCGAGCGGGTGTGCGCCCTGCTGGCCGGCGGTGGCTATGCCGAGCAGGTGGCGGTGCCGGCCGGCCAGCTCCTGCCGATCCCGCAGCAGATGTCCGTGCAGGAGGCGGCAGCCCTGCCCGAGGTCGCCTGCACCGTCTGGTCAAACGTGGTGGACATCGCCCGGCTCCGTAAGGGCGAGACGCTGCTGGTGCACGGCGGGGGCGGCGGCATCGGCACCTTCGCCATCCAGCTCGGCAAGGCCCTGGGCGCGACGGTGGTGGTCACCGCCCGCGAGGCCAAGCACGCCCAGCTGCGCGCGCTCGGCGCCGACCTGACGATCGACTACACCGCCGCCGACTTCGTCGCCGAGACCCGGAGTTTCACCGACGGCCGCGGCGTCGACGTCATCCTCGACATCATCGGCGCGAAATACCTCGACCGAAACGTGGCCGCGCTGGCGCCCGACGGCCGGATCGCGGTGATCGGCCTGCAGGGCGGCCGCCGCGGCGAGTTCGACCTGGGCGCGTTGATGGCCAAGCGCGGCTCGGTGTCCGCGACGACGCTGCGGGCCCGCCCGGTCGCCGACAAGGCCCGGATCGTCAAGGGCGTGCGCGAGCGGGTCTGGCCGCTGGTCGACGCGGGCGCGATCCGGCCGATCATCGACCGCACGATCCCGATGGCGGAGGCGCCGGCGGCCCACCGGCTGATGGAGAGCAGCGACCACCTCGGCAAGATCCTGCTGCTCCCCTGACGAGCGTCCGGGCCGGCGGGGGTCAGACCTGGAAGGCGGTGATGCCGGCGAAGACGCGGACTTTCCAGGCGCAGTCCGCGGCGCTGCTGACCTTGAAGAAGCCCTTGCGAGCGCCCGCGTGGCCGTTCAGGGTCAGGGTGCCGGCGGGCTTCGCGCCGTGCACGTATTCGGCGCCGCCGCCCTCGCCGGTCCAGGTCAGGCGGATGAACGGGGAGCCGGTTCCCGCGCAGGTCCAGGACACCAGCGCCTTGTAGTCCTTTGTGGGGATCCGGATCGTCGGGCTCCGCCAGGAGTTGCTCTGCGCCGCCCAGCCGGCGATCTCCCGCGACCGGCGCTGGAACACCTGCACCGCGTCGAGCCGGGCGGCGTTGCGACGGCCGGCCGAGCCGGCGAAGACCGCTTTCCAGGTGCCGGTGGTCAGCGCGGGGTAACTCCGGCTGAAGTTGCCGGCATCGCTCGTCATCGCGAAGCCCTGGTAGGTGAACGCGCCCGCCGGGGTGCCACCGGCCCGGAAGTAGAAGTCCACTCTGGCCTTGTTGCCCCGTGCGGCCCGCCACACCCGGCCGGCGAGCGTGATGGTCGCACCCTTGGCAACCGGCTCGGGCCCGGCATCAAACCTCATCCGCACCGCCGCCGGCCCGGCCTGCGGGGCGACGGGGTCGACCACGGCGGAGGCCGTCGACAGCGGTAGGGCCGCGGTGGCGACGGCCACGGCGGTGAGCAGCAGGACGGGACGACGGCGCATAAGGTGACGGCCTTTCGGAGCTCGGGGGATTTGTCCCACTTTGTCAGCTCTAACGCCTCCCGAGCCGCGCGGTCACCGGCGCGCCGAGATCAAAAGCGCCGGCCCGCCGGGTCAGAGCAGGCGCCGTGGCCCCGGGCCCTGCCGGCCGAGCTTGTCCTCCGGGTTGATCAGCGGGCACCGGTCGATCGACATGCATCCGCATCCCACGCACCCGGTGAAGTCGTTGCGCAGCTGCTCCAGGTGGCGCATCCGCCGGTCAAGCTCCTCCTGCCAGCACTGCGCCACCCGCGCCCAGTCCTGCCGGGTCGGGGTGCGGTTGTCCGGCAGCAGCGCCAGGATCGCCGCCACCTCCTTGAGCGGGATGCCCACCCGCTGGGCGATCCGCACGAACGCCACCCGGCGCAGCGTGTCGCGGCGGTAGCGGCGCTGGTTCCCGGCCGTCCGCCGGCTGGTGATCAGGCCCTGGCGCTCGAAGAAGTGCAGCGCCGACACCGCGACCCCGCTCCGGGAGGCGAGCTCCCCGACGCTCAGTTCCATCGCCGCCGCCTCTCGATCGCTTGACCTCAACATTAGTTGGGGTTCTAGCGTCGGAGCTGTCACCGCACCGACCGAGGAGGACACCTTGTCCGCACATCCGCTCCACGTGGCCGTCATCGTCGCCAGCACCCGGGAAGGGCGCTTCGGGCCGACTGTCGCCGCCTGGTTCGCCGGGGAGGCGGGGGGCCGTACCGACCTGGATGTGGAGGTCGTCGATCTGGCCGAGCCGAGCACGGTCACCAAGAAGCTCGCGGCGGCTGACGTCTTTGTGGTCGTCACGCCCGAGTACAACCACAGCTACCCGGCGCCGCTCAAGGCCGTGATCGACAACCACTTCCGCGAGTGGCTCGCCAAGCCCGTCGGCTTCGTCTCGTACGGCGGGTTGTCAGGTGGCCTGCGCGCGGTCGAGCACCTGCGCCCGGTCTTCGCCGAGCTGCACGCCGTCACCGTGCGCGACACCGTCAGCTTCCACGGCAGCCGCGCCTGCTTCGGCCCGGACGGCCGACCGCTCGATCCGGCGGTGTCCGGTGCCGCCGCCCGTGTCCTGCTGGACCGGCTCACCTGGTGGGGCCTCACGCTGCGTGACGCCCATCGGGCCCGCCCTTACGTCACGGCCTGACGCCGCGCGGGGCACACAGTGGACCGGGAATCCCGGGTGACGGCGACCGGGCCGGGCGGTCATCATGGACCGATCATGAGTAATCGACTGCGGGCCATCGCCCGGGAAGCCGTGGAGATCGCCGAGCGCGGCTGGTACCACGATCCGCACGGCGCCGAAGTGCGTATCAACGTGCGCGACGCGGTCGCCGGCACCCGGCTCCACCTGCCGACGGACGAGCTGCCCGCGGGGGTTGCCGGTCCGCCCGGACGCGTTGAGGTCACCGGCGAGTCGACCCTGGCGGCGGCGCGGCGGCTGGGTGGTGACGTCGCGGCGCTGATCTTCGCCTCGGCCCGGAACGCGGGCGGCGGTTTCCTCAACGGCGCCCAGGCCCAGGAGGAGAGCGTCGCCCGCAGCTCGGCGCTGTACCCGTGCCTGCGTGCGGCCGGCGAGTTCTACGCGTACCACCGGGCGCACGCCGAGCTCACGTACTCCGATCGGGTCATCTACTCGCCGCGCGTACCCGTCTTCCGGGACGACCGGGCCGCGCTGCTCACGGAGCCGTACCCGGTCACGTTCCTGACCGCGGCCGCGCCCAATCTCGCGGCGATCCGGAGCAACCAGCCCGAGCTGGCCGCCGAGGTCCCCGCGGTGCTGCGGCGCCGCGCGGCGCGGGTGCTCGCGGTGGCCGCCGCGCACGGTCGGCGCCGGCTTGTGCTCGGCGCGTGGGGCTGCGGGGTCTTCGGCAACGACCCCACGACGGTGGCCGAGGCGTTCGCCGCGGCCCTCGTCAGCTATCCGATGGAGCATGTGGTCTTCGCCGTCCTGGGCCCGAACCGCGACGAGTTCGCAGCCGTCTTCGCAGCCGCCGGAGGCCCGGCGTGACGGACGACGGACCCATCCGGGCCGTGGCGCATGTCGAGATGGCCGGCGGAGGCACGGTGTGACGGACGAGCCTATCCGGGTCGTGGCGCTGGTCGAGATGGCCGCCGGGCACGTCGAGGCCGGCGCCCGGTACGAGGACGCCGTGCTCGCCCTGCTCGGCCGGTACGGCGGCAAGGTCGAACGACGCCTGCGCACCGGCGACGGCGGCACCGAGGTGCAGGTGCTGACCTTCGAGTCCCGGGCCGGGTACGAGGCCGTGCTCACCGATCCGGAACGGCTGGCGTTGCGTGCCGGCCTCGGGGACGCGGCGCCGACGACCCGGGTGCTCGAGGTGAGCGACGTACCGTGACGAGGTGGAATCCGTCTGGGACTACCCGCGCCCGCCGCGGCTCGAACGCAGCACCGCCCGCATCACCGTGGTGCACGCGGGGGTGACGCTGGTCGACAGCGACCGCTGCTGGCGGGTGCTGGAGACCTCCCACCCGCCGGTCTACTACGTGCCCTGGGACGACATCGCGCCCGGCACGCTGGAGCCCGCCCACAGCCGCTCGTTCTGCGAGTTCAAGGGCACCGCCGGTTACTGGGACCTGGTGGCCGGCGGGACCCGGGTGGCCGACGCCGCCTGGTCCTACGCCCGGCCGTCGCCCGCCTACGCGGAGCTGGCCGGCGCCGTCGCGTTCTATCCGAGCCGGGTGGACGAGTGCCGCGTCGACGGCGAGGTGGTCCGCCCGCAGGAGGGTGACTTCTACGGCGGCTGGATCACCGCGGACATCGCCGGGCCGTTCAAGGGCGGTCCGGGGACGCTGGGCTGGTGAGCTCCCGGGCCTGCTGGAGGAACGCGCGCTCGGCGGCGTTGCCGGTCAGCTCCGCCGCCCTGGCGTAGGCCGCCGCGGCCTCCTCGCCGCGGCCGAGGCGCTTGAGCAGGTCCGCCCGGATCGCGTGGAACAGGTGGTACCGGTCCAGGTCGAGCGCGTCGACCAGGGGCAGGGCCGCCGCGGCGCCGGCGACCTCGGCGACCGCCACCGCGCGGTTCAGGGCCACGACCGGGGTCGGCGCGAGGGTCAGCAGCTGGTCGTAGAGCTTGACGATGGCCGGCCAGTCGGTCGCGGTCACGCTCGGCGCGGCGCTGTGCACCGCGTTGATCGCCGCCTGCAGCTGGTAGGGCCCCGGCCGTCCACAACGTACGCAGGCCCGCACGATCTCCTGCCCCTCGGCGACCAGCGCCTGGTCCCAGCGGGACCGGTCCTGGTCGGCGAGCCGGATCATCGCTCCGTCCACCGTGGTGCGGGCCGGCCGCCGGGCCAGGATGAGCAGCTGCATCGCCAGCAGGCCCTGGACCTCGGGTTCGGCGGGCATCAGGCGGGCCAGCATCCGGGTCAGCCGGACCGCCTCGGCGCACAGGTCGTCGCGGGTGAGGGTGGTGCCGGTGCTGGCCGCGTACCCCTCGTTGAAGATCAGGTAGAGCACGGCCAGCACCGGCCGCAGCCGGTCCGGCAGCTCGGCGTCGCCGGGCACCCGGTACGGGATGCCCGCGTCCCGGATCTTGCCCTTGGCCCGGACGATGCGCTGGGCCATGGTCGGCTCCGGCACCAGGAACGCCCGCGCGATCTCGGGCGTGCTCAGCCCGCCGAGCAACCGCAGGGTGAGGGCCACCTGGGCGCTCCGGCCCAGCGCGGGGTGACAGCACGTGAAGATCAGCCGGAGCATGTCGGTCTCCTCCTGAGCCGCGGACGTCGGGGCGAGCAGCGCCGCCTCCGCCTCCTTGCCGGCCCGGACGGACTCGCGCCGCAGCCGGTCGATGGCCCGGTTGCGGGCCGTGGTGATGATCCAGCCGGCCGGGCTCGGCGGGACGCCCTCGGCCGGCCACTTCGCACTGGCCACGGTGAACGCCTCCTGCACCGCGTCCTCGGCGAGGTCCAGGTCGCCGAGGACCCGGGTCAGGACGGCGACCGCGCGCCCGTACTCGGCGCGGAAGACCTCGGTCAGGCCTGGAATGGCCGCACCTCCACCGGCAGGGTGGTGATCGCCGCCATCCGTTCGGCCCACGCCAGGGCGGCGTCCAGGTCGGCGACGGTGATCACGGTGAAGCCGCCGAGGAACTCCTTGCTCTCCACGAACGGCCCGTCGGTGAGCAGCACGTCGCCGTCGCTGACCCGGACCACCGTGGCCGTGCTCGGCGGGCAGAGCGGGGCGCTGAACACGAACGCGCCGGCGTCGATCAAATCCCGCTGGAGGTCAGCAAGATCACACATCACCGGTTCGAGTACTTCCGCCGGCGGCGGCGGACCGGCAGGCTGATAGATGCTGATCAAGTACGTCTGCATGGCTTCCTCCTGTGGTGAACGGCACTGGCTACACGAACAGTTCGCGCTCGGATCGACACCTCGGGAGCATTATTTTCCGATTCTTCATAACGGCGCCGCGATTGTGTGTTGGCATGGTCGACGGAATTACCAATATCGCCTGGGTTCCCATTGTCATCCGTTTACGGATGGCCACCGGCGTGGCGGCACCATCCGTCGTGCTGAATTGGGATTCGCGTGAGAGCCCCGGGCCGAACTCGGAGGCTTCGCTGTCTCGTCCGTCCACCGGCCGTGTCCTGGCCGCCGGCGCACTCGCGCTCGCCGTGAGCACGCCGGCTCTCGATTCCGTCGAACCCCCGATCGAAAGCATGCCGAACGCCGTGCCGGTTGTCGCGCCCGCTCTGGTGGAGCGACAGCCGGTGCTGGAGGTGCGGTCCGCGCTGCGGGCCTCGCGCTCGGCGGTGCGCCGATCCGCCGCACGACCGGCGGCGGTCGCGCTGCAGGCAGCGCAGCGGTCATTGCAGAGGGAGGCCAAAAAGATCCAGACCGTACGGCGGGCAGCACAGGCTCGCCGGGCGGCTGAGGCGCGGGCTGCCGCCCAGCGTCGCGTCGCGGCTCGCCGGGCCGTCCTGGCGCGCCGGGCGATTGCCGCCACGCCGCGCGTCGCGGTGCGGCCGGCGACCAGGCACCGGGGTGCCCCCAAGCGGGGCGCGGCGACCCGGGCCCGTGCGGCGATGCGGATGTCGCCGGTGATCGCGTTCGCCCGCTCGCAGGTCGGCAAGACCTACCGGCGCGGCGCGGAGGGCCCGAATGCGTTCGACTGCTCCGGATTCACCAAGCGCGCCTACGCGCTGGCCGGGCTGCGGCTGCCGCATTCCTCGGGCGGTCAGGCGGCGCAGGCGCGCATCGTTTCGCGCGCCGCGGCGCGGCCCGGAGATCTGGTCGTCGGACCCGGGCACGTGGGGATCTACATGGGCGGCGGAATGATGATCGACGCCGGGAACCCGCGTGTCGGTGTCGTCTATCGGCGGCTCTACCGGGGGTTGCACATCGAGCGATTCTAAACGGATGGCGCGGGCCGGCGGTGGGGCGCGAGAATCCCTCGCATGATCACTGAGCACTGGCCGCTGTTCGGGCTGCGGCTGACCACGCCGCGGCTCGAACTGCGCGTTCCGGACCTGGCCGATCTCGCTCAGCTCGCCGATGTCGCGGCCGCGGGGGTGCACGATCCGGCGACCCAACCGTTCGCGGTGCCGTGGACCGACGGCACGCCGACCGAGGTGGCCCGGGGCACCTTGCAGTTCCAGTGGCGGATGTGGGGTCAGTGGGCGCCGGAGAGCTGGTCGCTGCACTTCGTCACGGTCCGCGACGGGCAGGTGATCGGCACCCAGGCGCTGGACGCCCGGAACTTCGCCACGCTGCGTGAGGTGGGCACCGGCTCGTGGCTGGGGCGCGCGCACCACGGCCAGGGCTTCGGCACCGAGATGCGGGCGGCCGTGCTGGACCTGGCCTTCACCGGGCTGGGCGCGCAGTGGGCCACCTCGGAGGCGTTCGCGGACAACGCCGCCTCGTGCGGGGTCTCGCGCAAGCTCGGCTACCTCGACGACGGGGTCGCCCGGCACGTGGTCCGCGGCGAGGCGGTGGTCGGCCGCCGGCTGCGGCTGGACCGGGACGGCTGGGCCGCGGCCCGTACGGTGCCGGTGCGGATCGAGGGGCTCGCGCCCTGTCTGGCCATGTTCGGCGGCTGAACGCTGCGATCCCGCCCGCGGATGCCGATGGGTGGGACATGAGGAAGAAGTCCGACGCGGGCTTCACCATGATCGACGTGCTGGTCTCGACGAGCGTGATGGTCGTGGTGATGGCTCTGGCCACCGCCGGGATCCTGACGATGTATCGCACGGCGAACGCCGTCGACGCCAAGTCCGCCGCCCAGTCCCAGCTCGGGTTGGCCCTGCAACGGCTGGACCGGGAGATCCGGTACGCCGAGGGGATCAGCGAGGAGTACCAGGTCGGCACCGACTGGTACGTGGACTTCCTCGCCGTCCAGGGCACCAAGCGGCAGTGCGTCCAGCTGCGGCTGTCCGGCAAGCAGCTGTCCCAGCGCACCTGGCTGTACGACCAGACGCCGCTGACCCGCACCGCGTGGCGCCCGCTGGCCGACGGCATCACCTCGGCCCGGCCGTTCGACCGGCTGCCCCCGTCGGACGTGATCGGCTATCAGCGGCTCACCCTGGACCTGCGGTCCGGCGCGGACGCGAACACGGCCACCTTCACCGCCCTGAACACCACCCGCACCAGCCGCGACGACTACTGCGTGGCCGGCCGCTAGGGTCTGGCCCTGGCTACGGCCGCAGCAGGGTCAGCCGGACCGTGGTGCCCACCCCGGGCTCGCTGTCCAGGTGGATGCTGCCGTGGTGGGCCTCGATGATCAGGTTGACGATCGACAGGCCGAGCCCGGGACCGGGCGCCGCCATCCGGTCGGCGGTCGTGCTGCGGAAGAAGCGGTCGAAGACGTGCGGCAGCTCGGCCGCGGCGATGCCCACCCCGGTGTCGACGATGACCAGTTCCGGCTCGTCGCCGGCGGTGCCCCGGACGATGATCTCGCCGCCCGGCGCGGTGAACTTGATCGCGTTGACGATCAGGTGGTTCAGCGCCTGCCCGAGCCGCCGGGCATCGCCGCGAGTGGGCACCGGGTGGTCCATCAGGACGTGCAACGCCACGTCCCGGTGCTCGGCCAGCGGCCGGCACGCGGTGATCACCTGGTGCGCCAGCTCGGCCAGGTCCAGCTCGACGAGGTCCAGCGCCACCCCGTCGTCGTTGAGCCGGGCCACGGTGAGCAGGTCGTCGATGAGCCGCAGCAGCCGGTCGGAGTTGCGCTGCATGACCGCCAGGAAACGCTGTGAGGTCTCCGGGTCGAAGCCGTCCGTCTGGAGGATCTCCAGGTAGCCGCGGATCGAGGCCAGCGGCGTCCGCAGCTCGTGGCTCACCCCGGTCAGGAACGAGTCCTTCATCCGGTCGAGCTGGCGCATCCGGTCGGCGATGTCCCCGGCCTGCCGGGCGTAGCGGCGCAGCTCCAGCTGCACCGCGGCGTGCCGGGCCAGGCAGCGCAGGGCGCGGCGTTGCGAGGCGGTCAGCCGGCGCGGGTGATTGTCGACGACGCAGAGGGTGCCGACGGCGTGCGTGCCGTCCAGGACAACCGGCGCCCCCGCGTAGAACCGGAACTTGGTGTCGCCGAGCACCAGCGGGTTGTCGGCGAAGCGCTCGTCGGCCGTCGCGTCCGGCACCTCCATCAGGTCGTGGCCGTGGATGGCGTGGGCGCAGAACGAATCGTCCCGAGAGGTCTCGTCGAACTCCAGACCGATCTTGGCCTTGAACCACTGCCGGTCGGCGTCGACCAGGCAGACCATGCTGATCGGGGTCTCGCAGATCTGTGCGGCGAGCAGCGCGATGTCGTCGAAGTCACCCTCCGGGAGGGTGTCGAGCACCCGGGCCTCGTGCAGGGCAGCCAGGCGGCCCATCTCGTCGGACGGCAACAGGGCTCTCACCAGGTGATGCTCTCACCACACCCGGTGATGGGCAGGGGGAACCGGGCTGTTGGACGAAAAAGCCGGGCACAGCAGTCGGCACCCGTCCTGGCGGACGGGTGCCGACTTGCTGGACGCCGTGGCGGCCGATCGCCACCGAGCACGGGGATCTCTGCCCTACGCACCCGGTCGGATGTCTGACACAACTATCGCCCCGGTCAACCCCTGAGGCGCGCACCACCTGTGCGTTTCCTTGGAATTTCGCCATCTGGCCCGGTTACCCGAGCGAAAGGTGTGCGACACGTCACCCGGTTACCGTCGGCGAACCAGGGAAGTTTCCCTCCGGTGCCATCTGGGTGCCGGATGACGTGGAAGGACTACCAGCATGAGCCTGGAGCGAGCCGTAGCGCCGGATCCGTACGACATCCTGCCGCCGGTCCCGGCCTTCACGCTGACCAGCGCGGACGTGACCGATGGCCGACCGCTCGACGAGCTGTACGCGCACACCAGCGTCGGCGGCAAGAATCTCTCGCCGCAGCTGTCCTGGTCGGGCTTCCCGGCGGAGACGCGGGGTTTCGTCGTGACCTGCTTCGACCCGGACGCACCCACCGGCAGCGGTTTCTGGCACTGGGTGGCGGTCAACCTGCCGGCCTCGGTCACCGAGCTCGACCGTGGCGCCGACCCCCTGCCGGACGGGGCGTTCACCGTCCGCAACGACTACGGCGACACCGGCTACGGCGGAGCTGCCCCGCCGCCCGGTGACCGCCCGCACCGCTACGTCTTCGCGGTGCACGCCTTGGACGTCGACCGGCTCGAGGTGAGCGAGGGTGCCACGCCCGCCTACGTCGGCTTCAACCTGGCGTTCCACACCCTGGCCCGGGCCACGCTGCGGGCCACGTACCAGGTCAAGGGCTGAGCCCGGACACGACGAAGCCCGCCGGATCGTCGATCCGGCGGGCTCATCACACGGGCAGGATCAGCCGGGAACCTTCGCGACGACGAAGACCGACTGGCCGAACGGGGGCTTCACGATGCTCTCGGCGGCCTTGGTGACCGGCAGCACGACGCTGTCGTAGACCTTGACCATCGGGCCTTCCTTCGGGGCCAGCTTGAAGATGCTGGTCGCGCCGTAGTAGCCGATCAGGCCGAGGGCGTTCGCGTAGTGCAGCTTCTCGATGGTGAGGCCGGCCTCGGTCATGGCGGCGCGCATCGTCTTCTTGGTGTAGCGGCGGATGTGCCCGGTCGCGATGTCGACCTGGCTCATCGCGAACATGAAGGCCGGCACGATCAGGATGATCCGGCCACCAGGGCGGACCAGCTCGGCCATGCTGCGCAGGGCGCCCACGTGGTCCTCGATGTGCTCGAGCACGTTGTAGGAGACCGCGGCGCTGTACTCGCCGTTCGCGTCGGCCGAGGGCAGCAGCATCTGCCGCACGTCGATGTTGTCGTGGTCGGCCAGGCGCTCCTTGAGCTGCACCAGCCGGTCGGGGTCTGCCTCGGTCGCGGTGAAGCGGGGCAGGTGCTCCGCCCACTCCAGCGCGTAGTCGCCCAGGCCGCTGCCGATCTCGATCGGGTTGTCACCCAGGTACGGGAGAGCGAGCTCGACGAACCACCGGCGGTGGTTCACCGCCGTGGCGAGGCCCTCGAGCACTTCGGACTGGATCCGCTGGTCTCCAGTGATGTCTGCCATAAGTAAGGTTCCCTCGTCTTGCCGATCCGAGCTGACAGCGGGACCGGGAGAGTTAACCATCCGCTGCGCGCAACCGAAAGTTGAGCGGGGGGTGCCCGCTCATTTTTTGCCTGATTGAGACATTGACCCGTGGGTACCCACGGCTCTTACCCATCATGCCTCGGGTGGGCCAACCACGGGTAATACGCGCTTAGATATCGGCTCGATCACGCCTGCGCCGCCCGTCACAACACTGTTACCAACCTCGGTTAGGCTCGCCGATGCTATGACGATTACAGGTATTGACTCGACAGGCCAGTCGGCCGGCGGGCACGTTCTGCCGCCCGACCCCGCCGCCGACGCCGACGACCTGGACGCGGAGCTGCGGGCGCTGGAGAGCGAGGTCGCCGCCGCGCCGATCTCGGTCATACCTGCTGTTGACGCCCCGCCGGTGGCGGAGCGCGAGCCGGCGCCGCAGCCGCGGTGGTGGCGCTCTCTCACCTGGCGAGATGTTCTCGCAATAGTCACCTTCATTGCGGTAGCGCTGTTCATCACCGCCCCGTTGTGGCTGAACCTTGATCATGAGTTGCGCGATGATCCCCAGGATCAGGCATTCTTTGAGTGGATGTTGGCGCACGGTGCGCGCGTGCTCACGGATGGCGTTTATCCGTTCTTCTCGGATCGCATGAATTACCCCGATGGGGTGAACATGATGGCCAACACCTCGGTGCTGGCCGTTTCGCTGCCGATGACGCCCATCACTGTGCTGTTCGGGCCGCATGTGGCGTTCAACGCTTTTCTCACGCTGGCGTTGGCAATCACCGGCATTTCGTGGTATTTAGTGCTCTCCCGGCAATTCGTCACCTCGCGGCTGGCCGCCTGGGTAGGTGCCCTGTTCGCCACGTTCGCGCCGAGCATGATCTCGCACGCCGGCGGGCACCCCAACATCGTCTCGCAGTTCCTGGTGCCGCTGATCATCTGGCGCACGCTCGCGCTGCGCCGGCCGGGCCGGGCGGTCCGCAACGGGCTGCTGCTGGCCGGCCTGCTGGTCTGGCAGGCGTTCATCAACCTTGAGATCCTCTTCATGACCGCGGTGGGCCTCGGCATCTTCTGCGTGGTCATGGCGATCTCCCGGCGCCGGAGCGAGCCCGGCGAGATCAAGCACTTCCTGCGCGGGCTCGGCATCGCCGGCTCGGTGACGCTGGCGGTGCTGGCCTATCCGCTGTGCGTGCAGTTCTTCGGGCCGCAGAGCTACCACGGGCTGCCCGAGTTCGTCCGCTACTTCGGCGCCGACCTGGGCTCCTTCACGGCGTACGCGCAGCGCTCGGTGGCCGGCAACAGCATCACCGCGGGCCGCCTCGCCCAGAACGCCGCCGAGGAGAACGCGTTCTTCGGCTGGGGTCTGGTCATCCTCTTCTTCGGCCTGGTGGCCTGGATGCGCCGCAGCGTGGCGATCGTCGCGCTGGCCGGCGTCGCGCTGTTCTTCGGCGCGATGTCGCTCGGCCCGCGCATCCGGCTCAACGGCGTCGACACCGGCGTCCCCGGCCTCTGGTCGCTGCTGCACAGCGTGCCGATCCTCAACTCGGCGGTGCCGACCCGCTGGGCCCTGGCGATCGCCCCGATCGTGGCCATCGTGCTGGCGCTCGGCTGCCAGCGCGCCTCGGACCTGATGAAGGCCCAGCCGGCCGCCCGCGGCCCGGTCCGGGTCGCGATGATCACCGCGGTCGCGATGGCGCTGGTCCCGCTCACGCCCACCCCGCTGCGCACCACCCCGATGGACCCGGTGCCGGAGTTCGTCACCTCGGGCGCCTGGAAGCAGTACGTGGACGACGAGCACACGCTGGTCGCCCTGCCGCTGCCGGACAGCTCGTATCCGGACCCGATGCGCTGGAGCGCGTACACGGGCCAGGACATGCGGATCGCTTCCGCGTACGCCCTGCTGCCGAACCAGAACCCGCTGGACCCGACGGACCGCTCGGCGCTGTTCGCACCGCCGTGGCGCCCGACCAGCGGCCTGATGACCTCGATCAAGCAGGGCAACCCGATCCCGGAGATCACCGAGACCCGCCGCGAGATGACGCTGGCCGACCTGCGCTACTGGAAGGCCGGCGTGGTGGTGCTGACCCCGCAGGTCCGCGACATCGAGATGCTGCGGGCGATGACGGATCTGCTGGGCTTCCAGCCGACCTGGACCGGCGGCGCCTGGATCTGGAACGTCCGCAACCTGGTCGACAACGAGAAGGCCAGCCAGTAGGCAGCCCGGCGGTCAGGCGCAGACGAGCTTGATCTCCTCGGCGGTCGGCGGCGTGCCGAGCTCGCTGTCGTCGCCGTCCTCGGCTTCGAGCTCGTGCACCGCACGCCCGATGGTGAGATCGTCGATCGTGGCGGGGACCGGGCAGGCCGCCGAGCGCCGGTACCAGCTGATCTCGGTGCTGTCGGTGACGGTGACGGTGACGGTCATCCCGGAGCCGATGCTCACGGTGAGCGCTGCGGTAGCGGCGTCGAAGCCGGTCACGGTGCCGGCGTTGTCCTCGCTGCCGTCCTCGTCGTCGCTTTGCTCATCCTCGTCGCTTTGCTCATCGTCGTCGCTGTCGTCGCTGTCGTCGCTGTCGTCGCTGTCCTCGTCGCCGTCGGGCACGCCGTCGTCGTCGCTGTCGGCATTCTCCGGGTCGTTCCCGCGGTTGTACTCGTCGACGTTGCTCAGCCCGTCGTCGTCGAGGTCGTCGTCGCCGTCGGCAACCCCGTCCTCGTTGCTGTCGGCCTGCAACGGGTGATAGCCGAGCTCGAAGTCCTGCACGTTGCTCAGTCCGTCGCTGTCGGGGTCCTCCGCGCCGTCATCGGTGCCGTCGCTGTCGCTGTCGATCTCGCGCGGGTCGTCGTGGACCACGTATTCCTGCTCGTTGCTCAGCCCGTCGTCGTCGAGATCGTCTCCGGCGTCGGCACGCAGCGGGTTGAGCCGGTTGCTGACCTCCCACCCGTCGGGCACACCGTCACGGTCGGTGTCGGCCTTGCGGGCGCTGGTGCCGGCCTTGAACTCGCGCAGGTTGCTCAGTCCGTCACGGTCCCGGTCGGCCTTGCCGTCGGTGCGGCGCGGGTTCAGCCCGTTGGCCTTCTCCCACTTGTCGGGCATGCCGTCGTGGTCGCTGTCCCGCACTGCCGGCGCGGCCGGCTTGGGCTTGTGTCCCTTGGCCGCCATGGCGGCACCGGACATCGACAGGGTGGTCAGCGTGGCGGCGGCCGCAGCGGCGATCCGCAGGTTCCGGCGATGGTTCACGAGTGGGGGTCCTTGTCTCACAGCCACGATGGCGTTACCGCGGGTGACCACCGTAGGACGCGCGGGGACCGGTTGGATGATCTTGGGGCCGGGTGCTCCCGAACCGCTCCCGTCCCGCACCGTGCGAAAAAGGGGCCGCTGGCCTTACTTGATGCAGCAGCCCACGCAGACCTTGGGCTTGGGCAGCGTGAAGGCCAGGCAGCAGGTCTTGCGCTGCACGTCCAGCTTGCCCGCGCGCCCCGGCACCAGCTCGATCAGGTCCTCGATGCCGAGCGTGCCCAGCAGCGTGGCGATCGTCTCGGCCGAGGAGCCCGGCAGCACGTCGGCCGACCGCAGCACCGCGTAGGCCACCCCGGAGGACAGCGAGCCGAGCAGTGTGCGCTTGCCCAGCCGGACCTTGGCGTGGATCGCGTCCAGCAGCGGGGTCAGGTGCTCGTCCAGCAGTGACCGGCGCAGCTCCTCCAGCAGCGCGGCCTCGTTCTCGACGACCCGGACCTGGGTCAGCCCGCTCAGCGCCAGCGGGTCGGACGGCAGCACCGCCACCGTGATGTCCCGGTGCAGACCCAGCGTGACCAGTGGCCGCGGGTCGTGGAAGTGCATCAGCACGTCGGTGCCGGTCAGCAGCGGCACCCGGCGTGCCGACGCCCAGCCCAGCACGGCCGGCAGCGCCAGCCAGTAGGTGTAGGCCTTCCAGGCCAGCGCCGCCGCGGCGTGCGGCTGGGCCTGCCAGCGTTCGCGGGAGGAGTCCAGCAGGGTGTCCAGGCTGGCGCCGGCCAGGTCGGAGGCGGGCAGCCAGCCCGCCGGCTCCCGGACGATCAGGTCGGGTGCCAGGCCGGGCAGCTCGGTGCTCGTGCCGAACATGGCACGCAGCGTCGCGGTCACCGGGGCGAGGGGCTGGGCGGGGTGCGCGGAACGGTCGGCCAGCGCGCGATCAAGTGCCGTGGTCATCGCCGGGCGCCGCTCAGGCAGCGGCAGCGCGGCTTCATCCGCTGGATCACCACTGTCACCTCGCCATGCCTCGCCGGTCAGGACTGCCCACCGTACCTTGTTAAGGCTAACCTAACCACGCCACCACAACCCCCACATCCCCGGCCCCAGACAGGTGTTCTTCGGATAAATACCCCCAGCAAGGGTGACCTAACCGAGCGTTGCGACGTTGCCGGTTTCGTCAAGGTATTTGTCGGCAACGCGCTACTAGCCCCATGCGGACACCGGATGACATGGACACTGAAATTCCTGTCGCAAAGGGGACATCCGTGATGACCACCTCGCCTGTCGAGAGGGCTGCCGATCACTTCGTTTCGGCGCTCGCGTTGTGGCGGGTCGAACGCGGGATGACGAAGAAGCAGCTCGCGGCGCGCATGGGCTTCGATCCGTCGTACGTCAGCCATGTCGAGGGCCGCCGGCACAAGCCGACCGAGGACTTCGCGCGACGAGCCGAGGCGGTGCTGGCCGCGGGCGGCGCCATCTGGCAGAGGTTCCAGGAGTACGACGAGTTGCGGCACGCCCGCGGCCCCGTCCTGCACCGCGACCCGCCCGTGCCCGCGCAGTGGATGCCGCCCGGCACCGGCCTCATCGTGGAGCAGGAGGTGGCCGAGCTCACGTACACCGACGGGGCCTATCGGTGTGTGATCCGGCGCGCGCTCTACAACGCCGGGATGGAGCCGGTCACCCGCTATCTGGTGAAGATCGCGGTGGACCGCTACCCGCACGACCCGCAGGGCTCCAACCGGCACCACCGGCGGCACCCGCTCAGCTTCGAGGAGATGGACCTGCGCGCGGTCGCCGGCGAGGGCGCCGCCACCGAGCCGATGCAATGGCGGCTCAAGCTGGACCGGGACGCCGCCAAGGAGGTCTGGCTGCTGTTCGCCAACGACCAGGGCCAGTTCCCGCTCTACCCCGGCGAACGCACCACGATCGAGTACGCCTACACCGTCGGCGAGGAGAAGTGGGGCCAGTGGTTCCAGCGGGCCGTCCGCCTGCCCACCCGCAACCTCACCGTGCGGCTGGACTTCCCGGTCGAGTTCGAGCCGCAGGTGTGGGGCGTCGAGACGTCACTGGCCGCCGAGGTGCCCGTGCGTACCCCGTTGGAGCGCCACAACGACGCGCGCCGCGCGGTCTTCGAATGGTCGACCGACGCGCCGCTGCTCAACGCCCGGTACCGCCTGGAGTGGCGGTTCCGGGGCCAGGCCGCACCGACCAGCTCGGACGAGGGGGTCCCCAAGCCACGGCGCAACGGCCACGAGCTGAGAGCGAGCCAGCGGATGCGCGGAATCGGCATCGTGCAGCGCGGCGCGGATCTCCTGCGCCAGCGCTCCCGGCACTTCCAGCTGCCCCGCGAGGAGTCGGCCGCCCGCGACGCGATCTCCGGTCTGCGCACCACGCTGGACCGGCTCGAGGCCCTGCACGACTTCAGCAAGGGGGTAGGGCTGGCCGCGCCGCAGATCGGCCTGGCGGTTGCCGCCGCCGTGGTGCGCCCACCTGAGCGCGGCGCGGAGCCCGTGATCCTGCTGAACCCGCGGGTCGTCGACGAATCGAGCGAGACCGACGAGCAGTACGAGGGCTGTCTCTCCTTCTTCGACTACCGCGGCCTGGTGGTCCGGCCGCTGCGGGTCGACGTGGAGCACGCCCGGTACGACGGCACCCGGGTGATCACCTCCTTCGAGCAGGCCATGGCCCGGCTGGTCAGCCACGAGATAGACCACCTCGACGGCCGGTTGTACGTGGACCGGATGGTGCCGGGCGCCAACCTCGTGCCGGTGGAGGAATACCGCCGGACCGGTCAGCCGTGGAGCTATTAGTCGGAGAAGCTGTCGTACTTGATCCGCATCGAGGGCACCTGGAGCTCGGCCAGCGTCTTCAGCGTGGCCTTGACCATCCGGCCGGAGCCCGAGACGAAGAAGTCGTGCTCGTTCCACGGCCCGTAGCGGGCTACGACGTCGGAGATGTTGCCCTGCTCGCCGGGGAACGTCGGGTCGTCGCTGCACGCGGTCACCACGGAGAGCCACGGGTAGCGGGCGGCCAGCCGGTTGAGCTCGGCCAGGTCGTAGAGGTCCTCGCGGGTGCGGGCGCCGAAGAACACGTGCACCCAGCGCGTCCGGTTGTACCGGGTCAGCTCCTCCAGCAGTGACTTGACCGGGGCCAGGCCGGTGCCGCCGGCCACGAAGACCGCGTCGCGGGTCGAGCGGCGGTCCAGGTTCATCGAGCCCATCGGCGCGGCCAGCCGGATCATGTCGCCGACCTCCAGGCGACGGACCAGGGCGCTGGAGACCCAGCCGGCCCCGACGGCCCGGACGTGGAACTCCAGGCTGTTGTCCCGCCGGGGCGCGTTCGCCGGCGAGTAGGTCCGCCACAGCCGGGGCTGGAAGCGCGGGCACTCCAGGCTCAGGTACTGCCCGGCGCGGTACTCCAGCGGCTGCATCGGCATGACCGTGAAGACCGCGATGTCGGTCGAGCGGCGCTCGTGCGCCATGACCTCGGCATACCAGTACGGCGGGTTGGTGTCGGCCTCCGCGCCGGCGAGCATCTTGGCCGCGATCACCGCGTACGCGTCGGCCCAGGCCTGGTCGTACTCGACGCCCCACTGCTCGCCCGCGAACTGCCGCATCGCCTCGATCAAAGCGCCTCCGACGACCTCGTAGTGAGCCGGTTCCACATGGAACTTGCGGTGGTCGCGACCGAGTCCCCGCAGGTAGTCGTCGAACTTCTCCGGATCCTCCAGCGTCTGCACCGAGGTGACGATCGCGTTGAGCAACCGTGATCGCTGGACGTCCATGTGCACGGGGAACAGGTCCCGCAGATCCGGGTGCGACAGGAAGATCCGCGCGTAGAAGTAGCCGGCAACCTTGTCCTGATGCTCCTCGACGAGGCTCCAACTCTCCTTGAGCAAACGAGCGAGGTCTCCCATGCCCCTCAGCGTGAAGAAAACAGCGGGTAACGCATCGCACGCGAAGTGCGATGTACACCGCACAATTGCCGACACACGGCGCGTCGCTTGCCCCGATAGGTCCGGTTGTGCATGAACGCGATCACTCGAAAGGCTGAGCCGCTCCTAGAGTGGTCGCGTGACAACAGCTCTTGATCGCCCGCCGGCCACCCGTTTCCAGCTCCGCTGGGAGATAGCCATCGTCCTGCTGCTGTCGCTGGGCCAGTCGGCCGTGTATGCGGCGGTGTCGCTGGTGGCGAAGCTCACGGCGGGCAAGCCGCTGTCCCAGCAGACGGCGACGCTGAACCCGTCCCGGTCGCCGCGGGTGTACCTCGACCTCACGTACCAGTTGCTCGGCATCTTCTTCGCCCTGGTCCCGGTGCTGCTGGCGATCTACCTGCTGAGCCGCGACCTGCCGGACCCGGCGCGCACGCTCGGCGTCGACCTCCGCCACCCGGCCGGCGACGCCGGCTGGGGCACCGCGCTGGCCGCGGCCATCGGCATCCCCGGCCTGCTTCTGGTGTACGCGGCGGCCACGCTCGGCCTCAACGCCCAGATCGTGCCGGCCGCCCTGCAACCGGTCTGGTGGGCGGTCCCGGTGCTGATCATCGCGGCGGTGCAGAACGCGGTCCTGGAGGAAGTGATCGTGATCGGCTACCTGATGACCCGCCTGCGCGAGCTGGGCTGCCGCATCGGCTACCTCGTGGCGGCCAGCGCGCTCCTCCGCGGCTCGTACCACCTCTACCAGGGCTTCGGCGCGTTCGTCGGCAACGCCGTGATGGGCGTGGTGTTCGCGCTCTTCTTCCTGCGCAAGGGCCGGGTGATGCCGCTGATCGTGGCGCACACCCTGCTCGACGTGGTCGCCTTCGTGGGCTACACGCTGCTGCCCAAGGACTGGCTCAGCTGGCTCTGACCGCGGTAGAAGAAGGTGGCCCGCGCCGCCATCGCCCGGGCCGCACCCCGGCTGGTGAGCGTGGCGGCGAGCAGGCTGGTGCCCGGGAAGAAGTGGTTGACCGCCCGGACGGCCACCCAGCCCCCGGCCTGCGCGGCGATCATCCGGCCCAGCCGCCAGGTGGCGTCGGTGAGCCCGGTGTGCTCGTAACTCTGCTGCGTCGCCGCGGCGGCCAGCGCGGCCTCGGCGTCCTCCCGCAACGGATGCACCCGGGTCAGCACCAGCAGATCGGCAGCCCGCTCCCGGTCGGTGGGATCCAGACCGTAGGCCGCGGCGATGTGCAGAGCCAGCTCGGCGTGCGTGAACGCGGCCGCACCGAGCAGCGCCAGGGGCGCATAGGAGCCGGCAACCGCGGCGAACACGCTGCTGACGCTGCCGAACCGGGTGAACTGCTGGGCGGCCAGCCGGGCCAGCGCGTCGGGGGTGGCGCTGGGATAGGCGGCCCGGGTGCGGCCGGCCCACTCCTTGGCGCGCGGGCCGATGGTCTGGGTGGCGGCGACGGCGAGCAGCTCGGGCGAATGGCCGGGATCGGCGATCAGCGCGGCCCAGGGCTCGGCCCGGCTGCCGGACCGGGTGTCCGGCAGGGCGGTGGCGGCGCGCGGCAGGGTCGGGCCAACGGGGACGGCATCCTCCGGCTGCCCCGGGGCCGTGACCGAGGGCTCGGCAGTCGGGGATGTCGCCGTCTCATCCGGTACGCCGGGAGCACGCGGCTCGTCGGGGATCGTGGCCGGGTCGGGCTGGACCACGGCCGGCGCCAGTTCCGCGGCGGCGGCCCGGACGGTGGCTGCTGCCTTCTTGGCGGGGCGCGCCGCCTTGGCCGGGGTGGCCCGGGGCGCGGCCTTCTTCGCGGGCTCTGCCGCTGCCGCCGGCGTTGACTTGGTGGGCGGCGTGGCCTTGCGGGGCTGGCGCTTTGCCGGGGTGGTGGCCTTGGCGGCCGGCGTCGACTTGGCGGGTGCCGGGGGCTTGGGCTGGGCCTGGGCCGGCGGGCGGGGCGATTCGTCCGGCGGCGGTACGTCGGCGGCGGCCTCGACCTTGGCGGGCTGCGGCTTGGCGGCGGCCTCGACCTTGGCGGGCTGCGGCTTGGCGGCGGCCTGCGCGCGGGACCGGCTCGGCGGCGGCGCCTTTCCGGCCGGGTCGGCGGCGCTCGGGTGTGGCGTTGACGGCGCGGGGGGCCGTCGGGGTTGGGTGGACGGCTTTGCGGGTGGGGCGTCTGCGCCCGTACCGGAAGAGGGTTTTTCCTCCGCCGGTGGCCGGAAGGTCACCGCCGGCGGGACCTTCGCCGGTTTTGCCGGGGGAGTGGGCTGGTCAGGCGTGCTGAACGCGGGGTTCGAGGTCCGCGGGCGTCGCTGCTTCGGCTCGTTCTCCTCCATGCCGAGGGAGCCTAGTCGCGCCGCGCCCCTTTCACCTGTGGGAAGGCGGTGCGGTCCGTCGATTTCTGCGGATTTCGATGATCGGCGTGGCCGAGGGGTTACCTCTTTGCCGGGCCCCGGGGCGGTCCGGTATCCTCAACCGTCGGTGGCCTGCGAGCCGCCAGAGGAGACTTCGCCTAGTCCGGTCTATGGCGCCGCACTGCTAATGCGGTTGGGGTTTTATAGCCCCTCCCGGGTTCGAATCCCGGAGTCTCCGCTCGTCGAGAAGGGCCGTGAGCGTTCGCGCTCACGGCCCTTTCCGTGCCCGGCCGGCGCCTCCTCAGCTGTCGCACAAACGTTCCGAACGCCCGTTCGTTAAAGGTTCAAGACCTGGTCCCCAGGTCGGAATGCGAACGATCACGTTTGAGCCCGGCCGGTCATCCGGCCGCTCCGGGCCAGCAGAACGGGCTTATACATGCGACGGCGTACACGATCAATCCTGGTGGCGGCGACCCTGTTGCTCTCCGCCGGGCTGCTTTTCACCCGACAGTGGCAGCCCTCGGCACTTGCCGAGACGGACCCGGCGGCGACGCGCTCGCCGGTCACCGTGTCGTTCACCTACGACGACGGGTCGAGCGATCAGCTCGAGGCGGCCGAGATCATGGCCCGCTACGGCTTCAAGGGCACCTTCTACCTCAACTCCAGCCTGCTGGGCGCGCCCGGCCGGCTGAGCGTCGCCCAGGCGACCGCCCTGCAGTCGGCCGGCCATGAGCTGGGCGGCCACACGGTCACCCATGCCGACCTGCCCACGCTGAGCGCGGACGAGCAGGCCCGCCAGATCTGCGGCGACCGGACGACGCTGCTCTCCCACGGGCTCCAGATCAGCAACTTCGCCTATCCCTACGGCGACGACAGCCCCGCGGTGCAACAGGTCGTCGAGAGCTGCGGCTACAACTCGGCTCGGGTTGTCGGCGGCATCGCCTCGTCCGGCTCGTGCTACGGCTGCCCGCCGGCGGAGAGGACACCCCCGGCGCATCCGTACGCGATCGCGACCCCGGACTCGATCAAGCCGAGCACCTCTCTCGCGGCCATGCAGAACTACGTGCTGCAGGCCGAGGAGAACGGCGGCGGTTGGGTGGTCATCGTCATGCACCGCGTCTGTGACGACTGCGACCCCTACGCCATCACCCCGGCCAAACTGGACAGCTTCTCCTCCTGGCTCGCCGAGCGCGGGCCGGGCGGCACCGTGGTCAAGACGGTCGCCGAGGTCATGGGCGGGCCGGTCCGGCCGGCGGTTCCCGCTCCCGCGCCGCAGCCTCAGGACGATCTGCGCGAGCTCGTCCGGTTCCCCTCGATGGAGACCGACACCAACACCGACGGGATTCCGGACTGCTGGCAGCGGGGCGGCTACGGCGACAACGCCGCGAGCTGGTCGAACTCCGCCGAGCCGCACACGGGCAGCAAGGCGATGCGGGTCAGCATCAGCTCGTTCGTCAGCGGTGACCGCCGCATCACCACCCAGCAGGACCTCGGCGGCTGCGCCTCGAAGGCGATTCCCGGCCACCGCTACAAGGTCACCGGCTGGTACCGGTCGGCGGGTTCCGCCCGGCCCGTCGCCTACTACCGGGACGCCGCGAGCCGATGGCAGTTCCTCGGCCAGGCGTCGCTGCTGCCGGCCACCACGGAATGGCGCCCCTCGGAGTGGACCACCCCGGCGCTGCCCGCCGACGCCAAGGCGCTGTCGGTCGGCATCTCGCTGCGCTCGAACGGCATGCTCGAGGCCGACGACTTCAGCGTGCAGGACACCGACGAGACGCCGCCCCAGGTGGCGCTGACCGCCCCGGCCGACGGCTCCCGCGCCCGCGGCACCGTGACCTTCACCGCCGGGGCAACCGACGCTTCCGGTATCGACCACGTCGATTTCCTGGTCGACGGGGAACAGGTCTGCACGACGACGGGCCCGTACACCTGTGACTACGACACCACGGCGCACCCCGACACCGTGATCGCGGTGACGGCACGCGCCACGGACACGGCCGGCAACGTCACGCTCTCGCCCGGGCGCACGTACACCGTCTCGAACAGCGTGCCGCTGGACACGGTGGCGCCCGCAGTGACCCTGACCGCCCCGGCGAGCGGGTCGGTGGTCAACCGTACGGTTACGCTCAGCGCCGCCACCAGCGACGACGACTCCGTGATCCGAGTGCTCTTCTACGTCGACGGCGAGCTCATCGGCGCTCCCCACACCGAGCCGTACACCGTGTCGTGGGACACCACGACCCACAGCGAGGGCCAGGCCCGGATCCAGGCGAAAGCCCTGGACGCCTCCGGCAACACCGGCGCGTCCGAAGAGCGGACCGTGGTGGTCAACAACTATCAGCTCGACGCGACAGCACCGGCCACGTCCGCATCCTGCGGCCCGGCACCCTGCGAGGACACCTGGTTCAACGCCCCGGTCGAACTGAGCCTCACAGCGACCGACGCGGACTCCGGTGTGGACCGGATCATGGTCACCGCGGACGGATCCACGCCGGCCCTGGACAACGGCACCCGGTACGACAACCCGATCACGATCCCGGCGACGACCACGGTCAAGTACCGGGCCTGGGACAAGGCCGGCAATGCCGAGGCCGTGCACACGCTGAACCTGAAGGTGGACCGGGTCGCGCCCACGGCCCGGGTCAGCGCCCCGGCAGCCGGCTCAGCCGTCGTCCCGCCGACGACCTACTACAAGGCGGACGTCTCGGACGACAACGGCATCGCCCGGGTGCTGTTCTACGTCGACAACGTGTTCCTCGGGAGCCGCATCAAGACGCCGTACCAATGGGTGTGGGACACCAGCCAGCTGCCGGCCGGCCCGCACACGCTGCACGTCATCGCGCGCGACGTCGCCGGAAACCAGACCCGGTCGGACCCCGTCAGCATCATCGCCCCCTGAGGCGTCCTGTCCGTGCCATCCCAGCTGCCGGAGAGACAACACATGCGCCGAACCACGGCCCTCCTCCTACTCACCATGCTGGCGTCGCAGGCCGGCGGCGTCATGCCCGCGTCGGCGGCCACGCGCGGCGTACCGAATCCGTCGTTCGAGGGCGGCTGGCGCGCCGGCAAGCTCGCCTGCTGGAGCCTGTCCACCCGCGGCGGCCGCCTGACCCTCACCCGCAAGAGCCACAGCGGCCTCGCCGCGTACGCGCAGGGCCGGGGCCGGGCAGGCCCGCAATCCCGGCTCACCTCGGACCAGACCACAGCCTGCCGGGTCGGGGTCAAGGCAGGCACGCGCTACAGCCTGGAGTTCTGGCTCCGGTCCACGGCCGGCGCCCGCCCCGTCGTCTACGCCTACTCGGCACGGAAGGGCTGGCGTCCCTGGTTCACCGGAGACCAGCTCGCGGCGGCCCCGCTGCGGAAATACTCGGTGACGCTTCCGGCGATATCCGAGGGGGTCACCGCGGTCAGCGTGGGCGTGGGGTTCGACGCCGCCAGCACGATCGTCCTGGACGACGTCGCCTTGGTCGCGCAGGCCGGCCAGCGCCTGTTCCGCCCCACCTTCCCGACGACAAACGGGCTCATCACGAACGAATACGCGTACTGGAGCCCGAACGACCCCCGCAGCGTCGGCTCGAAGATCTGGGACATGACGAGCGGCTCACTGTTCGCCTACCACGGCAACGGCTACTCGGGAGTGCCCGACGACAGGCCGACGGACCCGAAATCCCGCGCCGGCACCCGATCGGCCATCTTCCGGCTCACCACCCACGACAGCTCCTTCGGCGACGTCTCGGTGCAGACGAAGCTGAAGGTCCGCCGCCTGTCGTCGACCCGCAGCACCCCCCGGGTGAGCTGGGACGGCGTGCACTTGTTCCTGCGATACAAGAGCCAGTACCACCTGTACTACGCCAGCGCCGCACGCCGCGACGGCAAGGTAGTGATCAAGAAGAAGTGCCCGGGCGGACGAACCAACAAGGGCACGTACTACGAACTCACGGCCGAGAAGCCCGGCTATCCGATCATGTACGGCTCCTGGCAGACCGCGAGCGCAACGGTCCGCGACAACCCCGACGGCAGCGTGGCGATCACGCTCACCGTGGGCGGCAGGCTCGCGGCAAAAGCCACCGACCGGGGCGTGGGCTGCGCACCGATCACCGGCGCGGGGGCGATCGGCATCCGGGGCGACAACGCTGAGTTCGAGTTCACCGGCCTTCGGGTCTCCTCCCTGAACTGACCGACAACGACGGCCGGGGTCCTGATCCTGGGACTCCGGCCGCTCGGTACGGGGCACGCAAAGCCCCACCGGCGGACATGCTAGAGTCGTCTTCTAGCAGGTCCGGGTGCACCAAACGCCTGGACCAGCGGAAACGTAGCCGCGACCCGCTGGATGCTTCATCACGCGCCAGCACGGAGAGTGGTTGTGTGAGCGCCCGTAGCTCAATGGATAGAGCATCTGACTACGGATCAGAAGGTTAGGGGTTCGAGTCCCTTCGGGCGCACAAAAGATCAAGGCCGTGACCAGCGGAAACAAGGGTCACGGCCTCTTTGTTTCCCATTCTCGGCCCCGATACTCCCACCTGGTGGGAGCGTGGTGATCGGATGGTGATCGCGTGTCGCCGACGTGTTCCGTCCATAGTGGATTTCGGCGTTGAGCTGGACTTTAGCCCCGCGAATCATGGCCTGACCCGCAGCCCTTTCCGGTTACTGTGTGTGATGCCTGCGGCGGTGTTTGTCGTCCGGTCAGGTGCTACCACGGGCCGTGCCTGCCGGTGCCTGGTGCGGAGGCCGATAGCCGGCACAGGGCGAGTCGTCTGCCGGCCGGGGTGGTGTCGCGCCGTCGAACGCTAGGGGTGTCCGGTGGCGACGGCGAGCGCCGTGGATCCGGATACGAGGGAGCCGGTGTCACCGCGGTGTGGTGATGGCTGCAGACGGGAAGCTAGGTAGTTCGGTTACGCAGCGCTCGCCGCAGAAGTCCGACAGCGACGCCGACGACCAGACCGGTGGACAACCAGAAGAGCAGGTCGACGGCGGCAGACAACGTGTCCGTCTCGACGAGGTTTGCTCTCATGGTGGCATAGGCCTGATGCGGGGTGTCACCACCCGCGGTGATCCACGGCAGGGGCAGTCCCCACGAGAAGGTGTAAGCCGCGTCGCAGCAGGTCTGTCGCAAGGCAGCAACGCAGCGAGCGCCGAACCGACCGTGCCGGCGCCGACCACCAGTCGCGACAGTGCCGCGGCTGCCGCCTTCCACGGCTGACCGCCGACTCGGTACTCCGCCGAACCCCCGCCGGGGGATTCGTCGTTGACCCGCTCGGCGAACTCATCGTTCGAGTACCCCCGCCCCTGTCCGGCGCTGCCTGACTGAGCCGGAAAGCCAGGTCGTTTCACTGATCTGGCCGCCGACCGTGTGCGCTGGCGTCCATACACTGCTTACCGTTGTTGGCCTGCCGCAGCCCTCACCCGACGACCCAAGCACGCGATTGTCCGTGATCCGGTCCCGCTGTCGTTACCCGGCCATCCAGTCAAGACTCGGTGCGGGCAAGTGATCGAGCCTGCCGTCACGGATCTGCCACGCATCTGCCTCCTCCCGCTCGTCCGCGGTAAGAAGGAAGAAGCCCGTCGGCATGTCGTTGTCCTCATTGACCGGCGGCATCGCGGCCAGTTGTTCGATCTGTTCACGTAGCCACGGCACTTCACCTTGCCGGATGTCACCGCCGTAGAACAGGTAAAGCGTCCAGTTGAACGGTGCTGACGGGAACGCCCAACCGCCTGAGTACAGTTCGTGACGATGCCGCTCGACTATTTCCTCGGCGGCTTCACGCTGTTGGAAGTTGATCTCCATCCAGCCACGGACCGACGTGTACATACCCATGATCTTCACTGTAGTGAGCAGACCCGTCGCGCTGCTGTAGCGCGTCGGCTGCCTCCGGTCATCACCCTGTGTCTATCTTCGTCAGTACTCCGGCGGCGATTCCGCTGTGGGGCCGTCGACACTCACCTGCCTGATCCGCCGGGTGAGCTGTTATCCGTTGGCGATCGGTTGATCATCCTCGCTATGATCCCGAGCAAGGTGGGGCCTGTAGCGCAGGGGTAGTCGCGCCGCCCTCTCAAGGCGGAGGATGCCGGTTCGAGTCCGGTCTGGCCCCACCCCTGCTTGTGGCCGGCACCGCAGAGGTCGACGCGCCGCACTGCTCACGCGGGGGACACCGGTTCAAGTCCGGTCTGGCCACACTCCAGCAGTCGAGGTGGGGAAGGCAATGAACGGCGACGACGTCGAGGCCGCGCTGCGGGTGCTCGGTCAAGTCCGCGCGCTGCCCGTCGATGATCCGGTCCGCATGCGGGTGCAGCGTGCGGTGGATGGGCTGCTCAAGGACGCTCAGCGGCAGCGGCGAGCCAACCGTCGCCGGCAGACCGCGGCCGGCGATCGGGCGGTCGTGGCCGCAGCGGCCACCGGCGCGGCGGACCGGGCGGAGGGAGTACCGGTCCTCGCGGCCGTAGCGGGCGATCGTGGTCGGACCCGCCGGGACCGTCGGTGCTATGCCTGCCGCGGCCGGTTTCGTGACGTGGACGTGTTCTACCACGCGCTCTGCCCCGCTTGTGCAGATCTGCACCGTCGGCACCGCACCTCCGGCGTCGACCTGAGCGGACGGCGGGCAGTGGTGACCGGTGGCCGGGTCAAGATCGGCTACCAGATCGCGTTGAAGCTGCTGCGGAGCGGCGCGGCGGTCACCGTGGTGACTCGCTTTCCGGCGGACGCCGGCCAGCGGTATGCGCGGGAGCCGGACGCTGCGAACTGGTCGTCGTCGCTGCGTATCGTCGGCGCCGACCTGCGTGACCCACGTCAGGTGCTGAATCTGGCCGATCGGCTCTCCGAGGGTGGGAATCCGCTACATATCCTGATCAACAATGCGGCGCAGACCGTACGGCGGCCGGCCTGGGCGTACCAGCCGCTCGTGGCAGCGGAATTGCTGGCCGCGAGCACGGGAAGGGCTGTCGAGACGGTGGAGGGCTATCGCCCCGGCGCTGCCCCGCCGGAATGGGGCGCAGCGCTCGAGTCCGTGGCCGAGCCGGGCGGCTCCGGACTGGCGGCTGTCACCGACATCACCGGCGCGCTCATCGCCCGCAGTTCCAGTAACTCATGGACCGCCAGGATCGGCGAGATCGACCCGGTCGAGCTCCTGGAAGTGCAACTCGTCAACGTCGTGGCGCCCTTCCTGCTCGTCGATCGGCTCCGCCGGGTCCTGACCACGCCCGGCCCGGGCCGACGGTACGTGGTGAACGTGACCGGGCGCGAGGGCTGGTTCTCCGAGGACGGGCCCGGCCCCGACCGGCATCCGCACACTTCCGTCAGCAAGGCGGCGCTCAACATGCTGACCCGGGTCGGCGCTGCTGACCTGGTACGACACCAGGTGTACATGTGTGGCGTCGACACCGGCTGGATCACCGACGAGAACCCGACCGTTATCAAGGCCCGCCGAGCGGCCTCCGGCTGGCGACCGCCGCTGGACGTGGTCGACGCGGCAGCCCGGATCTACCACCCCATCATCAGCGGCGAGGCCGGCACACCAATACACGGCGTGCTGCTCAAGAATTACACTGTCGTCCCGTGGTGAAGCGGTGACCGCGCCCAGTGCACATACCTGCCGCAGGTAGAGCGGGAGGGCCTTAGCCGGGTCCGTAACGCGAACGGTGTTTCTGGCGGCTCGGGGCCACTGACGACTGAGTTCGAGGTCGGTGGTTGTAAGTGTGTCGGCGTTTTTTGTTGGCCGGATCACCTGCGATGGACACCACGTGTCCGGCCCCGCGGCGGTGACGTTGATCAGTCGTGAGCACTGTGAGGGTCGACGATCAGGCTACGCCTGTCGTGTTCGTGCAGCGGCCGGTGACAGCGGCGGTCAGTGGTGCGTTCATCGTGCTGTGCGCGGTGACGGCCGCTTTGTCGGCTGCGGTACCGGGGCGGATGGTGACTCCCGACGGGACGCGTCTGGGGTGGAACTACTCGCCGGAGCTGTGGCCGTTGCTGTTCGCACATGTGATCGCCGGGGTGATGGTGATGACTGGCGTTCGGTGGACTCGACCGGCGGGCGTGGTCGCGGCGATCATGGCCGCTCAAGTGGCCGGCCACGGTGTGGTCGCGGTTCGCGACTGGTTCAACGCCAACGGCGCCAGCGGCATGGCGCAGCACAACCTCGCCACGGTGGTCACGTGCGCTGCCGTGGTGGCGCTCACCGCGACCGCCGCGGCCGTGGCCGCCGTCGCGGTGGTGTGGCGCGAACCGGTCGGTGCGTGGCGCAGCCTGGTGCCGTACCGGCCTGCGTACGTCTTCACCGGGGCAGCCGTTGCGGTGCTGTTGCCACCGACGTTAGGCACGCTGTGGCATGACCGGGACATCACCACGCTCGGACAGGTCGCCTTGACGTACTCACTGCCGTGGGGAGCCGGCCTTGCCGCGGCAGGCTGGCTACGAGGCCGCGCCGCAGTCGCCGCGCGGGCGGCTGTTGCCGCGTCGGCCATCCTGTCCACCCTCGTCGTGACTACCCTCGCTCTCACGTACTGAAGCTCCGCCAACGTCTGCTGACGCTGCAACGTCACCAACGTGACGTAAAGATCCGGCGGACGACGTCAGGCTGTCGGCGCATGGGGCATCAAGGCGATCGTGCGGGAACTCGGCCTGGCCAGGGAAACGGTGCGCCGCTTCGCCCGCGCCCAGAAGGTGGAGGATCTGCTGACCACTGCCCAGCGGCGTTGCCTTCAACCAGGCGATCTATCCGAATGGTGATGTCGGTGAGTACCTCAATGTGTGGTTCCGTTGCCGGGCGGTCAGTGGCGAAGCAGGGGTGAACGATGACGAGTCGATCGAGGTCGGTTGGTGCGATCCGGAGGCCTTGCCGGAACTCGACGCGCTGTCGAAGCTGAGGATCGACACGACACGTGCCGCCGATGCCCCGGCCTGGTTCGTCAAGCCCTGAGAACGCCCTCCTGCGCTCGAGACCCTCAACGCGGCGGCGCACCGGCAACGAACGGGCGGGCCGAAAAGTAGCCTCGCCTGCCGGTGTCGCGGCGACGGACCGTCGTGGCTGGCGTGCCGGTTCGGGCGAGTGGCACCACGACTTCTTCGCCGTAGCGCTCACGCTCATCGCTTCATTTGTGCGGTCTGAGTCGGCCTGAAGGGGGTTACCTTCTGTAGTGACTGGTCGAGTTGGCGTGGAGTGCGGAGATTGGTCGATATTGGACAGAGCATTCGGGTCGGTGGAGCTGCGAGTGGGATGATGGACGGAATTCTTGGCGGGGAGATGTGTCGCGTTGACTCGTTCACGGGTCCTGGCGTCTCAATATTCGAGACCCATGAGTTTGAGGCCTTGAAACGTAGCGGATAGTCGCAAATGGGGCATCTCCGGGGTGGGCTCGGAGGGCTTTGACCTCTTCTGATTGCGGCGCTGTCTACGGATCAGAAGGTTAGGGGTTCGAGTCCCTTCGGGCGCACAAGCGATCAAGGCTGTGAACTGCGGAAACAAGGGTCACGGCCTTTCTGTTTCCCATTCTCGGCCCCGATAATCCCACCTGGTGGGAGCGTGGTGATCGGATGGTGATCGCGTGTCGCAACCATGTTCCGTCCATAGTGGATTCCGGTGTTGAGCTGGACTTTCCCTACCCGAACCGCAGCCCGTCCCGCAGCCCCGCCCGATTACTGTGCGTGATGCTCTTAGGTGTTCGTCATCCTGGTCAGTGCTACCACGGAGCCGTGCACGTACGAGGGAGCCTCCAACACCGCGGTGTAGTTGATGACCGCGCACGGCGGCGGGCAGCCCGTCCGGCCGTGCGGGCCATCCGGCTCACGAGGCTCTCCGGGAAAGGCCTGCGCCGGAACCGGCGGCGGGTGGTGGCCGCCGGATCATGCTCGGGCTGTCGTGATCGTGCCGGAAGCCCTGCCGCGCCGGTCCGCTTTCGGCCAGGTGGTCCACGCGAGTGCCGTCAGTCGGCCCGAGTGGATCTTTACAGTGTCAGGAGACGGCTGCGCCCAACTTCTGGTGCCGCACCGTGCAGGGCTGGCGGGGCTCCTGGCTGGCGCAACGGGAGTGGAAGGGCCCCAAGGTGCGGGCCGTACGAGCGCACCTCCGGCCTGGTCCGCTCCCTTGTAGCACTGCCGCCTCGGTAGCGCCGGCGTCCGTCCGCGCTCGCGTCACCGAACGCAGCCGAGAAGCCCAAGAAAGGCATGATTATGTTTACTGATCTGCCGATGAGCAGGCGCGCAGGTTTGGGTCCTGGTGTCGGTCAGAGGCAAGTCCACAGGTAGAGCCGCCGCTGCGGCGACGCCTGGCGTGCGACGTCGCGCAAGCTGCGCACAAGCGGAGCCAGTTCGTCAGCCGTCGCGTACTGCCACTCCTCGGTCTCCGCCCAGGCCCGGGTCACCGCATGGAGCCGGTCGTTACTGATCGCGGCAATTGCCGTGGTGACATGGTCGGCGACTACCTGTAGCCAGGGCCCCTCCCACCGGTCGACCGACACTGGAGCAGTCACCTGCCCCTTCGTGGCGGCCGTGTCCGGTGTCGCGGCGATCCGGTGTAGCGACGCCAGCGTCACCTCGGTGAGCGATTTCGCCGACACAGTGGGCACGTCATCGGCTTCGGTCGGGCCGTCCTCCACCAACTCCAGCGCCCTATCAAGATCTGCCACGAATAACTCTGTAAGCATTTCGGCACCCTAGCGGCACGTCAGTTCTGAGGGATCGAGGGACCTCCTCGTCGGCGGTTGAGGCCGCTAGTTTCGCCATCTCCGGATGCGCTCTTCTGCCGCGAACCGCTCGTTACGGAATGTGATTGGCGGCTTGGCGGCTTGATTCGGGTTGTGTCGATGTTCGGATGCCGGGCGCAGGACCGCGCTGCGGTCGGCCACATCCGGACGCAGGCGAGATCGTCCCTACGGAGAAATGGGCGGTCTGCTACTACGCCGCGCCCAGCGGCTCACATTTCGCCATCAGCACACGCGACCTGCTGGAGTTCGTCCGGCTGCATCACCGACCACACTGCCGGCCCTGCGCGAACCCCAGATCGAATCCGTCCCGGACTTCGGATCGTGAGGCTCCAGACGCGGCGGGCAGCAGTGCTGCTCGCGTGACGCGGCCGGGGCATCGCCCGGGTAGCCTGCGTCGATCTGGCAGGTGTCGATGGAGCGGGGGCTGCGGTTTGATCGACGTGCAGGGGTCTGTCCAGGCGGCCGGATACCACAGCGCCGCTGCGGTCGTAGCCGGCGCGCAGGTAGCTGATCCGGTCTTCCACGGCGGCGGAGGGCTGACCGCGGACAAGTGCGTGTACACCGCTTCGCTGTCGAAACAGATCACGGCCGCTTGCGCTGCGTTACTGGTCAGGCAGGGACGCCTCGATACCGCCGACGTCCTCGCGCAGTGGATGCCCGAGCTGCCCCCTGGTCCCGCACGGTCCGGGTGCGCCATCTGATCCACCACACCAGCGGACTGCCGCAGGGCGTACACATCGACGACGTCCTCCGGAACGAAGCCGTCCGCACCACCGACGGCGTGGTCCGCGCCCTGGTCCGGCGCGACTACCTCGACCGCACGCCGGGAACCGCATACGGATACTGCAACGCTGGCTACGTCTGTCTGGCGGTCGTGGTTTCACGCGCCGCCGGCCAGCCCCTGCCGGAGTTCGCCCAGCAGCACGTTTTCGAGCGACTCGGCATGAACAGCACGCGGTATTGGACCGGCCCGGCGCCGTATCCGCCCGGTGCCGCTCCGCTCGACCCGAACTATCCCGCTCCGCTTTCCCTGGGCGACGGCGGGGTCTGGTCCACAGCACGAGACCTGCTGCGCTGGAACCGTTCGCTGCTCGTCGACGACCTCGGCATCTCCGAAATCCTGCACACACCGGGACGCCTGGAGGATGGCACACCGCTCGATTACGCGTGGGGCGTCGGTGTCGAAGGCTACCGCGGTCAACTGATCTACCGGCACAGCGGTGGTTGGCCTGGAGTGACGACCCAACTCGTGAGCATCCCCGGAAAGGACGCCAGCCTCGTAGTGGTCGCGTTGGACGACGACAGCGAGCGTTCGACCATGCTGGCCAACATCATGATCTATACGCTCTTGACATCGTGAGTGGCACGCGGACATGCCGATGAGCGGATGTTGCTGCCCGATTGAGGACCGCGAGGCACCGTTACCTTGGCCCCGTGCCCAAGTTGTTCCATGTCAGTGATGAAGCCCCTTCACCACGATGAGCCCGCGCCCATCCCCTCCCGGCACGCCTCACGAAGGACAGGAGTGGATATGGGCTATCGACGAGGCGCGCCTGCCGAACTATCTCCTACCCCGGGACTGCCCACGGGTGTGCTGGGCAACGCCTCAAGCGCCGCATTCACTGCTCAGCTCGCCCGCCGCCCGCGTCATCGCGGTCGAGCACCGATGGCTGTCCCGGCTCCAGCAGGCGTCCCTCAAGGTCCATCGCCTCGACTCAGTGAACTTCACGCTGTTGGATGCCACCGCTGGTTACTGGGTCAGTGAGAAGACCACTCAGGTACAGGATGTGAGCGAGATCAACGACTGCTTGATCGCCTTGGGCCGGTATGACGTGGAGGTGCGCTTGACCGCCTCGCTGTGGCCGTATGTCGATGCGGTCGTCGCGGCCAGAGGCGAGTTCAGCGCCATCCGGATGCGCAACGCCGGTGCCCGGCAGGCGGCCGACGACGACGTTCGTTGAGCATCCGCTTCTGCCGCGAACCGCTCGCTACGCGGTATCACGTTCGTCGGCGCTCCGGATGCTGTCATGGTGAAGTCCATAGCAGAAACCGGTTCACCTCATGGTGTGACTGCGGTGGACGGCTCGATCACGGCGATGATGCTTCCGGCAGGTGCGGTCGTTCCCGCCGAGATCCTGATCTCGCGCAGATAGCCGGAGGCATCGGCGGGAACCTCGATGTCGACCTTGTCGATCGAGACTTCCACTAGCGGCTCACCTGCATCGATCCGGTCGCCGACCTGTTTGAGCCACCGGGTCACCGTCGCCTCGATGACGTCCTCCGCGAGCGCCGGCATCGTGACCTGGTGCCGTACGGCGAACGTCGACGAGGCTACCGGTGTCGGCTGATGCTGCCCAGCCGAAACCGGTTCTGCCGGGGCGATATCTCGTCGGTGGTAACGCCGCCACACGTGAACGGCAGCGGCCACCGCGAGAAGAGCAGCCGCGGCACCTTTCCACTGCCGCTCGAATACCGGACGCTGGTCACCCAAGACAGCCTCGCCGGCGAGCCTCAGCCAGACGAGCACGGCGAACGCGGCGAACGTACGCGATACCGGCGCGGGCTTTCCCCGGGAACGAACGGCTGCCGCCAACACCAAAGTGGCGCTCGCGACCAAGATGATGGGCAGCCCGATGCCCCACAATGAGCTGATGACCTGCACGGACGAAAGTATGGAGCGTACAGGCCGACCGCGAAACCGGACCATGCTGCGCGGGGCGAGTAAACACTGAGGAATGCACCAAATCGCCATGATCGACTGCGTTGTTCTGCCGCGTAGAACGCGCGTTGTGGCGGGGGAGCGGCACACGCGCCGCTGGGCGTGGGGTCGTCGGTCGTCCGACGTCCCGGTCGACCCGGACATTCGTCGGTGATCATGGCGATGTCGCTGGCATGGCCGAACAGGTGAGTCCGGTGCCGTCCGGGTGGGACCTTGTCACGCTGGACGAGCTCGGCTTGTTGTTGGTCGGCACGAGCACGCCGGATCTGTGGTGTCTCGCGGACCCTGCTGGCCTGCACTGGCAAGGTGCTCGCCCGCAGCGGCAACGGCGACCTGATCTTCGCTGGCGGGTCCCTGGGCTCGATGTTCGACCTCCTCAGCGGCGCTCTGGCGGCGACAGCGGCGTGTCCTGTGGCGGCTGTCGCCGGCCTTCCAGCGCGCGGCCGCCGGTGGGGCGGGCGCCGGTGGGGCGGGGCGCCGGTGGCGGCGCGCGCTGACACCCGGCGAGCATGGCCGGGCCCGGGAATGCTGGCAGGCGTGCATGTGCCGCCGCGCGCCCTGTCGCGGCGGCGCCGACCGGTGGCTTTCGTGGATGCTCCCTAGCGGACGCATCAGGCTTCTCCAAGCAGGCCAAGATCGGCGCTCGGCATCCGGCGCCGCCCGGTGGGCGAACTCGTCGGCGTCGCGTCGGGCTGCGATGGTCAGAGTGTGGGATCACCCTTCACGCGGAGGGATGAGGCTTGATCGGATGCTTCCTTCCAGTGCCACCAGTCGGTACTGATGAACGTTCTTTTGCTGGTGAGGGGAAGTTTCGGGAGTTCGCCGGAGAAGGCGCCTGCCTGCTCGGCGAAGGCGGCATCCATTCGCCACAGTTCCGGTTCACCGTTGGCCGCGACCCGCCGGAACCATGATGCAGAAGCGCTCAGCTCGGCTCGCTCCCGGAGCAGGACGGTGTTTCCGGCCCGGGTGACTGGTGGGAGGTCGACCACCATGTACGTGCCGATCGCGAGGAAGACTCCCAGGCCGAGCAGTCCCAGAGCCTGTAACGACCGATCCGGCTCGGAAAAGTGCGGCAGGGTGAGCCCGAAGGCCGCCAGGCACCACAGGGCTATCACCCAGCCAGGCGTTCCGTACCAGCGCATCCGTGTCTGCTGCCGGGCCGACAGAACCCAACCCCGGCGGACAAGCCGGGCACCGATCCTCTCCGCCGAGGCTGCCACTTTGCTGTCGCGCAACAGGTCTTCGATACGGCGCGGTCCTCGCGCAGCGGTCAGCACCGTGGCGTACAGAGCCGATGTGCCCTCCGGCAGCGCGGGACCGGGGACGGCGATGATGCCGCGGCTGTCGGCTCGGACCAGCCTGCGTCGGCGCAGCTCCGCCAGCGCTGTGTAGACGACGAGCCGGTGACCGCCGCCCAGGTAGGCCAGCTCCAGCGACCGCGCCGGTGTGTCGTGGCTCGCGCCGCGCCGAACCCACCACCGCATGCAACCGACCACAGCCAGCGCCACGAGCGCCAGCCCCAAATGCAGCAGCAAGATCCCCGTGGCTGGAACGCTCGTCATGACCCACAGGGTCGCAAGCCACCGCAACCCGCGCACCGGCTCCCGAGCTCTTCTTGGGCGTGTTTCATAACCACTCGCCGATGATGGTGATGGTCGGGACGGCTTGGAAGCGGACGGCGAACTTGTCGTAGCGGATGGCGACGCCGCGGTGGCGTTGAGGCGGGTGATGCCGTTCTCGACGGCGTGGCGTAGCCGGTAGAGCTGCGGGTCGAACGCGGGTGGGCGTCCGCCGCGGGAGCCTTTGGCCTTGCGGTGAGTCCCACCTGCCTCGCCCGTCATTCAAGATGCCCGTCGCCAACTGCTGTTGACACGTGCGACCGATGTGCGGCAACTGGGCGTCAACGCTCAGTGTAGTCCCCGGCCACTGTGAGTCGATAAGGGTCTTGCGCAGATGATCACCGAGCGGCTAGCGTCTCGGTCGCATCGACTCGCATCTCCGCGACTTCTGTCGATGTCTTTGCTGTCACACGGGGATCCTTCATGAACAAGCGCGTTCAGCGTGCGTCGATACCGTCTGCCCTGGTCGTCTGTGGCCTGCTTTTCACGGCAGCAGGTGCCGGCATCGCGGCACCGCCTCCTGAAGTTCCACCCCGGGACCGGACACCGGAGTTTCATGCCGCGAGGGCGATGGGTGGACGGTAGCAGACACGTGCTTCGCGTGGTGTCTGGTGT
>NZ_JBITLX010000050.1:0-38209 GCF_044465625.1 Actinoplanes sp. NPDC049599
CAGGAGCAATTGCTGGCCGCGCCGTTCCTCGACCCCTACGTGCGCCGCCCGGCGCTGGGCCCCGGCGGCTGGGCCGGCAGCGTGCGCGGCGGCGAGCTGCTGGCGCTGGCCGAACGCATCGTCGGCGAACGCCACGCGCGCCGCGCGTTCGAGGAGTACGCACGCCAGCAAGGCCGCGACTGGCAGCCCGAGCTGCCCGCCGACCGCGCCCTGGCCCAGTTCACCGAACGCCTGCTGGCCGCGGCGATCGGCGCGGCCTCGGCGCGCCTGACTTTGACCAGCGCGCTGCGCGGCTCGGGCATGGAACTGGGCGAGGTGGTCGCGCTGCTCGACGAGGCCAACCAGGAACTGCGCTTCAACCGGCAGGTGCTGTCGACCACGATGGAAAACATCAGCCAGGGCGTCAGCGTGGTCGATCCGCAGATGCGGTTGGTGGCGTGGAACCGGCGCTATCAGGAATTGTTCGACTACCCCGACGGCATGCTCTACGTCGGCCGCCCGGTCGCCGACCTGCTGCGCTGGAACGCCGAGCGCGGCGAGATGGGCCCGGGCCGGCTCGACGAGGCCAGCATCGACGAACTGGTGCGCCGGCGCCTGGCGCATCTGCGCGCCGGCGCGCCGCACGTGTTCGAACGCGTGCGCCCGAACGGACAGGTGATCGAAATGGTCGGCCGGCCGCTGATCGGCGGCGGCTACGTCACCAGCTACAGCGACGTCACCGACTACAAGCGGGTCGAACAGGCGCTGCGCGAGGCCAACGAAAACCTCGAACAGCGCGTCGAGCAGCGCACCCAGGAAGCCGAATCGGCGCAACAGTCCAAGACCCGCTTCCTGGCCGCGGTGAGCCACGATGTGTTGCAGCCGCTCAACGCCGCGCGCCTGTTCACCGCGGCCTTGCGCGAGAGCGACAGCCCCGACGAACAACGGCGCTTGGCCGAGCGCGTCGACGCCTCGCTGCGCGCGGCCGAGGATCTGCTCGACGGCCTGCTCGACATCTCGCGCCTGGACGCCGGCGCGCTGCGTCCGGAGCCCAGCGATTTCGACGCCGGCGAACTGCTGCGCGAACTGGCCGCGCAGTACGCGCCCAGCGCCGCCGGCCGTGGCCTGTCGCTGCGCGTGCGCGCGCCGCTGGGCGCGATGCCGGTGCGCAGCGACCGCCGCCTGCTGCGCCGCGCGCTGCAGAACTTCCTCGCCAACGCGGTGCGCTACACCGCGCAGGGGCGGGTGCTGCTGGGCGTGCGCCGCGCCGGCGACGGCCTGCGCATCGAAGTGCACGACACCGGCCCGGGCATCGAGCCGGCCCAGCGCGAGGCGATTTTCGAGGAATTCCGCCGCGGCGAGGACGCGCCCGGGCAAGGGCTGGGCCTGGGTTTGTCGATCGCCGACCGCATCGCGCAATTGCTCGACGCGCCGCTGAGCCTGCGCAGCCGGGTCGGCCGCGGCACCGCGTTCGGCGTGCGCGTGGCCGCGGTGCGCGCGGCGCAGGCGCCGCTGCCGGCCGGCGCCGATTGATCAGGATTTCGCGGCGATGCTGCCGTTCATGGCCATCGGGACCTCCGGCGCCCGTTCCGTGCGGGTCTCGGCCGCGTGCGCGGCGTCCGCCTCGCGGGCCAGGAACGTGCCGAGCTCGCCGATGGTGCTCATCAGCGGCGCCGGGAAGACGACGGTCGAGTTCTTGTCGACCGCGATCTCGACCAGCGACTGCAGGTTGCGCAGCTGCAGCGCCAGCGGGTGCGCCATCATGGTGTCCGACGCGTCGCCCAGGGCCGCGGCGGCCAGCGACTCGCCCTCCGCGTTGATGATCTTGGCGCGCTTCTCCCGTTCCGCCTCGGCCTGGCGGGCCATCGCCCGCTTCATGGCGTCGGGGAGCTGGATGTCCTTCAGCTCGACGAGGGTGACCTCGACACCCCATTCGACGGTGGTGACGTCGAGGATCTCGCGGATGTCGGCGTTGATCCGGTCCGTCTCGGACAGTGTCTCGTCCAGGGTGTGCCGGCCGACGACCTTGCGCAGGGTGGTCTGCGCGATCTGGTTGATGGCCGCGTGCACGTTCTCGATCGCGACCACGGACTTCACCGCGTCGACGACCCGGAAGTACGCCACCGCGGACACGTCGACGCTGACGTTGTCCCGCGTGATGATCCCCTGGGACTGGATCGGCATCGTGACGATGCGCAGCGACACCCGGTGCATCACGTCGACGATCGGGATGATCACCCGGAGGCCGGGCTCCCGGCACCCGATGACGCGCCCGAGCCGGAACAGCACCCCGCGCTCGTACTGCTTGACGATGCGCAGGGCCAGCGCCAGGACCAGGAACACCGCGGCGGCCACGATGACCAGGACGGTGGTGAAGGTGTTCATCGGAAACTCCTCCGCACGCATGCGGCGCCGGGCCGGCTGCCCGGTAGCCGCGCGTGCTGACTCCACCGTCCCGCCGGCACAGCGGCAGTCACCAGGGACCTTCGGCCCGGGATGCCGCCGAGGGCCTCGCCGGTCCCCCGGGCTGCCGGACGGCCGCCACGTGCTGGGTGACCGCTGCCATGAGGCCCCCGGGATCGGGCCGGAGTGTCCTGCCCGGCGCCCGGCGCGAGTCGTACGGTCGAACTGGAGGAGTGGCGCCGTTCCGAAACGGCGAATACCCCCAGGGAGGCGAACCATGAGTCTCTCGACGAAGACTCGATGGATGGCAGCCGCGATCGGCGTGTTCGCCGCCGTGGCACTGGTGCTCGGCAGCATCTGGCTGGTGGTCCGCAACGACGGGAACGGCGGCACGGCGCCACCGGTGGCAGGCGCGCCGGCCACCCCGGACCCGAGCGTGTCCCCCGGCCCGGCACCCGGTGAATCACCCGGCGCGGCTCCCGGCACCGTGCCGGCCACCATGACGGTCAAGGTCTACTTCCACCGTGGCTCGGCCGACGACCCCACCAAGGTGGTCGCGGTGCGGCGCAGCGTGCCCCGCAGCCCGAAGGTCGCCACGGCGGCGCTGACCCAGCTGCTGGCCGGCCCCACCCGCGCGGAACGCGACGCGGGCTACTGGTCGGTGTTCACCGCCGCGACGGCCGGCAAACTGCGCAGCGTCCGCATCAAGGACGCCGTCGGCTACGCCGACTTCCGCGACCTGCGGCCGGTCATGCCGACCGCCGGATCCAGCGCGGGCACGGCGGCCTTCCTCGCCGAACTGGACACCACCTTCAAGCAGTTCGGCACCGTGCGCCGGACGGTGTACTCCCTCAACGGCGACGTCTCCGCCTTCTACGAGTGGCTCCAGCTGTCGCCGCCGGAGAGCACCATGCCGACGCTGGCCGAGGCCCAGCGGGTCGCCCGCGCCTGGCTGGCCCAGGTGGCCGGCATGCGCTCCGTCACCGTCCAGGGCTCACAGTGGCGCAGCGACTTCATCGCCACGGTGGACGTCCGGTCCATGATCGGTGAGAACCGGTCCGTGCCGGGCCCGCGCAGCCGGGTGGTCCTGGGCAAGGCCGGTACGTCGTTCAGCGTGCTCGGCGTCACCACCGACACCATCGTGGTCGATAGGCCCGCCGACGCCATCACGCCCAGCGACCTCGCGGTCGTCACCTCGCCGCTGACCATCAGCGGCCGGGCGCTCGCCTTCGAGGGCACCGTCAACGTCCGGGTGGTGCAGATCCGCAACGGCGCCGTGCGCCGGCTCGGCAGCGGCTACGTCACCGGCGGCGGGGACGTGTTGCGGCCCTTCACCGGCGAGATCGCCTTCGCCACGCCGAGCACCGACACCGGCTGGGTGCTCGCCTCGGAGCTGTCCGCGTACAACGGGGCGGTCACCAAGGTGACCGCCGTCCGGGTGGCGTTCAAGCCCCTGGCCGGCGGAGGTGGCTGACGGTGGGATCGGCGTGGATCGCGCCCGTGGTCGTCGGTGTGGACGGTTCCGCGTCCAGCCTGTCGGCGGTCCGGCTCGCCGCCCGCCACGCGTCCTCGTACGGATGCTCGCTGCACATCGTCCACGCGTTCAACTGGCTGCCCCGCTGGCCGGAGGCCACCGGCGCGGACCCGGCCGGTGGTGCCGCCGCCCACGAGGTGGTCCGGCGTGCGGCGTCCGCGGCTCACGAGGCCGCACCGGGCGTGGTGACCGTCACCCGGCTGCTGGAGGGCGCCGCCACGTCGACGCTGCTGCGCCTGGCCCGCACCGCCGTCCTGCTCGCCGTCGGCGACGGTGGACTGTCCGGTCAGGTCTGCCTGCCGACGCGGACCAGCGCGGTGCACATCGCGGCCCGCGCCGCCTGCTCGGTCCTGGTGGCGCGGAGGACCGCCGCGCACGGCGGCCCGATCGTGGTCGGGGTCAACGGCTCGTCGGCCTCCGAACACGCGCTCGACTTCGCCTTCGACACCGCCGTCCGGCAACGGGCGGAGCTGGTGGTCGTCCGCGCCACGGCAGCGGATCCGCCGACCGGCGACGAGTGGCGTGAGGTCAACGACCTGGTCGCGCCACGACAGCACAAGTACCACCTCACGGCGCGGATCCGGGTGCTGCCCGGCGAGCCGCAGGCCGTCCTGGTCGCCGCGTCGATGCGGGCCGGGCTCGTGGTCATCGGCGCCCGCGGCAACCAGCCCTACCGGGGCCTGCTCGGCTCGGCGGCACAGACGTTGCTGCACCACAGCCCGGCCCCCGTCATCCTGGTCCGCGGCATGATGCCGCCCCCGCTCGAAGCATCCGATCCGCACACGGCGGCGCGGAGCCGTGCGGTCCCGCGCTGAGCCGGCGCCCGTCACCGTGGCACCGAGGCCGTTCAGCATCGGCCGCGGGACCAGCGGCCCTGGTCGCCGAGGGAGATCGGCGGTTGGCTGAAAGCAGAATTCCCGGTGCGGTGCCGGCGAGTGGAGGCGGGCCATGTCCGTGGTGCGGCTGGAACACTTGACCAAGATCTTTCCCGGTGGGACGACGGCTGTCGACGACTTCACCCTGACTGTCGCCGACGGGGAGTTCCTCGTGCTGGTCGGCCCGTCCGGCTGCGGCAAGTCGACCGTCCTGCGGATGATCGCCGGGCTCGAGGAAGCGAGCGGCGGGGACATCCTCATCGACGGCGAGCCGGTCACGAACTGGGCGCCCAAGGAACGCGACATCGCGATGGTGTTCCAGAACTACGCGCTCTACCCCCACATGACGGTCAAGCAGAACATGGGTTTCGCCCTGCGCCTGCGGCGCGTCCAGGCCGGCGAGATCGACCGCCAGGTGCGCGAGATCGCGCAGCTGCTGGGCCTGTCGGAACTGCTCGACCGCAAGCCGGCCGCGCTCTCCGGCGGACAGCGGCAGCGGGTGGCGATGGGCCGGGCGATGGTACGGCAGCCACGCGTCTTCCTGATGGACGAGCCACTGTCCAACCTCGACGCCAAGCTGCGGGTGTCGATGCGTGCCGAGCTGTCCCGGCTGCACCAGCGTTACCGGGTCACGACCGTCTACGTCACCCATGACCAGGTGGAGGCGATGACCCTGGGCGACCGGATCGCCGTCATCGACCGGGGGCGGCTGCAGCAGGTCGGCACCCCGGAGGAGCTGTATCAGGCGCCGGCCAACCGCTTCGTCGCCGGCTTCATGGGCTCGCCGAGCATGAACTTCGCGACCGTCACGCTCGAAGGGGAGGATCCCGTCGGCACCACGCTGGGCGGCGTCCGTTTCGACCTGCCGGACGTGCTGGCGCGCCGGCCCGGGCTGCGGCCGTACCTCGGCAAGCAGATCGTCATCGGCTTGCGGCCGGCGGCGTTCGCCGTGGCCCCGCCCGCCCCGGTGGCGCCGACGCTGCGGGTCGTTCCGCTCGGGGTGGAGGCCCTGGGCGACGAGAAACACCTGCTGTTCGACGCGCCCCGGAACACCGACGGCGCCGACGCGGGCACCGCCGACGACGTGCCGATCACCGTGGATGAGGCCGCCATGTCGCAGCTGTGGACGGCGAAGGTCGCCCAGCACGCCGATGTGGCGATCGGCCGTCCCGTGGTGCTGTCCCTGGACCTCCGCGAGGCGTACTTCTTCGACCCGCGGACCGGCGCCGCCATCCCCGCGGCGGGCACCGGCGCAGCCGAGCCGGTGACCGCCGGCGCGCTCAGCGGCGGGCCGGCGAGCCGGCCCGGCTAGCCGACCGTCAGGCTGTGATCGGCCGACTGGGAGTTGGGCACCTTCGTGAGGTCGAGCTTGACCTCGCCGAGGTGGTTGCCGTTCGGCGCGCAGTGCTCGAACCGGCCGTGCTGGGTGTCCACCGAGTAGAGGTGGCCGTTGGTCGGATCGCGGTAGACGTCGCGGTTGTTCAGCGCGGACAGCCCCCGGTCGCGCTGGAAGCCGTGCCGGGCGGCCTGGCGCTCGGCCTCCGTGCCGACCCGGGCCACCCGCTCGCCCGCCGGCAACCTGACCAGGCTCGCCTCGAACGCCGCCGCGTCGAACGCCGCGGCCGGCCCCGACCGCGCGGGGGCCAGCCGGCGCATGGCCTCCTCGACCTCGGCTGCCTCCTTGGCCAGCCGCTGGACCTCGTCCCGCACCAGCCCCCGCATCGACGGGTCGAACGCCAGCTCGGCGCATTTGTCGAGCTCGCCTTCGAGGTGCGTCAGCTGCACGTCGAACTGGCGCAGGGCGCCCACGGCCGGGTTGTCCGCCGCGATCCGCCGGCAGGCGGCCGTGCGGACCCGGCCGGGGTCGACGATCCGGCGCAGCGCCTCCCGCTCCGCCGCCGCCGTCTGCCGTTCCAGCGACCCGGCGCGGCGCAGCAGCGCCTGCTCCCGCGCCTCGCGCTCGGCCGGGCCCAGGCCACGGTTGCCGGCCAGGGCCCGGGCCTCGGCGCTGATCTGCTCGGCCTCGCGGGCCAGGCGGGCGCTCTCCTCCGGCATCCGGGCGGCGGCCAGCGCCCGGCCCCGCTCGGCGATGCTCTCGGCCAGCTGCAGGCACCGGTCGCTGCACCGGATCAGCCGGCCGTCGGCGAGCAGGGTGATCTCGTGGGTCTCCCGCATCGCGGTCTCGGCCACCCGGATCTCCCGGGCCGCACCCCGTTCGCCCGCCGCGCCGAGCCGCTCGCCGGCCCGGGCGGCGCCACCGGCCGGGCCGAGGCCGTACGAGAAGCGCAGGTACCGCACGAGCAGGGCGAGCAGGGCCTCCACCGCCTCGACGAGCGGTGCGAGCGCCCGGTTGCCCGCCGCGAACCCGCGGAAGGCCGTCAGCGCGGCGCGGACCGGAGTCAGCGCCTCGGCCACGGCGGCGCCGGCCTCGGCGAGGCGGATCGCCGCCCGCAGGCCGCCGACCGCTCCCTTCAGCGCGGTGTAGCCACCCTCGGTGAGGACCAGCAGGAGCACCTCGAACGTCGCCGTGCCCGCGACCCAGCCGACGCCCTCGCCGAGTTGCCGGTCCGGCCGGGTGAGGAACCGCAGCAGCGCGTCGGAGAGCGAGGCGCCGAGCGACTCGACCCCGCGCAGCGCGGCGGCCACCATCCGGTCGATCAGGGCGAGGATGGTCCGCGGCTCGGTGCGGCCGGCGCGCAGGTCCGCCAGCAGCGTGGAGAGCTGCGCGTTGACCCGGTCCAGCGTGGCCTGCACGTCGCGGGAGAGCGCGTCCCGGGACTGCCGGTCGGCCAGCGTGGCCAGCAGCCGCAGCTGCGCGGCCTGGATCTCGTAGCCGATCTTGACGAGGTCCCAGAGCAGGACGAACGGCCCGGTCAGCCCGTCCCACAGGCCGGCGACCAGCCCGCTGAGGAAGCCGATCGAGAAGTCCGGGCTGGGCCGCAGGATGATCTGCGCCATCCGGTCGGCGATCCGCACCTTGATCCCGGCCGGGTAGCCCAGCGCCCGCTCCAGCGCGCCGATCGCCACGTGCCGCAGGATCGTGCCGGTGGGTACCCCGGGCGGGCTCGGCAGCTCGACCGTCCGCGCCGCGGTCAGGCAGGCCCGCAGCACCTGGTCGATCAGCGGACCCTTGGCCGCGTCCGGGATCTCCTCCCAGGCGACCGCGGCGAGCACGGCCGGCAGCTGGGCCGGGTCGGTCAGCGCGGTGGTGATCAGCCGGCCGGCTCGCGCCACGGCCGGTCCGGCCGCGGACAGCCCACGCCAGGCGTCGGTGAGGAAGTCCCGCTGGAGCGACAGGGGCGCGTCCGGGCCGGGATCGGCGTGCGCCGTCAGCCGCTGGACGGCGGTGTCGTGCTCCGCCCGTTCCTCCGCCGAGCAGTCGCACGGATGGTCGCCGCACCGCTGCACCGTTGCCGTACCCCCGGGCAGGAGCAGGCCGGCGACGGCCTGATTCCCGGCGGTGCGCTGCAGGTGGGCGAGATGTGCGGGAGTCCCGATCGGCCCGGCCGGGGCGGGTCCCTCCGCCGGGCGGGGCGAACCGGTCGGGCGCCGGGCGGCGCCGGGACGAACCGCACGCTCCACCGCTTCTCCCTCCCGCCGCGGGGCCACCCCTCATGGTGCCGGGTGCCACCGCGGCGGATCCTGCCCTCAAGGGCAGCAGGTCGGGCAGGTCAGGCGCCGATCCAGCGGCGGGCCTGGTCCCGGCGCGCCCATAATGGCGGACATGACCACAGTGGCCGAAGGCTTTCACTTCCTGGAGGCACCACGCTGGCGTGACGGCCGGTTGTGGTTCGTCGACTTCTACGACCACCTGGTCCGGTCCGCCCGCGAGGACGGCTCGGACCTGCGGACCGAGGCCGAGGTGCCGGGGCAGCCCTCCGGCCTGGGCTGGCTTCCCGACGGGCGGCTGCTGGTCGTCTCCATGCGCGACCGCCGGGTGCTGCGCCGGGAGCCGGACGGCACGCTGCACGAGCACGCCGATCTGAGTGACCACGCCACCGGGCACGCCAACGACATGGTGGTGGACGCGGACGGCCGGGCCTACGTCGGCAACTTCGGCTTCGACCTGATGGCCGGCGACCCGGTGCGGCCGACCGCCCTGCACCGGGTCGACCCCGACGGGCACGTCACGCAGGTCGCCGACGACCTGTGGTTCCCCAACGGCATGGCGATCACCGGCGCCGGGGTGCTGCTGGTGGTGGAGACGTTCGGCAACCGGGTCACCGCGTTCGACCGCACCGGGGCCGGTGACCTCGTCAACCGGCGGCCGTGGGCGACGTTCGGCCCGCTCCCCGCCGACCGCCGGGTGGACCGGGCGCTCGCCGGCCTCCGGGTCGCCGGCGACGGCGCCTGCCTGGACGCCGAGGGCGGGTTGTGGATCGCCGACGCCATCGGCGACCGGCTGATCCGGGTGGTCGAGGGCGGCACGATCACCGACGAGGTCCGGCCGGGCTCCCCGGTGTACGCCTGCGCCCTCGGCGGCGCGGACGGCCGGACGCTGTTCGCCTGCGCCGCCCCCGACTTCCACGAGGAGGCGCGCCGGGCGGCCCGCGAGGCCCGGATGCTGGCCATCCGGGTCTGACCCGGCGCTCGGCCGGCTCAGACCAGCGGGATGACCGCCGACAGTCGGGTGCCGGGGTGCAGGTCGGCGATGCGGAAGGTGCCGCCGAGGTCCTCGCAGCGCCGGCTCATCGAGGCCAGGCCGACGCCGGACGGCCGGCTCGTCGCGCCGCCCACGCCGTCGTCGTCCAGGACCACCCGGACCGTCCCGGCGACGCGGCGCACGTCCACCCGGGCGTGGCCGGCCGACGCGTGCCGGACCACGTTCAGCAGGCCCTCGTCGACCAGGCGGAAGACGGCCACCTCGACGGGGGCCGGCAGCCCGGCCAGGTCGCCGTCGACGCTCAGGTCGATGCGCGGACCACCGGGCCGGTGCCGCTGGACCACCAGGGACAGGGCGGCGGCCAGCCCGCGTTCCAGGGCCGGCGGGTGCAGCCCGTCCACCAGCCGGCGGATCTCCGCCGCGGCGTCGGTCAGGCAGTCGCCGATCTGCTGAAGGTTGGCCCGGCCGTCGACGGTGCCGCCGCCCGCCAGGCCGGCGCTGACCAGCATCCGCGCGCCGGACAGGGTGGGGCCGACGCCGTCGTGCAGGTCGCGCTGGAGCCGCCGGGCCTCCTCCTCCCGGGCCTGCACCAGCCGCTCCCGGGCCGTCCGCAGCTCGTGCGTGAGCCGGACGGCCGCGGCCGACGGCGCGAGCTGGCCGGCCAGGTGGTCGAGCAGGGTCCGCTCGCGCCGGTTCCACGGCTCGTCGGGGCCGCGCGGCTGGACCACCAGCCGGCCGGCCCGGGCACCCCGGTGGGACAGCGCGACCGTCGACACCGGCCAGTCCCGGCGGCGTCCGGTCGCGCTCTCGGCCCGGGACCGGTCGCCGAGGTGGATCGCCACGTACGGCGCCCGGAAGCCCTCCCCGATCACCTCGACGGCGGCACCGAGCACCTCCTCGGGCGTGCGGGCCTGGCCGATCCGGCGGTTCAGGGCCTCGGTCAGCCGGTACGGGTCGGCGCTCAGCCCGTACAGGGTGCGGCGCAGCAGGGCATCGACGCGCTGTCGCAGCGGCAGCAGGGCGACCACCGCGGCGGCGGCGACGACCGGGGCTGCCGCGGGCAGGAGCCGGGCGGCGACGGTGACGGTGGCCGTGTAGGTGACGATGGCCAGGCAGGTGAACAGCCCGTACGACACCGAGCGGTGCACGAGCAGGTCGATGTCGTACAGGTGGTAGCGCACCACGCCGACCACCGTGGCGACCGGCACCGCCACCACCACGGCCAGCCAGGTCAGCGGGATGCCGGCGACGGTGTCCAGGATGAGCCCGGCGAGCAGCAGGACGGCGTTGCCGGTGGCCCAGATCAGCGGGCCGCGCCGGCCGGCCGGCTCGCGGCGCAGCCGGGTCAGCAGGGCGACCGGCGCGAGCAGCGCGGACCCGGCGAGCACGAGCAGCGCGGCGAGGATGACCACGGTGTCCCAGCCGGGCGACACCGGGACCGCTTCGGTGAGGAACCCGGCCGGCGCCCGGGCCGCCAGGTGGGCCAGCGCCACCGTGCCGGCGGCCGTGGCCACGCCCGCGGCCCCGGCCGTCCAGCGCCGGAACCGGGAGGCGCCGGCGCCGTCGGGAAACAGCACGACGATCAGGATCAGCAGGCCGGTGCCCGGCCACCACAGCCATTCCCGGGTCCAGAACAGCGGCCCGGCGTCACTGACCGACGCGGCCACGGTGCCCGAGGCGAGCAGGCCGACGCCGCTCAGCAGCCAGCCGCAGGGGTTGCGGGGCGCGTACGCCGCCACCCGCACCCCGAGCGGCACGCAGAGCAGCGCCAGCAGCCAGTCCCGCCGCTCGGCCGGCAGGCCGGCGCCGCGGTGCAGCAGGCTCTCGGCGAGGCCGACGACGAGCAGGACGGCGGACACCGACGCCACGGCCCAGGCGAGCCGGATGGCCGGACGGGTCGCGGCACCGGTCACGGTCAATGAAAGTCTCCGAGGATGCTGTGCAGCAGGTTGTGGCTCATCGAGCCCCGGTTGCCGGGGTCCTCGTCCGGCCGGGCGCCCAGCCCGGCCGGGCCGGGCTCCAGCGGCGGATATCCGTCCCGCTCCACCGACCAGGGCCGCCCATCGGCGAAGTAGTTGTGCTCGATGGCGACGTGCAGCTGGGCCAGGGTGATCCGGGCCGCCGGGACGGCCGGGTGCTTGTGCGGCCAGTCGCCGGTGCCGGTCCGTGCCTGGGCCACCAGGGTGTCGACCCACTCCTGCGCCTCGGCGGTGCCGTCCACGACGGTGACGGGACCGCCGGACGGCGGCATGGGTGTCGTGTCTTTCGCTGGTTGCATCGGCTCATCCTCATGACGGGTGTGGGTGGTAACAACGCATCGGTAATCTTTCCGACCGAGCGCGTGCCCGGCCGGGCATCCGGACCGTAGGCTCCCGGAGCATGTCGCCCCGGAGCGTGCTGGTTGTCGACGACCATCCCGTCGTGCGGCGCGGGATGGCCGCGCTGCTGGCCCTGGAGCCCTGGGTGGGCGACGTCCACCAGGCGGGCACCCTGGCCGAGGGCCGGCAGGCCGCCGACCGCCACCTGCCCGGGCTCGCGATCGTCGACCTGCGGCTGCCGGACGGCGACGGCACCGAGCTGATCCGCCGGCTGTCCCGGGCCGGCCCGGCGTGCGCCTCGCTGGTGCTGTCGATGAGCGCCGACGCCGCCGCGGTGCGCTCGGCGCTGGCCGCGGGCGCCGGCGGCTACCTGCTCAAGGACGCCGCGCCCGAGGTGATCGTGGCGGCCGCACGGACGGTGGCGGCCGGCGGCACGGTGTTCGGGCCCGGCGTGACGCGCGGTGACGCCGGCCGGCCGCCGGCGCCGTTCGACGTGCTGAACCCGCGGGAGCTGCGCCTGCTCCTGCTGCTCGCCGACGGCCACAGCAGCCGGTCCGTCGCCGAGCAGCTCACCATCGCCGAGAAGACCGTCCGTAACCAGGTCTCAGCCGTGCTGACGAAGATCGGCGCCCGCGACCGCGCCCAGGCTGTCCTCATGGCCCACCGGGCCGGGCTGGTCCGGTGAGCGCATCCGCAGCGACGGCAGCAGCGTGAGCGCCAGGACCCCGCCGAGCAGCACGGTGAACACCGCGAAGGCGAACGACGGCGAGCGCCACTCGCACAGCCAGCCGGCGGCCAGCGTCGCGAACGGGTAGAAGGCTCCCCCGACCAGGTACAGCGTGCTCTGCACCCGGGCGGTCATCGCGTCCGGCACCAGCGCGAACACCTGAGCGTTGAAGAGGATCCCGGCGGCCGGGGCGAGCAGCGAGCGGGCGCCGACGCACGCCACGATCACCACCGGATGCGGCGCCAGCGTGATCACCACCCCGACCGCCACCGAGGAGGCGGTGGAGAGCCGGACCAGCGTCTGCATGTCCCAATGGGACAGCCGGGGGGCGATCGCCGTGCCCACGATGCCGCCGAGGGCCAGCACGGTCATCGCCACGCCGAGCCCGGCCGCGTCCGCCGGGCCGATCACCACCACCAGCCCGAACGTGATGCCGGCGGTGGCGAAGTTCATCAGCGCCGCCCACACCAGGTAGAGCACGATGAACCGGGACCGGAGCACAAAACGCACGCCGTCCGCGATGTCCGCCCGCAGCGTCGCCCCGGCCGACCCGCCACCGCCGCCGAGCCGCCGCCGGATGGCGAGCACCAGCGCCAGCGAGAAGCCGTACGTGACCGCGTCGAGCAGGAACGGCAACGCCGGCGCCACCTGGTAGAGGACGCCGCCGAGCAGCGGCCCGATCAGCCCGAGGGCAAGCCCGCGCCCGGTGTCCAGGGCCAGCGCCCGGGGCAGGTCCGCCGCCGGGACCAGGTGCCGCAGGGTCGCGGTGCCCGCCGGGCCGGCGACCGCCGAGACGACCGTGTCGACCACGCCGGCGCCGATCACCAGCACGATCGGCAGCGCCGAGCCGGACCACAGCGCCACCCCGACCGCCAGCATGACGGCCGCCCGGACCAGGTCGGCCAGCACCAGCGCGGCGCGGCGCGGCAGCCGGTCCGCCAGCGCCCCGGCCGGCAGACTGCTGACCAGGTACGCCAGCATCCGGGCCGTGCCGACCAGCCCGGCGGCCGTGGCCGAGCCGGTCTGCTCCAGGACCAGCAACGGCAGCGCCAGCGTGCTCAGGTGGCCGCCGAGCAGGGACAGGCCGTGGCCCAGCCACAGCCGCCCGTAGTCCGGATACCGCAGCAGCGTCCAGCGCGGCGCGCGGCGCTCAGCCATCGTCGTCGCCCAGGTGATCGCGGACGATCTTGGCGACGTCGCGCGGCGACGGCAGCACCCGGGACGGGCCCCACCCGCGGCTCCACATCAGGTACGCCTCGCGCTCGTCCGGATCGACCACCACGTGGCCGTCGCCGCGCAGGGTGGCGACGTGCCGGCGGGTGCTCGCCCGCGCCCACATCCGCTCGTGCACGTTCGGGAAGAACAGCACCGGCGTGCCGGCCGTCAGCACGACCGTCTGCGCCGGCGTGGCGGCCAGGCCCAGCGCGGCGCTCGCCAGCATGTTGGCGGTGCACGGCAGCACGACCACCGCCCGGGACCGCAGCGCGAACTCGGTGGGGTTGAGGTCGGGTGCGTCGCTGCCGTACGCCTCGTCGGCCAGCCAGTCGACGACCTGCCGGGTGACGAACCGCTCGGCGCCGGCGGTCAGCAGGACCCGCAGCGGTCCGGGCGTGTGCCGGCGCAGCGCGATCAGATAGTCCGGTACGTCCATCGCGGCGCTGGCGCCGCAGACGATCACCGACAGCGCGTCATCTCGCATCGGAGGGCTCCAGGAGCTCGTCCAGGGTGTAGTTGACGTCCGGGCCGCCGCGCCGCACCCGGTCGAGCACCAGCGCGATGCCGGCGCTGCCGGTGGCGAAGTCGGTGCTGAAGCGCAGCAGCCCGTTGCCCGGGAAGGCGATCCCCTCGGGCTGCTCGCAGGCGAGCGCGAGTATCGGCGGGGTGACCTGCGAGGCCATTTCCCGGTACGGGTTCTCCGGCGTGCTGCCGAGCAGGTGGTCGCAGTCGAGGGCGAAGTTGGCCATGCCGGCCAGCCCGAGGTAGAGCCCGCCGTTGACCGCCAGCCCGGTCACGATGCTGCGGGCCAGCAGGTCCAGCTTCCCGCGCAGCCGTTCGTCGCCGGTCGCCGCGCAGAACCGGGCCAGGGCGCTGCCGAAGCCCGAGCCGCCGAACTCCCAGTACGGCTCGAAGACCGAGCTGCCGGCCCGGCCGGGCAGCCAGACCCCGCCGTCCTCGCGGAGTGTGAGCTGGGCGACCTCATAGGACAGTGCCCGGCGCGCGGCGTTCAGGTACCGCGACTCGCCGGTGGCCCGGTGCAGGTAGAGCAGGAACACCGCCACGCCGGACGACCCGAACGCGTAGCCGTTGGGATGGCGCCGGACCCCGGACTGCGGCCAGTACAGCCCGGTGCCGGAGTCGCGGGCGGTGGCGATCAGGTGGTCGCCGAGGCGGGCGGCCCGGTCCACGTACGCCCGGTCGCCGGTGCGCAGCCAGCCGGCGAGTGCCGCGGTCCCGAGCCCGGCGGCGCCGGAGGCGATGTCGGCCGGCAGCGTCGCCGGGTCCGCGGTCAGCGCCCGGTCCAGCAGGTCCCGTCCCTGGTCCGGGCGGCCGACGTCGAGCAGGGTCCAGCCCACCCCGGCCAGGCCGTAGCTGAGGCCGGGCGGCAGGGCGGCCACGCCGTCGGCGCGGTCGAGCCACTGCTCCAGCGCGGGCGGGAGCGCCCCGGTGAGCCGGTGCAGCGCCCGGGCCACGCCGGCCACGCCGTACGCCACCGACCACGCGTTGGTGGTGAAGACCGACGGGTCCGCGGGGAACACCCGGTCGCTGCGGTCGGTGGTCATGACGTTCTCCATGAAGCGCACCGACTCCTTGACCACCACGTCGATCGGGAGCAGGTCGGTGTCCGCCGCGGTCAGCTCCAGCCGGTCGAACAGGTCGCCCAGCGGGCGGCGCATCAGGTTCGCGGCGTACACGGTGGACCGGACGAGGGCCCCGTCGTCGAGGGCCCGCAGCAGGTTGCGGTTGGAGATCATCGCGATCTCGACCGAGGCGACCCCGACGGCGTCGAAGGCGCGCCCGTCGCGCCACGCGGGAGAATGCTGCGGCGGGACGAACCCGGGGGTGACCGGCAGCCCCGAGCCCCAGTCGCTCAGCGCCCGGCTGGACTCGAAGTCGATCAGCCGCACCTCGTGCGTCTCCGGGTGCACGAAGATGTTGGTCGGCGAGAGGTCGCCGAAGCCGATGCCGTGTTCGTGGCAGGTCCGCACGGCCGCGCGCACCCCGGCCACGACCTTGTCGATCAGCGCGTTGTACGCCGCGACCGCGGCCTGGTCGTCGTGCGACCGTGGCCGGTTGGCCGCGATGAACCGGCCCAGCGGCAGCGCGTCGATGAACTCCTGCGCCAGGAACAGGTGCTCCCACGCCGTGAACAGCTCGTACGGGCGCGGCGCCACCCCGGTCTCGGCGAGCAACGTCAGGGCGTCGAACTCACGCCGCAGCCGGGTGTGCCGGTCCGAGCCGTCCATCGCGAACGCGGTGTGCGGGCGGGACTCCTTGAGCACCGCCACGGTCCCGTCGGCGAGCCGCTCGGCCAGGTACACGCCGCCGGCGCCGCCGTGGCTGAGCATCTTGGTGATCCGGTAGCCGTTGATGACCGGACCGTCCTCCTCCCCCGGCGCGGCGGCGGGGGAATCGAACAGCTCGTCCACCCAGGGCGGCTTGCGGTAGACCGGCTCGCGGCTGTCCTCCCACTCCTCGCCCGCGGGCCCGCGCAGCACCGCCGATCGTGTCCCGTCGGCACGCGTGCCCCGGCCGCCGGAGTGCTGGCCGTACCGGTAGTAAAGGCACGGCGAATCCCGGTAGCGCCGGTCGGTCAGGATGTACGGCCCCTCGATCCCGTCGAGCACGGCGGCGAGGCGCGCCAGCAGCTCCCGGGTGGTCCCGGCGTCCGGCGGGTAGATGGTGACGACCTTGCCGACCTGCCCGGTGGGCCAGGCACGGGAGGTCGCCGCGACCACCATCTCGTGGTCGCGCAGCCACTTGACGTGGAACGGCCGGCGGCGGTACTCGCCGGCCAGCAGCTCGATCGCCCGCCGGGCCTGGTCCGGCACGACCGACACGTGGATCTTCCAGCCGTGCTCGCGCAGCGTCGGCAGGCCCGCCGGGCGGCAGACGACCCAGACGCCGTTGACCACGACCTCGTCGTCGGGTGAGGCCATCGCGCGCATGTCGCGCTCGAGGTCGTACGGCAGGTCGGCCCGGCCGAACTCCTCGTAGAAGCGGTTGTCGGCGATGGTGTAGGTGCGGAAGTCGGTGAACCGGCGCATGAGAGAACCCCCGGGGTGCTGCTGATCGTGGCAGGGTGCACCTCCGGGCCGGCCGCTGCCGGCCCGGAGGCGAGGTGGTGTGGATCAGCAGCCGCGGCTGTCGCCGCTGCCACAGTTGTTCGAGTCGCCGCTGTTTCCCGAGAGAATGTTGAGGAAGCCGGACTCGTCGTCGTCGTTCGCCAGGTTCACCAGCGAAAGAACCGTGTTCATCATGGTTGGTCACCTCCCGTCGTTCCGGCCTTCAGTCTCGGCGGCACGAACGTCCCGGGACGAGGGCCGCCGACCCGGCCCGGCCGGGAATCGCGCCCGTCCGTGCGGGCGCCACGCCCTACGCTCACCGGCCGGGATCGCTCCGGCATGATCTCTGCTGTGAGCGAGCCCAAGCAGCGGTTTCTGGTTCTGCACGACTACGGCATGGGTGGTTTGTGGTGGTGGATCCACGCCCGGTCGGCACGGCGGATTGTGGAGACGTTCGCCGAGGTGGAGGTCGTCGAGGATCCGGAGATCGTGGCCCGGTTCGCCGACGACAGCCTGACCGAGGTGGACATCGATGCCGCCGACATGCCGCCCGGCCTGGACGGCCTGCGGCAACAGCGGGACGCCCAGCGCAGCCGCCCGGGATTCGGTGCCCTCGCCGGACGAGAGGTCGTGTTCCTGCGGCGCCCCTGGGAGGAAGCCGACGACACCGAGCCGACTGTCTACTTCGAGGAGATCGGGCCCGACGGCCGGCGGCTGCGCCAGGTCGAGGTCTACCGCGACGGGACCGCGATCAAGACCGGGCCCGATGACTGGCCGTTGAACCCGCCCATTGATCTCCACGACCCGGAGCTGGCACCGTGGGAGATCGGCCCGGACGACTTCGAGCAGGTCTGGCGCCGGGCCCGCAGCGAGAGCTGAGCCCCGCAGGTGTTCCGGCCGAGCGCATCCACCCGGAACCGGCCGACCGCCGGCCAGGTCGCAGCGCATGCCGGCGACCGGTCCGCCCGACAGCTATTCGATGATGGTGCCGGCCATCTCCGCGGTGTCGTCGCGGCGTACCGCGTCGAAGAACACCTTGGCCTTGGCCCGGTCCGGCAGCACGACGCTCTGGTTGCCGCGGGTGCCCGTGCCGGCGGTGGGGCTGGTGTAGAAGGTCAGGTTGTCGCCGCGCAGCTCGCGGACGTCGCCGGCCATGCCGAAGATGTTCAGCGTCCGGTCCACCGAGACCGCGTCGGCGGTGGCGCGCAGGAACGAGTTGAGCCGGCCGGGGTTGGTCAGGACACCGCCGGTTGCCGCCTTGCTCAGGATCGCCTTGATCACCTGATGCTGGTGCCGGATCCGGGCGAAGTCGCCGTCCTCGAACGCGTACCGCTCGCGGGCGTAGTCCAGCGCGGCGGCGCCGTCCATGGTCTGCGGCCCGGCCTTGAAGTCGCGGACCCCGCCCACGTTCAGCGAGTGCGTCGAGGTGAACGCCTGCTCCACGTCGATCTCCACCCCGCCCAGCGCGTCCACGATCTCCTTGAACCCGGCGAAGTCCACCATGAGCACGTGGTCGATCCGCACGCTGGTGTACTCCTCGACGGTCTGCACCATCAGCGGCGTGCCGCCCCAGGCGAACGCGGCGTTGATCTTCGCCTGCGTGTCGCCGTGCCGGCCGTCCGGGCTGCGCGGCACGTGCACCCACGTGTCGCGGGGGATGGAGACCAGCTGCGCGCTGGCGCGGTCCGCCGGCAGGTGCAGCACGATGATGGTGTCGCTGCGGGAGCCGCCGGTCGCGCCGGGATCGCGGGTGTCACTGCCCAGGATCAGGAAGTTCATCGCGTCGCCGGCCGCCTTCTCCTTGACCGGGCGGGCCTGCGCGGGAACCTGGTCGAATGCCTCGATCCGGGCGATGTCGTTGCTGACGTCCCGGGCGTACAGGGTCACCGCGAGCGCACCGCCGCCGGCCAGCACGACGAAGACGGCGAGCAGGATCAGCAGGTTGCGCAGCCGCCGACGCCGCTGGGGAGCGGCGGCCGGCTGCTCGGTCGGCGCATCCGCTGCGGGTTCAAGGTCGACGGGCATGGCGGTGATCGTAGTTCTCGGGGAGCGGACCGGCATCGGCCGGGAGTTCACCCCGCCACGGCCGCTCGTTGCTCCCCCCGGTCCTCGGGGACCTGCCGGTCACTCGTAGCCGATGGCAGCGAGCACGTTCAGCCGCGCCGCCCGCACCGCCGGGGCGACACTCGCGACGATACCGATGGCGACGCCCAGCACGAGATAGGCGACCATTTGTCCCCACGGCAGCCCGAGTTCCTCGATGCCCTGGTCGTGCAGACCCTGCACGGTGGCGGCTCCCAGCAGCACGCCGACGGCGACACCCAGCAGTGCCCCGAAGACCGAAATGAGCACACTCTCCACCCCGATCATCTCGACCACCTGGCCGCGGCGCAGCCCGATGGCGCGCAGCAATCCCAGTTCCCGGGTGCGTTCGATGACCGACAGCGCCAGCGTGTTGACGATGCCGAGCACCGCGATGATGATCGCCAGGGCCATCAGGATCTGCACCATGCCCCGCAGCGAGTCCAGTGCCCTGGTCTGCTGGCGCAGGTAGCCGCTGCGGTCCGACACCGTCGCCTCCGGGCTGTCGCTGAGCAGTCCGGCGATCCGGGCCCGGACCGCCGGCACCGAGGCGCCCGGCGCGACCCTGACCAGACCCGTGCTCGGGTCGGTGGTGCGGAAGTTGCTCCGCTCGGCGTCGCCCGTCAGCCAGCCGGACATCCCCGGCGTCCGGGTGTATATCCCGACGATCGCGAACGTCCGGGCGTCGCCCTTGGTCAGCTGCACCCGTACCCGGTCGCCGACGTGCCGGCCGGCGGCCGCGGCGGTGCGCTCGTCGACCAGGAGCTGCCCGGCGCCGAGCCCGTCGAGCGTGCCGGCCGCCGTCCGCATGCCGAACATGGCGCGCATGGCCGCACTGTCGGTGACCGCCCCGATCGTCGCCTGACCGCCGTCGAGCAGCCCGACGTCGGTGGAGAAGCCGAGCACCGTCTCGACGTCCGGCATCCGCCGGGTCCGGTCGAGCACGGAGCCGTCGAAGGTCGGCGGCAGCGGGCCGGTCTGCTCTCCGGCGATGATGAGGTCCACCTTGATCTGGTTGCCGAGTGCCGCGTCGAAGCTCTTGGTGACCGAGGTGAGCACCACGCCGATACCCACCACCAGGCTGATCCCGACCATCAGGGCCGCGGCCGTGATGGCCGTGCGCCGCGGCTGGCGCGCCGCGTTGCGCCCGCCCAGCCGCCCCGGTGTCCACCCCGCGAACGCCGCCCCGAGCACGGCGAGCACCGGACGGACCAGGACCGGGGTCAGCAATGCGATACCGGTCAGGATCAGGAGCACCCCGGTCAGCAGCGCCGCCGGCGAGTTGCCGCGGCCCGCGTGGTCGGTGAGTCCGGCGGCCAGCAGGGCGGCGCCGACGGCCGTGACGGCGGCGCCCGCCACGGTGATCCGGCCCAGCCGGTCCGCGCCGGCGCTCGACTCACGCAGCGCGGCAACCGGTGGGATGCGGGCGGCTCGCAGCGCCGGCGCGAGCGCGGCCACCATGGTGACCCCGATCCCCACTGCGAAGCCCGCCAGGACGGCACCGGGCGGGACGGTCGGCGACGCGAGGTCCACGCCGCCGCCCAGATAGGTCGCGTACAGCCACGCGAGCAGCCGGCCGACGCCGATGCCGAGCAACACGCCCGCGACGGACGAGACCAGCCCGACGACGAGGGCCTCGGCCTGCACCGAGCCGATCACCTGGGCGCGGCTCGCTCCCATCGCCCGCAGCAGGGCCAGTTCGCGCATCCGCTGCGCCACGATGATGGAGAACGTGTTCAGGATCAGGAAGACGCCGACGAACAGGGCGACGAAGGCGAACCCGAGCAGGACGGAGGTGAAGAACCGCAGCCCCTCGTCGACGCTCTCGCTCGCCTCCCGGGACAGCTCCGCGGCGGTCTGGACCCGGTACGCCGGCCCGAGCTCACCGGCCACCGCCGCGCGCAGCCGGTCGGGGCTGACCCCGTCCGCCGCGACCAGGTCGACCGAGGTCACCACGTCCTTCTCGCCGATCAGCAGTTGCTGGGCGGCCGGCAGCGTGAAGGCCACGATCGTCTCACCGGCCAGCGAGTCGCGATTGCCGCTGTAGCCGAACACCCCGACGACGGTGAAGGTGCGCCGCGGCGCACGGGTCAGCACGCCGATCCGGTCGCCGACGGTGTAACCGGTGGTCGCGGCCAGTCCGGCGTTGATGGCCACCTCGTCGTCGGTCACCGGGCCGCGCCCGGCGCGCAGGTCGACGAACTGGTCGTCATCGGTCCAGTTCAGGCCGATGCGCGGGGCACCGAGGGTGGTCAGCACCTTGCCGTCGCGGCCCACCACCCGGGCCCCGTCCTGCGTCGAGACGTTGCCGGTCGCCTGCGCCACCGGGGGCAGGGCCCGCAACCGGTCCACCACCGAGGCGGGCATGGTCGCCGGCGCCGACAGGTATCCGGTGTCCACCCGGGGCGGCACGGACACCGAGACGTCGACGTAGTCGTACACGTCGTCGAACATGGCCGCGTAGGAGCGGCTGAGCGTGTCGGTGAGGATCAGCGAGCCGGTCACGGCGAGCACCCCGAGCACGACGGCGAACACCGACATCACCAACCGGAGCTTGTGCGCCAGCAGACCGCTCAGCGTCGCCCGGATCATCGCCGGCTCCCGGACCGGGCGGTGCCGTCCAGGTGCGCGAGCCGGTCGAGCACCCGCTCGGCGGTGGGTTCCCGCAGCTCGCTGACGATGCGGCCGTCGAGCAGGAACTCCACCTGATCGGCGTACGCGGCGGCGTGGGGGTCATGGGTCACCAGCACCACGGTCTGGCCCTGCCGGTGCACCGCCTCGCGCAGCAGCCGCAGGATCTCGGCGCCGGCCCGGGAGTCGAGGTTGCCGGTCGGCTCGTCGGCGAAGAAGACGTCCGGCCGGCCCAGGATCGCGCGGGCGCAGGCGACCCGTTGCTGCTGGCCGCCGGAGAGCTGGGCCGGGCGATGCTCCAGCCGGTCGCCCAGCTCCATCGTGGTGATCACTTCGTCGAACCAGGACGGATCGGGTTTGCGCCCGGCGATCGTCAACGGCAGCAGGATGTTCTCCCGGGCGGTCAGCGTCGGCAGCAGGTTGAACTGCTGGAAGACGAACCCGACCTGCCGGCGGCGCAGCCGGGTGAGCCGGGCGTCGGACAACCCGGTCACCGGGGTGTCCCCGATCCAGATCTCACCGGTGGTCACCGCGTCCAGGCCGGCCAGGCAATGGAGCAGCGTCGACTTGCCGGACCCGGAGGGTCCCATGATGGCGGTCAGCCGGTGGGCCTCGATCACGAGATTCACGTCGTGCAGCGCGACGACCCGAGCGTCGCCCGACCCGAAGGACTTGCCGACCCCGACCGCACGGACCGCCGGACCGCCGGGCTGCCTCGTCCCCGCCTCGCCACCCATCACGACTCCTCCCGCCTGGTTCTCCACCGTCCAGCGTCGGGCGGGCAACGGCCGGCGCGACACGGCGCAACGGCCCCGGGCCGACGGCCTACGGCCCTGACCTGCTCAGGGCGTTCGGCACGCCCCGTCCTGGACATGCCACTCGGACACGGAGCCGGTCCTGCGGCGGAACCTGACCAGGTCGAGGTACTGCTCGGCCCTGGCCCTGGAGTTCTGCTCCGATTTGCGGAGCGCCTGCCCGGCCGCGGAGAGCCGCCACCGCCAGCGGGCGGTCGCCCTGAGCTCCGCCGACGTCATGTTCCGGTACCGCGGGTCGCGAGCGGCAGCCAGTGTCTTCACCCGCCAGATCTCCCGGTCCAGGCCCTCGTCCCAGCGGCGCCGGCAGTCGTCCGCCTTCCGCAGACAGGACAGGGCCCGCTCGTTCCACGGGACGTCGCAGTGCCGGTAATCGGGGGGAACGTGCAGCGGCCAGTACTGGGCATCGCCGTGCAACGGCGCGATCATCGAGCCGGCGCACGGTACGACGCCGTCCGGGCCGGCCAGCGGACAGGTTCCCGCCGCTGTCGGGCCACGGCAGTGCCGCAGCACCTTGCCCGTGCGGGGATCCAGGATCTGGATGGTCTCGGTGGTCATCTCCCCAGCCTCCTCACTCATGGTGACTGGAAGAACTCCCTTCCCACGGTGCGGCTGCCGTTCGCCGAACGGCAGAGTCCGAAGTCCCGTCGCGTGTGCCGCACCTCGTTGCGGAACGCGCGGCCCGGGCGGGGTACGCCGGGAGCGTGACGGTCGGCGACGGAGCCGCCGGCCGGCCGGCGGCCGTGAGACCGTGCGGGAAAGCCGACCCAACGAGCGGGGAGATCCGATGGTCACGGTCATGGCGGGCAGCTCGCTCGTGCTGCGGTGCCCGGGTGAGCAGCCGCTCACGCTGATCGCGGTGGCCGACGTCAGCGCGGCGTTCGTGGCCGAGTTGCCACCGATCCCGGTGCTCGGCCCGGACGGCCCGGGCACCCGCCGCTTCGGCATCCTCGAGCTGGTCAGCAGCGCCGGCGTCACCTGGGTCGAGGCGGAACTGCGCGACGGCGTGCTCACCCTGACCGGCGAGCCACCCACCGACGTGGTCCAGCGACGCGGCGCCGCGCGGCGCCCCGGCACGTACGCGGTGACCGGCACCGCCCAGCTCGACACCGAACCGGGCCGCCGGCTGGTGGCGGTGTCCGGCCAGGTCGAGGACGTGTCCACCAGCGGCCTGCTGCTGCGCGCCGCGCCCGCCGGGGGTGTCCACCTGCCACCCGGCATCGTGCGCACCCTGCTGCACATCGGCATGCCCTGGGGCGACATGGCGGCCACGGTCACGACCGTCGACCAGCGGGCCGACCAGCTGCGCGGCACCTACGAGTGGATGAGCCCCGCCGACGAGGCGGCCCTGCGCGCCTTCTGCTCGGCGCGCTGAACAGGAGGCGCAGATCAGGCGGCGGGCGGGTGGAACACGACGATGCCGTCCTCGTCGCTCACGACCTGCGCGCCCGGCGTGAACCGGCAGCCGCCGAACTCGATCACCACGTCGCGCTGCCCGGCCCCCGTCTTGGTGCTCTTGCGGGGGTTGGCGCCCAGCGCCTTGATCCCGATCGGCAGCTGCCGCAGGGCCGCCACGTCGCGGACCGCGCCGTTGATGATCACGCCGGCCCAGCCGTGGTCCACCGCCAGCCCGCCGATGATGTCGCCCAGCAGCGCGCAGTGCACCGAGCCGCCGCCGTCGACGACCAGCACCCGGCCCGCGCCGGGCTCGCTCAGCACGGACTTGAGCAAGGCGTTGTCCTCGAAGCAGGCGACCGTCACCGCCGGGCCGTGGAACGCGGGCCGGCCGCCGTACTGGCGCAGCTGGGTGTCGCAGGAGCCGAGCTGCTCGCCGTGCTCGTCGTAGAGGTCTGCGGTGCTCTTCACGGTTTCCCCTTTCCGGCTGCCGGTCCCGCGACGTGGAGCGACGGGTGCGCGCCTGGGTATGACATGCGACACTCACAGCCAGATCAATGTCTCGGAAGATCCACACTACGGGTGACGGATCCGCGCGACGGCCAGGAGGGAACACCATGCGCTCGTTGGCGGGTCGTTACCGGGTCGAGCAGGCGGTCGGCCACGGCGGCAGCGCCGTCGTGCACAGCGGCTACGACCGTACGCTGAAACGCCGCGTCGCGATCAAGCTGTTCACGCCGTACCGGCCGGACGGCGGCGCGCCGTCGCTCGATGTGCTGCGCGAGGCACGGGCCGCCGCGGCGCTCAGCCACCCCAACGTCGCCCGGGTCTACGACTACGGCGAGGCCGACGACGCCGGTCAGCGGCTGCCGTACCTGGTCATGGAATTCCTCGAGGGTGACACCCTCGCCGACCGGCTCGCCGCGACCGGTGCGCTCGACTGGCCCCGGGCCGCCGAGGTCTGCGCGGACGTCGCCGCGGCGCTGGCCGCCGCGCACGCCCGCGACCTGGTGCACCGCGACGTGAAGCCCCGCAACGTCATGCTCACCCCGGCCGGCGTGAAGGTTCTCGACTTCGGCATCGCCGCCCTCGCCGGTCAGGACAGCTTCGACACCCACGGGCGGCTCTGGGGCACCCCGGCCCACCTCGCGCCCGAGCAGCTGCGCGGCGAGCCGACGTACCCCGCGGCCGACGTCTACGCGCTCGGCCTGCTGCTGTTCGAGTGCCTGACCGGCACCCGCGCCTGGCCGGGCGCCACCGTCGGCGAGATCCTCGCCGGCCGCTACCAGCAGCGGGCGCCGCGGCTGCCCGGCATCACCGGGCTCCCCCGCGAGATCATCCGGCTGTACGAGGCCTGCGTCGCCGACGACCCGGCCCGGCGCCCGGCGGCCGCCGACGTGGCCGGGACCCTGCGGCGGGCCGCCGGCATCGCGCCGACCGTACGCTCGGCAGCCGTCCTCACCCGCACCGTCCCGCCGGTGCGGCGCAAGCGCTCCCGCAGCCGCGCACCCATCACGGCGTCGATCGCCGTGGCCGCGGCCTTCGTGAGCATCATCGGGCTGCAGGTCGCCAACGGGTATTCGACGCCGGGCGGGCGGCAGGCGGAGGCCGCCGTCGACGGCGCCCCCGCGCCCCCGGCGCCGCGGCCCGTCATCACCCCGGCGCCGACCGCGACCCAGCCGGGGCCCGACGCCAAGGCCGGCGACGAGCGCCCGGCCCGCCGGGTCACCGACACCTGGACCCGTGACGCCGCGCCGCCGCCGCAGCAGTCGAAGCCGCGGCCGACGCCGTCGAGCGAGGCACCGACCACCGCGCCGACGACCCCGCCGGCGGGGCCCGGCCCCACGCCGAGCGACCCGCCGCCGACCTCGGCGGAGCCGGACCCGGAGCCGTCCGATCCCCCGGCCACCACCGAACCACCCACCGAGCCGACGGACCCACCGCAGGACCCGGACGACCCGCCGCCCGGGGACGGAGACCCGGCGCAGAACCTGGTTGTCACCGGCACCGTGTGACGCCCCCTTGATCAGGCGGGCGTCCGCGCCCGGCCGGTGGACCGCCACGGGGCGACGGTGGCTCGGCCGGCGTGGCGCAGCATCGCCCTGACCACCAGGGGATGCACCAGGCGCACGACGGCGAGATAGCCGCGACCGGCCCGGGACCGGGTCGCCGCCAGCGTGGCCACGGTCACCGTCGTGCCGTCGGGGTCGGCCTGGACCAGCACGCCGGCCCGGAAGTCCAGGTGGCCGGCGTCGGTGCCGAGCAGCACCTCCCGGTCGTTGCGGGTGATCGTGTCGAAGGCCGAGGCGTCGCCGCGCTCGATCCCGAGCGGGCCGACCAGCCGGTTCCGCAGGCGCAGCAGCGCGACCACGACCCGGGGCGGGTTCCGGAACACCGCGTCCGCCCAGTCCTGCGGGTCGGTGGTCGTGCCCGGTGGCACCCGCAGCGCGAAGGCGTCGGCCAGTTCGGGCCGGCGGAGGGAGTCGTGCAGCAGGGTCGCGGCGGCGGGGACCGGCACGGCACGGACCCGGGCGCTCTCCAGGCCGACGGCGAGCCGGGCCCGCCACGGGTAGCGGACGGGGTGGGCCACGGCGCCGGTCACGACACGTTCGGCGTTGTCCAGCAGATGCTCGATGACGGTGTCGTGGCAGACCCCCACCAGGGCCGGCCAGAGCAGCCGCATGCGGCCGACCGGCCGGGCGGTCAGCCGGTGCCGCAGCACGCAGGCGTGCGGGCCACGTTCCTCGACCTCCAGGGTGTGCGTGCCGATCAGGCCGGTGCGCGGGTGGAAGGTCAGCTCGACCCGGCGGCCCGGCTCGTACCCGGTGACGTGGTAGCGGACGGGTCCGTGGCCGCCGTCGGCACCGACGGCGAGCGGCCGGTCGAACCGCACCGGCACCCAGGCGGGTGCGGGCCAGAGCGGGTCGTCGGCGGCGCCCATCCGGTCCAGCAGCCGGCCCACCTCCGCCGCGGCAACCGGCAGTGCCCGTTCGTGGACGTTGCACACCATGGCAGTCATCGTCGCCTCCATACGGTTCCGTATGTTTCCCGTACGGTACCGTACGGTGGTGAGCGAGCGACCGGCCCGGCACCCCCACGGCAAGCGGACGACACCCCGGCTGACGGCCGACGACTGGACCTCGGCAGCGCTGGAGGCGATGGCCGGCGGCGGCCTCGCGGCGGTCGCGGTCGAGCCCCTCGCGGCCCGGCTCGGCGCCACGAAGGGCAGCTTCTACTGGCACTTCGCCAACCGGGACGCCCTGATCGAGGCGGCCGTGCTGCGCTGGGAACGCGATCACACCGAGGCGGTGATCGGCCTCGTCGACGCCGAGCCCGACCCGCTGGCCCGGCTCCGGCTGCTCATCGGCCTGGTGCTGCACTCCACGGTGCCGCAGGAGGACGGCTCCATCGAGCTGGCGATGCTGGCCACGGCCGATCACCCGCACGTCGCCCCGGTGCTCGCCCGGGTCACCGAGCGGCGGGTGGCGTACACCGCGGGCCTGTTCGCGGCCCTCGGCTGGCCGGCCGCGGAGGCCCGGCGCCGCGGGCTGCTGGCGGTCACCGCGTACCTGGGTTATGCCCAGCTGGCGCACGTCGCGCCCGGCACTCTGCCCGGCACCGAGGCGGACCGCCACCGCTACGTCGACCAGGTCGTCCGGCTGCTCACCGCCGCCGAGGGGTAGGACGGCTTCCTCACCTTCCTCGCGCTCACCGACGGACGCCGACGCGCTGCTGCGGAGGCGGACGACGCGATGTACGCGGCCCAGCGCCCCGCGCCGGCGAACCCCGCGGAGTACGTTGGACGACGACCGACGCTCCGAGAGGACGCCCCCGATGACAGCTTCCCTTCCGGACCGCGCGCGCATCCGGGCCGCCCACCTGAGGCCGGCCGGCGAGCGTCCCCGCTCCACCGCCCGCGGGCTGCACCACGCCGCCCTGATCAGCAGCGACGTCGAACGGACCGTCCGCTTCTACCAGGACCTGCTCGGCTTCCCGCTCACCGAGCTCATCGAGAACCGCGACTACGCGGGCTCCTCGCACTTCTTCTTCGACATCGGCAACAACAACCTCCTCGCGTTCTTCGACTTCCCCGGCCTCGACGTCGGCCCCTACGCCGAGGTCCTGGGCGGCCTGCACCACGTGGCGATCAGCGTCGATCCCGAGCGCTGGCGGCAGCTCATCGAGCGGCTCACCGAGGCCGGCGTCGACCACGAGGTGCACAGCGGCGTCTCGGTCTACTTCCGCGACCCCGACGGCGCACGGCTCGAACTGATCGCCGACCCGCTCGGGGAGATGTACGGCCAGCACGTGCTGTGACCGCTCCGAAGTCCTCGCCCGGCCCGCAGGATCACCCCATGCGCCGCACCGCGAACGTCTCGACCGTGCCGAGCAGCAGCAACCGAGGACGACGGCCAGCAGCACGTCCCACCGGCCGGCGTCCTCGTCGCCGCGGGTGATCCGGGTGGTGACCAGGATCGCCCACGCGGCGAGCAGCACGGCCAGGAAGGTGCCGACCCGCCACACCGTGAACCCGCCGGCGCGGTCGAGGGCGAGCGGCTCGCCGAACAGGGTGCGGATGGCGGGGTTGGCGGCCAGCCCGGCGAGGCCGCCCGCGGCCGCGGGATCGGCCATGACGCTCGGGTAGGCGCCGGTGCGGGCGGTCCGACGAGCGAGAACAGCAGCCGCCCCGCATCGACCTGCCCTGCGTGAACGGCTGACCGAACGCGACGAAACGATCGCCGAACTCGCCGCATTCAGAAACCGAGGCACTGTCTCGGCTCGCCGCTCAGCACGACGAGATCACCCGCCTCCGAACTGTCGGCCCGGCAGCAGCCGATGTGAGGCGTCTACCGACGCGCAGCACCCAGATCGGCCCGTGCTGAGCGCGGCCCTGAGCACTATCGTGCTGACGGCAACGCATCGAAAGGGTCAACCGCGAATGAGCCCAGACCGAACGGTCATGCCAGGGCAGGTCTGGGGCCTCGCGACCCACGACCCGGCCGGCCCGATCTTCGTGACCAGCTTCGCCGGACGCAACCTCGACGCCACGGTGCTCACCGCCGCCGACCCCGCAGGCAGGGTCATCTGGCAACGGACCTTCGAAGGGCGTCCCCGCCCGCCGCGAGTCACCCCGGCCGGCACGGTCTGGCTGTCGCACCTCGGCCCCACCGGTCACACCTTCACCGAACTGGGCCCCGACGGCCAGGTCGTCGGCTCGGTCGTCCCTGAGCATCAAGCCGACGAACACCTCGGCGCCTTCGTCCTGCTCCCCGACGGCTTCTGCACGATCTGGCTACCAGCCGGCCCTTACCGTCAAGTTCCACCCGGTCGGGCTCCCCGCGTCGCCCGCCACACCCAGGCCGGCGCCACCATCTGGTCCACACCGCTCGCCCTCACCGAACTGTCCTTCCCCGGCGTCGTGGAAGCGGGCGTGGACACCGGCTGGGAACGGCGTCCGAAGAAGCCGTGGCGACCACAAACCATCTCGGTCGGCTACCGGGAGCCGCTGCTCATCTCCGCCAACCGAGTACTGGCCGACATCACCGATGGCCGGGGCGGCATCGGCGTCTGCACGATCTTCGATGCCACCACCGGCGGGATCGTGATCACCACCCCACCGGGCCCTTATATGCACAAGGCCATCACCGGACCCGGGTCGTTCCTCATCGGGCAGCAAGGCTACGGTGCGTTCACGACAACGCACTACGACCCGGACGGGCACACGCAACAGACCTGGCCCAGTCACGGCATGATGCTCGTCGACCGTCACGGCACCATCAGCGGCGCCGAATCGGAGAACGTCACTCCGTCGCGGTCCCGGTTCCGTGTCCTCAACCCCGACAGCTCCATGAGCGACGGCCCGCTGCTGAGCGGCTACTACACCACCTATCCGGCGCTGGACGCCGAAGGCACGGCCGTGCTCTGGCGCGACGGCAAGCTTCTGGCCGTCAGCCCCGATCTCCAAGCCCGGACGCTGTTCACCCAGGACGACGACCGAGCCGTGATGAGCAGAATCCTGCTACTCGAACGCGGCCGCGTCGTCTTCAGCCTGCACGACGAACTGCTCCTCTTCGACAGCACCGGCCTTGCGCAACTCGACAACGGACCCTGGCCCTGCGGCGACGGCAACCTCCACGGCAACCCCGTCCGCGCATGAATCACGCCGTGACCTCGATCACCGCAACGATCCCGAATCGCGACACGAACGGCCATCCGAATGCCATCTTGACCGCCCGGAGTCACCGCAGTCGAATCACCACACGATGGCGCTCGCACACGATCAGTGCGGACACAAGGCGGATCTACGTCACGCCGTCGGCGTCGTCGTTGTTCTCCGGCGGCGGTTTCCGGTTGAAGACCGGCAACAACGGCCCGCCCGACCAGCTGCCGTCCGCGGTGGAGCTGCTGGAGGCCCGCGGCTGGGAGGTCGTGACCGTGGACGTCAGCGCGCATGTCAGGTGCATGCGCAGGATCCGCCCCTGAGCTCAGCGCCGGCCACCGCGGACGATCGGTGGTCAGCGCGGCGCCGTCGCGACTGCGTTCTGGCAACGGCGCCCTGACAGCGCACGGACATGCTGGTTGCTCGATTGCCTCCGGCACCGCCCCGCTGCGGACCCTCGCCTCGGTCCAGTCCGGGAGCCGTCTGTCCGGCGGCGGCGCTCGTGTCACGGTAGGGTTGCTACCGGTGCGCCGGGAAGTCTGGTCGGCAACGTCCGACCCGACCCCGAAAACTGGAGCACCCCATGTCTGACGCGCCCGACCGTGGTCCTCGCTTGTTCGGCCGCGGATCCTGGCTGGAGGCCCGCCGGATCGGCGACATCCTCCGCCAGGAGACCATCGGCGGGATGCTGCTGCTCGCCGGGGCCGTCGCAGCCCTGATCTGGGCGAATTCTCCCTGGTCAGACGGCTACGAGGCGATGCGCGGGTTCACCTTCGGGCCGGCGGCTCTGCATCTGGACCTGTCGGTGGCGACCTGGGCCGCCGACGGGCTGCTGGCGATCTTCTTCTTCGTCGCGGGGCTGGAACTCAAGCGCGAATTCGTCGCCGGCGACCTGCGCGACCCGCGCCGGGCGGCCGTGCCGATCGCCGCGGCCGTCGGTGGCGTGCTGGTGCCCGCCCTGCTCTACCTGGTGGTCAACCTCAGTGCCAGTGGCGGCGACAGCCAGGGCTGGGCGATCCCGACGGCCACGGACATCGCCTTCGCGCTGGCCGTCCTGGCGGTGATCGGCCGGTGCCTGCCGCACGCGATGCGCACGTTCCTGCTGACCCTGGCCGTGGTCGACGACCTGCTCGCCATCGTCATCATCGCCGTGTTCTACACCGCGAGCCTGTCGGTGCTGCCGCTGCTCGCGGCGTTCGTGCCGCTGGCGGCGTTCACCGTCCTGGTCCAGCGCCGGGTGCGGTCCTGGTGGCTGCTGCTGCCGCTGGCCGTCGCCACCTGGACGCTGATGCACGCCTCCGGTGTCCACGCGACCGTCGCCGGGGTGCTGCTCGGCTTCGCCGTACCGGTGCTGCGCAGCCGTAAGGCCGGCGGCCCGGCGGCCGGGACCGGCCTGGCCGAGCACTTCGAGCACCGCTTCCGGCCGATCTCCGCCGGCTTCGCCGTGCCGGTCTTCGCCCTGATGTCGGCCGGTGTGGCCGTCGGCGGGCTCAGCGGGCTGGGTTCGGCCCTCACCGACCCGGTGGCGGTGGGCATCATGGTCGGGCTGGTCGTCGGCAAGCCGATCGGCATCACCGCCGCGACCTGGCTCACCACCCGCTTCACCCGGGCCAGGATGGACGCCGGCTTCGGGTGGATCGACGTGTTCGGCCTCGCGGTGCTGGCCGGCATCGGGTTCACCGTGTCGCTGCTGATCGGGGAACTGGCCTTCGGCATCGGCAGCGACCGCGACGATCACGTCAAGGTCGCGGTTCTCACCGGGTCCCTGGCCGCCGCGCTGCTGGCTGCCGTCATCCTGCGGCTGCGCAACCGCACGTACCGGCGCATCTACGAGGCGGAGAACGCCGACGCCGACGGCGACGACATCCCGGACGTCTACCAGCAGGACGCCGGCACCTCGGCAGGAAGGCGTACGCCCGGCCCCGCGACATGATGCTCCGTCGCGGGGCCGGGCGGGGACGTGCGGCGGTGGTCAGCCCTCGATGACGGCTTCCACCCGGACCACCGCGCCGCCCGGCGCGGGCGGCACGATCGTGCCTTCCACCCGTTCGCCGTCCACGAGCAGGCCGGTGACCCGCCCGGTCGCTCCGGCTGCCTTGCGGACGGTGATCTCGTACGTGGCGCCGCGGAAGTTCCGGGTGGCCTGGAAGCCGGGCCACTCCGCGGGCAGCACCGGGTCGATGCGCAGCCCGGTCAGCTCCGGGCGGATGCCGAGGATCCACTGGGTGATCGCCACGAAGTTCCACGCCGCCGTGCCGGAGAGCCAGGAGTTCTTCGCCTCGCCGTGGGTCGGCGCGTCCCGGCCGGCGATCATCTGGGCGTACACGTACGGCTCGCACCGGTGCACGTCGCTGATCTCCTCGCGGACGGAGGGGTTGAGCCGCCGGTAGTAGTCGAAGGCGCGGTCGCCGTTGCCCACCATCGCCTCGGCGATCATGATCCACGGGTTGGTGTGGCAGAAGATGCCGGCGTTCTCCTTGTAGCCGGGCGGGTAGGAGGAGATCTCGCCCAGCTCGATCCGGTAGCTGGAGTACGCCGGCTGCTGCAGGATGATGCCGTGCGGGGTGGCCAGCCGCTCCGCCACGCTGCGCAGCGCCTGCACGGCCAGCCCGTCGTCCAGGCCGACGCCGCCGAGCACGCACATGCCCTGCGGCTCGATGAAGATCTGGCCCTCGGTGTCCTCGCCGGAGCCGACCGGGCGGCCGTGGAAGTCGTACGCCCGGCGGAACCAGGCGCCGTCCCAGCCGTGCTCGACGATCGCGCCGGTCATCTTCTCCGCGGCGGCGCGGTACTCGGCCACCTCCTCGTCGAGGCCGCGCAGCTCGGCGATCGCGGCCAGTTCCTTGGCGGCCAGCACGAACTGCCCGGCGATGAAGACCGATTCGGCCGCCCCGCCGCTGGCGTTCTCGGTGGTCTGGAACGGCTCGCCCGGGGTGTCGGAGAAGCAGTTGAGGTTGAGGCAGTCGTTCCAGTCGGCCCGCCCGATGAGCGGCAGGCCGTGCGGGCCGAGCCGGTCCTGGGTGTAGCGCACGGAGCGGCGCAGGTGCTCGTACAGCGGCGCCTCGCTGCCCGGCACGTTGTCGAACGGCACCGGCGCGTCCAGGATCGTCTCGTCGCCGGTCTCCTTGACGTACGCGGAGACGCCGAGCACCAGCCACAGCGGGTCGTCGTTGAAGCCGGAGCCGATGTCGTTGTTCCCCCGCTTGGTCAGCGGCTGGTACTGGTGGTAGGCCCCGCCGGTGTCCGTCTGGGTGGCGGCGATGTCCAGGATCCGTTCCCGGGCGCGCTCGGGAATCATGTGGACGAAGCCGAGCAGATCCTGGTTGGAGTCGCGGAAGCCCATGCCGCGGCCGATCCCGGACTCGAAGAACGACGCCGACCGGCTCATGTTGAAGGTGACCATGCACTGGTACGCGTTCCAGATGTTGACCATCCGGTCGGTGTCCGCGTCCGGGGTCGTCACGCGCAGGCTGCCGAGCAACCGGTCCCAGTAGGCGCCGAGGGCCGCGAGGCCCTCCGCGACCGTCTCCGGCCGCAGCCAGCGCTCGATGACCGGGCGGACGTACCGCTTGTTGAGCGTCTGCGACCCGGGCGGGTCGAACTTCTCGGCGCGCGGGTTCTCCGCGTAGCCGAGCACGAAGATCACTTCGCGGGTCTCCCCCGGCGCCAGGCCGATCCGCACGTGGTGGCTGCCGATCGGCGCCCAGCCGTGCGCCACCGAGTCGAAGGCCGCGCCGCGCTCGACCGCCGCCGGCTGGTCCCAGCCGCGGTAGGCGCCGAGGAAGGTGCCCCGCTGGGTGTCGAACCCGGCGAGCGGCTCCGAGCAGGCGAAGTACGCGAAGTGGTCACGCCGCTCCCGGTACTCGGTCTTGTGGTAGATCACCCCGTCGGCCACCTCGACCTGGCCGGTGGAGAAGTTGCGCTGGAAGTTGGTCGCGTCGTCCTGGGCGTCCCAGAGGCAGAACTCGATCGAGGAGAAGAGCGAGAGCTCGGCCGCCGTGTCGCGCTCGTTGGTGACCCGGACCCGCCACACCTCGAGGGTCTCGCCGAGCGGCACGAAGGAGAGCGTCTCGGCCCGGATCCCGCCCCGGGCGGAGACGATCCGGGTGTACGACAGGCCGTGCCGGCACTCGTAGGAGTCCAGCGGGCTGCGCGTCGGCTGCCACGACGGCGACCAGAAGTCTCCGGTGGCGTCGTCCCGCACGTACAGGTAGCGGCCACCGAGGTCGAACGGCGCGTTGTTGTAGCGGTACCGGGTGAGCCGCCGCAGCCGGGCGTCGCGGTAGAACGAATACCCGCCCGCGGTGTTGGAGATGATGCCGAAATACTCCTCGGTGCCCAGATAGTTGATCCAGGGCAGCGGCGTGTCGGGCCGGTCGATGACGTACTCACGCCGTTCGTCGTCGAAGTGTCCGTAGCGCACCAAATTCCCCTCTCCCGCGACCGCCGGTCCGGCGCCTTGCCGGCCAGATTTGGGAGCGCTCCCAAAGGCGGCCCGCTCGCCATGCTATGTGCGACGCCGCTCCCAGGCGACCCCCAAAAGGTCGCGGTCAACCGATCCGGTACGGCGCCACCACATCCGTCCGCCACGTGGCGGTGTCCGGCTGGGCGGCGAGATTCGTGTAGTACACGTCCCAGTGCGGCCCGGCAGGCTCGAGGCCCCGCTCCTTCAACCAGCCGGTGACGGCCTGGTAGGCAAGCCCAAGATCCTGGTAGTGGCCCTCGTGGACGGCGACCGCCACCGGTCCGGCGGGCAGCCGCGACGCCGTGACCCAGCGGCCGCTGTCGGGCACCGGCCCGGGGACCGGGAAACCGGCCTCCACGTCGACGACGGCCCCGTGGAAGGCGTACCGGGCGAACGGCGGCCCGACCGCACTGATCCCCTGCTCCGCCAGGTAGCGGTCGAGCTCCTGGTACGCGCCGGCGAGCCAGCCGCGCAGCTGGGCGACCGGCATGCTGGACCGGATGACCGCGGTGGGCTGGGCGGTCAGGCTACGGGTCTCGATGTGATAGGTCATGTGGCACCTCCGCGTCACCGTTGACATTGGCCCTCTCCGCGGTGACGTGCCAGGGACTTCCGTCCCGAACCCGGTTACCGGGCAGGTTTGGCCCGGGAGAGCAGGAAGTCGGCCACGGCCGGGGTGAAGGCCGAACCCAGCTGGGGCACGTGCGGGCCACCGTTGATCGTCCACTGCTGCACGGTCGACCCGGCGGCGCAACCCCGCGCGTAGCTGCGTACCGAGGTCTCGGCGGCCGGCAGGTCGGCGACCAGATCGAGCTTCGGCGCGTCCCGGCCGGCCGGGGCGCACCCGTTGAAGCCCAGCCATTGGGTGACCGTGCCGGCCGCCGACGGGTAGGCGGCGCCGCCGATGAGGCCGCCGCCGAACGCGATGGTCTCGTCGGTGCTGCTGTGGACGGCCAGCACGCTCACCGGCTCGGACGGCCGGCATCGTGCGGGGTCGTTCCAGCTCGCGGCGTTGAGGGAGACGATCGCGGCGATCTGGTCGGCGTGGTCACAGGCCATCCGGAACGCCATGAACCCGCCGTTGGAGTGGCCGATCAGGTAGACGCGGGCGCGGTCTATCCGGTAGGTGCCCTGGATCGTGGAGATCAGCTCGCTGAGGTACCGCGAGTCGTCGGGTTGCGGACCGCCGAACGCGCAGCAGGCGTCGGTGGCGTTCCAGAAGCGCTCGCCCCGGTCGTTGACGGACCCGTCCGGGTAGGCGTAGACGAATCCCAGCCGCTCCGACTCGGGGGTCAGCCGCAGGTACGACTCCAGCTCCGCGGCGTCGGAGGTGTATCCGTGCAGGCCGATGACCAGCGGCGCGGGCCGGGCCGGGCCGTAGTCCTCCGGGACGTGCACGGTGACCCGCCGGCCGCCGATCTCCACCGTGCCGGTGCCACCCGCCGGCAGGGCCGACGGGGACTCCGTCACCGGCCCGGGCCCGTCCGAGGGACTGCAGGCCAGCGCCGCCATGACGGCCGCTGTGGCGATCATGGCCCGGAGCGCCTGCCAGCCGTGTTGAGCCATCTCAGCCTCCCGAGCCCAGCCTACCGGCCCGTAAATGGGTATCGCCGGGGGCGACCCGGCCGGTACGAAGATCACGTGCCCCTCCTCGCGCTCGCCGCCGCCGTCCTCCTGCTCGGCATCGCGGACGCGATGGTCAACTCCTACATCGTGCTGTTCGGCGCCGACGTGGTCGGGCTCTCGCCGCTGCAGATCGGCGTGTGGGCCTCGGTGTCCGCGCTCGCCGGGATCACGATCAGCTGGTGGCTGGGCCGGCTGTTCGACCGCCGGCCCGCGCGCACGTACGCGATCGTGGTGACGCTGCTGGGCGCGGCCGGCTATCTGCTGCTGCCCCGGGCGTCGAGCTTCGTGGTGCTGATCCTGATGGCGGCCACGGTGCTCGGCGCGATGGGTGCGGCCTTCCCGCAGCTGTTCGCCCTGGCCCGCGCGGTGCTCGGCGAGGGCGCCGCCGGGCAGCGTTCGGCGCCGCTGCTGCGCTCGGCCTGGTCCCTGGCGTGGGCCGTGGGCCCGCTGCTGGGCGCGCTGATCCTGTCCCGCGGCGGCTACTCCTGGCTGATGTGGACGGCCGCCGGGGTGTTCCTGGCCTCCGCGCTGACGGTCCTGCTCGTGCCCCGGCCCGGGGCCGTCCCGACCGCGAGCTCGGCGCCGGGCGGCACCCCGGTGCTGCTCACCGTGAGCGTCACCCTGTTCTTCACCGCGATGTTCGCGGGCGGCCTGGCGCTGCCGCTGTTCGTCACACGTGCCCTGCACCAGCAGCCCGCCTCGGTCGGCGTGCTCTTCAGCGTCTGCGCCGCGGTCGAGGTGGTCGCCACGCTCGGGCTGGCCGTGGTGCCCGCCCGGGTCAGTCAACGGGCGCTGATCCTCGGCGGCTTCGGCTCCTTCGTCTGCTACTACGCCCTGACGGTCGGGTCGTCGGGCATGCCGATGCTGGTGACCGCCCAGGTCCTCCGCGGCGTGGGGATCGCGATCGTCGGTGCGGCCGGCATCCGCTACTTCCAGGACCTGCTCGCCCCGGCAACCGGCCGCGCCACCACGCTGTTCGCCAACGCGTCCATCGCCGGCCTGCTGGTCTCCGGCATCCTGTCCGGCCTGTCGGTCGAGCACTTCGGCTACCGCACGACGCTGCTCCTGAGCGGGGCGGCGGCCGCGCTGGGCGGGATCGCCTTCACCCTCGGCTCCCGCCGCAAGGTGCTGATGGCGGTCAGCCCGGCCGGGCGACATTGACCAGTTGGTGCCCCGGCGGGTGAGGTCCGGACGGCACCGGGCGACACCGGCACGAAAGGAGGATCAGCGACGGGTTGGTTGTCCGTACCGTCGGGGGTCGACGAAAGAGGGCAGTCATGCTTGTCATCCGCCCATCCCGGCGCAGATCAGTCCTGGTGGTCGCGGCGATCGCTCTGATCGTCGGCTTCCTGACGGCCGCGCCCGCCAGGGCCGGCGGTGGCGGCCCCGGGTTCAAGTTCCAGAACGTCAGCAGCCGTCTCTGCCTCTCCCCCGCCGGGGGCAGTGCCGGCCTCAATGTCACGATCGTCCAGTACTCCTGCGACGGCCACGCCAGCCGGTCGTGGGAGCTGGTCGACAGCCCCGGCGGTGAGGGTTTCTCCTCCATCAGGAACCGCGGCACGGCCCTGTGCCTGTCGCCCGCGGGCGGCGGCACCGGCCTCAATGTGACCGTCGTGCAGTACTTCTGCGACCAGGACCAGTCCCGCTCCTGGGAGCTCATCGGCAGCGGCGACGGTGTCCAGCTCAGGAACGTGAAGAGCCAACTCTGCCTCTCCCCGGCGGGCGGCAGCACCGGGCTCAACGCCACCGTCGTGCAGTACACCTGCGACCAGCACCCGGCCCGGAAGTGGAACCGCTTCCCCGCGTACCGGTTCTCGAACGCCAACAGCGGCGGCCTGTGCCTGACCGTCGCCGGGGAAAGCAAGCTCAGCAACGCCACAGCCGTCCAGAACGCCTGCGACGGTAACCCCGCCCGGCTCTGGCGGCTGGTCCCCTTCGGCACCGACGACAGCTACTACCTGAGGAATGTCGGCAGTGACCTGTGCCTGTCCCCGGCCGGCGGCGCCACCGGCCTGAACACCGTGGTCGTCCAGTACGCCTGCGACACCAACCCGGTGCGCGCCTGGCAGCTCGCGCCGCTGGCGAACACCAGCTACCTGTCCATCCGGAACGTCGCGAGCGGCCTGTGCCTGTCCCCTGCCGGTGGGAGCGCCGGCCCGGGCACGGCCGTCGTCCTGTACTTCTGCGACGCCACTCCCTCCCGCCTCTGGCGAGACACCAACCTCTAGACGAGTGATTCCTTATGAGTTCAGTGGTCGTACGCGATCAAGGAACGCTTGACGTCGGCGTTGATGCGCCAGTTGTGCCAGATCGCGG
>NZ_JBITLX010000051.1:0-31403 GCF_044465625.1 Actinoplanes sp. NPDC049599
CGCGTTCTCCGGACGACAATCGTGGTGCCATCTGCACACACCCCGTCTTGATCAACGATCAACGACAGGTGTTGCAACCACCGGCTGAGCCCAAGGAGCTGACCCCAGCGGCACAAAGTCCGCCGGAGCGCCCCCGCCCGCTCGCCCCGCCCCGCCCCGGCCGCCCCGCCCCGGCCCGCCCCGGCCCGCCCGGCCAGCCCGGCGGCCCGGCCAGCCAGCCCGCCCCGACTTGGCCGCCCCGGCCGCCCCGCCCGGCCAGCCCCGCCAGCCCGGCCGCCCAGCCCAGCCCGCCCCGGCCGCCCCGCCCGGCCCGCCCAGCCCGCCCCGGCCGGCCCGCCCAGCCCGCCCCGGCCGGCCCGCCCAGCCCGCCCCGGCCGGCCCGCCCAGCCCGCCCCGGCCGGCCCGCCCCGGCCAGCCCGGTTGGGCGGGACTCGGTCTGTCTTTGGTGGCTGCCTCGCCGGTGGGGTCTGCGTCGTCGTGGCGGGTTCGGTTGGGCTTGGTCTTATGTGGATCTTGTGGTGATGGGGGTGGGTAGAGCGCTGCGCGGTCCGCCGGAAAGTGCGAATCATCCCCTACCAGGGCTAATCGCGTCTTTCGTCATGCCTGGGTCTTGCGGCGGTCGGGTGGAGCTGCTGGTTCGGGGTCGGGCGAGGTGCTTGGGGGCGTTTGGCTCGCGACCGGTTTGTGAGTTTTGGGGGGTCAGGGTTGGTTGGTGTTCAGGAAGGTTTCGATTGCGGTGCCTATTGTGGCCAGTGCCGTGGCGAAGTCGCGGAGGTTTCCCGGTGGGCGGAGGGAGTGGCCCGCGTCCGGGATGGTCAGGAGTTGGGCGCCGGTCGAGTTGGCTGCCGCTGGGAGCCAGGAGGCGTCAGCCGTGCCGCCGATCAGCAGCTGGGGTGCCGGGTTGCGGGTTATTGCCGCCACCACCGATGGGAGGTGCAGCAGCGGGGTCAGCCAGATTGCCGGCAGTTCGTGGTCGGCTGCCAAGCCTGACGCATGAGTGCCCAGGGACTTGGCGATCAGGACCGGGCGGGCTTCGGGGTCGCGTTGCTTCAGGCGGTGCAGGGCCGCCGCCACGCAGGCTCGGACGAAGGGTTCCGGGCCGGCTTCGACCAGGCCCTCCGGGGTTGTCCAGGTGACTTCCTCGATGAGTGCGCGCCGGTCGGTCAGGGCCTCCCAGGCCAGGTCGAGCAGGGTGGTCTGGACCGTGCCGAGGCTGCCGGGGATCAGGATTCCGCTGGGCATTGCCACTCCTGTCACGATGATCCTATGTGGCCTGTGAGGTCACGTTAACTTATTCGACATGCGTCGATACGTTCCGTGAAACCCGCTGTTTCTAGCTTTCGGGGCACCACCCCCCGCGGGCGAAGGGACAGTCCCATGTCATCTGCCAAGTGGCTGAAGACCCTCTCGATCCTTTTTCTCACCACGACCTTGGCGGTTGCCGGTTGCGCCGATGACCCGACCTCAGGCGACGGCTCCGACGGCGACACCATCAAGGTCGGCATCCTGCACTCGCTCAGTGGCACGATGGCGATCAGCGAGGTGACCGTCCGCGACTCCGAGCTGCTTGCCGTCGAGGAGGTCAACGCGGCCGGCGGCGTACTCGGTAAGAAGCTGGAGCCCGTTGTGGAGGACGGCGCGTCGGACTGGCCGACCTTCGCCGAGAAGGCGCAGAAGCTGATCAACGAGGACAAGGTCGCCACCACCTTCGGCGGGTGGACCTCGGCCAGCCGCAAGGCCATGCTGCCGGTCTTCGAGCGCAACAAGGCGCTGCTCTGGTATCCGGTGCAGTACGAGGGGCTGGAGAGCTCGCCGTACATCTTCTACACCGGCGCGACCACCAACCAGCAGATCGTTCCCGCCCTGGACTATCTCAAGCAGCAGGGCAAGAAGTCCGTCTTCCTGGTCGGCAGTGACTACGTCTTCCCGCGGACGGCCAACAAGATCATCAAGGCGTACGCGGCGGCGAACGGGATGTCGGTCGTGGGGGAGGAGTACACCCCGCTGGGCAACACCGAATACTCCACGATCGCCAACAAGCTCGGTCAGGCCAAGCCCGACGTCGTCTTCAACACGCTCAACGGGGACAGCAACGTCGCCTTCTTCAAGCAGTTGCGCAGCGCCGGGTTCACCGACAAGACCATGCCCACGGTGAGCGTCAGTGTCGCCGAGGAGGAGGTCGGTGGCATCGGGCCGGCCAACATCGCCGGTCACCTGGTCGCGTGGAACTACTACCAGACCACCGAGGGCGCCACGAACACCGAGTTCGTCAAGGCCTACAAGGCCAAGTACGGCCCCACCAAGGTGACCTCCGACCCGATGGAGGCCGGCTACAACGCGGTCAAGCTCTGGGCCGCCGCGGCCACCAAGGCGGGCAGCGTCGAGGTCGAGGCGGTCAAGAAGGCGGCCGGCGGGATCGTGCTGGACCTGCCCGAGGGCAAGGTCACCATCGACGGCGAGAACCAGCATGTCTACAAGACCGCGCGGATCGGCCTGATCCAGCCGGACGGCCAGATCAAGGAGGTGTGGAACTCCGGCGCGCCGGTGAAGCCGGATCCGTACCTCAAGGGCTACCCGTGGGCCGCCGGCCTGGCGTCCTGAGCGAGTCATGGGCACTCTGAACCAGTTGGTCATCGGGGCGAGCATCGGCGCGGTGCTGCTGCTCGCCTCGCTGGGCCTGACCTTCACGTTCGGCCAGATGGGCGTCATCAACATGGCCCACGGTGAGTTCATCATGGCCGGCGCGTACACCGCGTACGTCCTGCAGCCGCTGGTCGGCGAGCAGGCCGTGCTGGTGGCGCTGCCCGTCGCCTTCGCCGTCGGCGGGGTGCTCGGGCTGATCCTGGAACGGTTGTTCATCCGGCGCTTCTACGGCCGGCCGCTCGACACGCTGCTGCTGACCTTCGGCATCAGCCTGATCCTGCAGCAGCTGGCCCGGGACCTGTTCGGGGCGCCCAACGTCCAGGTCACCGCGCCGGGCTGGCTCACCGGCGGGATCGACCTGGGCGGCGTGCGGATGCCGTACAACCGGGTGTTCATCCTGGTGCTGGCGGTCGGCTGCGTGGTGGCGATCTCGCTGTACCTGAGCAAGCTCAAGCAGGGCCGGCGGATGCGCGCGGTCATGCAGAACCGGCAGCTGGCGGCGGTGAGCGGGGTGGCGACCGGCCGGGTCGACCAGGCCACCTTCTTCATCGGCTCCGGGCTGGCCGGGGTGGCCGGGGTCGCGCTGACCCTGATCGGCCCGGTCGGGCCGACGCTGGGCAGCGCGTACATCGTGGACGCTTTCCTGGTGGTGGTCGCCGGTGGGCTCGGCCAGCTGCGCGGCGCGGTCATCGCGGCGTTCGCGCTGGGCGTGCTGAACAGCTTCGTCGAGTTCTGGACGGCCAACGGGGCCAGCCTCGCCAAGGTGGTGGTGTTCGCCGTGATCATCGCGTTCCTGCAGTTCCGGCCCCAGGGCATGTTCGTCCTGCGATCGAGGGCGCTGACATGAAGAACAAAGCCGCTTTCGTCGCTGTCGCGGTCCTGCTGCTCGTGGCGCCGCTGCTGCTCACGCCGTTCCGGCTCGACCTGCTGGCCAAGTATCTCTGCTACGCGATCGTCGCGGTCGGCATCGCGCTGGCCTGGGGCCGCGGCGGCATGCTGACGCTGGGGCAGGGGGTGTTCTTCGGGCTCGGCGGCTATGCCATGGGCATGCACCTCAAGCTGGTCGAGGCCGGGCCCGGGCAGCTGCCCGACTTCATGTCGTGGAGCGGTGTCGAGCAACTGCCGCTGCTCTGGAAGCCGTTCGCCAACCCGGTCTTCGCGCTGGCGATGGTGGTCGTGCTGCCGGTGACGGTGGCGGTGCTGCTGGGCCTGCTGGTCTTCCGGCAACGGGTGCGGGGCGCGTACTTCGCGGTGCTGTCGCAGGCGCTGGCCGCGGCGTTCGTCATCCTGCTGGTCGGCCAGCAGGGGCTGACCGGCGGCACCAACGGCCTGACCAACTTTCAGCTCTTCTTCGGCCTTGACCTCTACGACGACGCGGACCGGCGGATCCTCTACTTCGCCATCGTGGTCGTGTTAGGACTGTCCTATCTGGCCGTCCGGCAGCTCGCCCGCAGCCGTTACGGCCGGCTGCTGGTGGCGATCCGCGACGGCGAGGACCGGGTCCGGTTCCTCGGCTACGACCCGGCGCTGGTCAAGACCTTCGCCTTCGCGGTGTCGGCCGGGCTGGCCGGGATCGCGGGCGCGTTGTTCGTCCCGGTGGTCGGCCTGCTCACCCCGGCCAACCTGGGCGTGGTGGCCTCGCTGGAGCTGCTCATCGGGGTGGCGATCGGCGGGCGGTACTCGCTGGCCGGTGCGGTCGGCGGCGCGCTGCTGTTCGGCTACGCCAAAACCGTCTTCAGCGAGCAGTGGCCGGACGGCTGGCTCTACGTGCAGGGCGCGCTGTTCGTCGCGGTCATGCTCTGGGCGCCGCGCGGCCTGGCCGGCCTGGTCACCCAGCTGCGCGATCTGGTCGCGGCCCGGCGCCGTCCGGCGGCGCCGGCTCCGCCCGTCCGAGAGGAGGTACGGGTGTGAGCAGGCTCCTCGAGGTCCGTGGCCTCAACGTCGTCTTCTCCGGCTTCCACGCCATCACCGACCTGGACTTCTCCCTCGACGCCGGCGAGCTGAGGTTCCTCATCGGACCCAACGGCGCCGGCAAGACCACGCTGATCGACGTCATCACCGGGCTCACCAGGCCGGCGTCCGGCTCGGTCACGTTCGCCGGGCAGGAACTCGTCGGCCGCCGCGAGCACCAGGTGGTGCGCGCGGGCGTCGGCCGTACCTTCCAGACCTCGGTGGTGTTCGAGGAGCTCAGCGTCGTCGACAACCTGGACCTGGCAGCGGGTTTCCGGCGGCGGCTGCCGGCGCTGCTGCGCCGCCGGCGCGGCGTCACCGACGAGGTGGCCGCGGCGCTGGACACCATCGGCCTGGGCGCGCTGGCGTACCGGCCTGCCGGGGTGCTGTCGCACGGCCAGCGGCAGTGGCTGGAGATCGGCATGCTCGTGGTGCAGCGGCCCCGGCTGCTGCTGCTCGACGAGCCGGTCGCCGGGATGAGCCGCGACGAGCGGGAGCGCACCGGCGAGCTGCTGCGGTCGGTGGCCCGCGACCACACCGTGCTGGTGGTCGAGCACGACATGGACTTCCTGCGCCGCTTCGCCAGCACGGTGACCGTGCTGCATGAGGGCAAGCTGCTCCGCGAGGGCACGGTCACGGAGGTGCAGGCCGATCCGCGGGTCCAGGAGGTCTACCTGGGACGGTCCCGCGACGAGCTGGAGAGCGAGGTGGCGTGACGTGCTGGAGGTCAACGACCTGCACGTGTCGTACGGCCGGGCGCAGGTGCTCTTCGGGGTCGCCCTGGCGGCGCCGGCGGGCGCGCTGGTCTGCCTGATGGGCCGCAACGGGGTCGGCAAGACCACCCTGCTCAAGGCGATCATGGGGGTGCTGCCGTCCCGGTCCGGCACGGTCACGTTCGACGGCCACGAGCTGAGCCGGCTCAAGGTGCACGAGCGGGTCCGGCTCGGGCTGGGGTACGTGCCGCAGGGCCACGAGACCTTCCCGCAGCTGACCGTCGCGGAGAACCTGCAGGTGGCCCGGGAGGCCGCGGGCCACCGCCGGGCCGGCGTGGTCGACGAGGCGTTCGACCTGTTCCCGGCGCTGCGCGGGCTGCTCAAGCGGCGGGCGGGTTTCCTGTCCGGCGGTCAGCAGCAGCAGCTGGCGATCGCCCGGGCGCTGGTCGCCGAGCCGCGGATGCTGCTGCTGGACGAGCCGACCGAGGGCATCCAGCCGTCGATCGTGCTCGAGATCGAGGAGGCGATCCGGCAGCTGCACGCCGCCGGGCTGACCATCCTGCTGGTCGAGCAGTATCTGGAGCTGGCGCTGCGGCTCGCCGACCGGTTCGTGATCCTGGACGCCGGCGAGGTGGTCCGCTCCGGGACCGCCGCGGAGCTCGGCGACGAGTCGGTGCGCGGGCTGCTGGCGGTGTAGGGGTCAGCCGAAGATCATGCAGCTCGACGTGGCGTGCGCGATGAGGCGTCCCGCGGAGTCGGTCAGCCGGGCCTCGGTGAGCGCGGTCCGGCGGCCCTTCTGCAGCACGCCGCCCTTGCAGGCCAGGCGTCCGGAGTCGACGGTCACCGCGCGCAGGAACTTCACGTTGAGATCCAGCGAGGTGTAGCCGACGCCGGCCGGCAGGGTCGAGTGCAGCGAGCACGCGGCCGCGCTGTCCAGCAGGGTGGAGATCACGCCGCCGTGCATCGTGCCGAGCGGGTTGTAGTGGAACTCCTGCGGGTCCAGGAAGAACGTGACGCTGCCCTCCTCGACCTCCATCCCGGACAGGTCGATGAGGTTCATGATCGGCGGGGGCGGCAGCTCGCCGGCCGCCATGCCGCGCAGCAGCTCCAGCCCGCCGGTGCCGGCCAGCAGGGCGGCGTGCTCGGCCGGGCTGGTCCAGGAGTAGGTGCGGGTGCGGGTCTCATCCTGGGTCTGCATCATGGACGCAGCCTGGCACGGGCTTGCTGTGTCTGTCAAACAGACCTAGCCTCGGTGTCATGCATCCCACTCTGCCGCGCCCGCCGGCCCTGGACTGGTCCATCGACACCTGCACGATCGGCCGGGCGATGGGCGTGCTGGGGGAGAAGTGGACCATGGTGGTGCTGCGCGAGATCTTCAACGGGGTGCGCCGCTTCGCCGACATGCGCGAGCGCACCGGCATCCCGCGCCAGGTGCTCGCCAACCGGCTCGCCTCGCTGGTCGAGCACGGGCTGCTGCGCCGGGAGCCGTACCAGGAGCCGGGGGCGCGGCTCCGGCACGAGTACCGGCTCACCGCCAAGGGGCTCGACCTCTACCCGGTGCTCACCGCGGTCAAGGAGTGGGGCGACCGCTACCTCGCCGACCCGGAGGGGCCGCCGCTGGAGATGGCCCACCGCGACTGCGGCGCCGAGATCCACACCGAGCTGCACTGTGCCGACGGCCACCGGGTCGCCGACTACCGCGACGTCGTGCCCCGCCCGGGCCCGGGAGCCAAGCGCCGCCGCTAGGGCCCCCGCGCGTGGCCCAGGCTTCGACCGGCGGCTGCTGCTGGCCGACGGGGAGCAGCGGGCCCGGGCACCGGCCGGCGGGCCGCCCGCGGTGGTGCAGCTGCTGCCCGCCGACTCCGCCGATTAGCCGGATGTTCCGGGTTTGTTCCGTTTAGCCTCGACTCAGGCCGCCGGTGTCCGCAGCGCGGCCGTACAGGAGGCGCGGCGTGGCACTCGTCGATCAATCCCGGCGCTCCCGGCTGCTCGTGATCGGCGGTGCCGAACGCTACGGCCCCGGGGGCACCGCGATCCTGCGCCGCTTCGTCGAGCTGGCCGGCGGGCGCGCCGCCGAGGTCATCGTCATCGCCACCGCCAGCGCCGAGCCGGCCGTGCTGGAGGCCGAGTACGCCACCCTGTTCACCCGCCTCGGCGCGGGCCGGGTGCGGGCGTTGCGGCTGGAGAACCGGGCCCAGGCCAACGAGCCCGCCGTGGTGCAGGCGCTCGCCACCGCCACCGGCGTCTTCTTCACCGGCGGCGACCAGCTGCGGATCACCACCGTGCTGGGCGGCACCCTGACCGACTCGGCGCTGCAGACGCTGGTGCACGGCGGGACGATCGTGCTCGGCGGCACCAGCGCCGGCGCCGCGATGATGTCCGGCACCATGATCCTCGGCGGCGACGGCCCCGGCGTCTCCCGGGACAGCGTGCGCACCGGGCCCGGGCTGGAGTTCCTGCCCGGCGTCCTGATCGACATGCACTTCGCCGAGCGCGGCCGGCTCAACCGGCTGCTCAGCGCGGTCGCCCTCTACCCGCACGAGCTCGGCCTCGGCATCGACGAGGACACCGCCATCCTGGCCGAGGGCGACTGCTTCGAGGTGCTCGGCACCGGCACGGTCACCGTCGTCGACGCCGGCGCGGCCACCGACATCCAGGTGCCGGCCACCGGGCCGATCACGCTCACCGGCGCGCGGGTGCACGTGCTGCCCGCCGGGTGCCGGTTCGAAATGTCCAGCCGCCGTCCCGCGCTGCTCGCCGGGACCGCCCGGGACCGGGAGCTGGCCGCATGAAGATCCTCGGCATCCACCGGCTGCGCGGCCCCAACGTCCACCTCTCCCGGCCGGCCATCGTGGCCCGGCTGCACCTCGACGAGCTGACCGCCCGCGAGACCACCGACGTCACCGGCTTCACCGAACGCCTCCTGCGGGCGCTGCCGGGCCTGTCCGAGCACCACTGCGCGGCCGGGGTGCCCGGCGGCTTCGTCAGCCGGATGCGCGGCGGAACCTACTTCGGCCACGTCACCGAGCACGTCGCCATCGAGCTGTCGCAGCGGATCGGGCGTGACGTGAGCTTCGGGCGTACCGTCTCGGCCGGCGAGCCCGGGCACTACGACCTGATCCTGGAGTGCCCGGTCGACGAGTCGGCGGAGTCCACGCTGCCGGCCGAGCTGCTGGAGACCGCGACCGAGCTGGTCGCCGCGGTCGCGGGCGGCGAGTCCGTGCCGGCCGCGGTGCTCACCGGGCACCTCGCCGCGCTGAGCGAGCTGGCCGACCGCGAGGCCACCGGGCCGAGCACCCGGTCGATCATCGCCGCGGCCCGGCGCCGGGGCATCCCGGTCGAGCGCTACGCCGACCTCAGCCTGCTGCGGCTCGGCTGGGGCACCCGGCGGCGGCTGGCCTGGGCGGCGATGACCGACCGGACCAGCGGGGTCGGCGTGGACATCGCCGCCGACAAGCAGATCACCCGGCGGCTGCTCGAGGACGCCGGCGTGCCGGTCGCGCCCGGCGGCGCCGCGCGCACCGCGGAGCAGGCGGTACGGCTGCTGACCGAACTCGGCGCGCCGGTTGTGGTCAAGCCGCGCCAGGGCCGCCAGGGCGAGCACGTCGTGCTCAACCTGCGCACCGCCGCCGAGGTGGAACGGGCGTTCGCGGCCGCGGGCGGCGACATCGTGGTGGAACGCCAGCTGGCCGGGCGCGACTACCGGGTGCTGATCGTCGCGGGCGAGGTGGTGGCCGCCGCCGAGCGGGTCGCCGCGCACGTCGTCGGCGACGGCGCGGGCACGGTCGCCGAGCTGGTCGCACGGACCAACGCCGACCCGCGCCGCGGCGTCCGGCACGCCCGGGTGCTGACCCGGATCGACCTGGACGACGTCGCGTTGGCCGTGCTGGACCATCAGGGCCTGACGCCGGACAGCGTGCCGGCGGCCGGCCGGCAGGTGTGGCTGCGCGACAACGCGAACCTGTCCACCGGCGGCACCGGCAGCGACGTCACCGGCCGGGTGCACCCCGACGTGACCCGGCTCTGCCTGCGCGTCGCCGCCCTGGTCGGGCTCGACATCGCGGGCATCGACCTGCGGCTGGCCGACATCGCCGCGCCGCTGCCGCCGACCGGCGACCCGGAGCGGCTGTCCGCCGGGGTGATCGAGGTGAACGCCGTGCCGGGGCTGCGCATGCACCTCGCGCCGGCCCGTGGGCGGTCCCGCGACGTCGGGGACGCGATCGTGCGGGCGATGTTCCCCGGCGGCTCCGACGGGCGGATCCCGACGGTCGCGGTGACCGGCACCAACGGCAAGACGACCGTGACCCGGCTGATCGCCCACCTGCTGGCCGGCACCGGGCTGCGGGTCGGGGTGGCCAGCACCGAGGGGGTGGTCATCGACGGCCGGCCGGTGTACCTCGGCGACGCCACCGGGCCGCGGTCGGCGCAGATGGTGCTCGGCGACCCCGGCGTGCAGGCGGCCGTCCTGGAGACCGCGCGGGGCGGCACGCTGCGCCGCGGGCTCGGCTATGACTGGACCGACGTCGGCGTGCTCACCACCATCACCGCCGACCACCTGGGCCAGGACGGCATCGACTCGATCGAGGACCTGGCCCACGTCAAGGCCCTGGTCGCCGAGCGGGTCCGGGACGGCGGCACGCTGGTGCTCAACGCCGACGACCCGTGGGTGCGCAGCATCGCCGAACGGCCCCGGGTGCGCGCGGACCGCAAGCGCATCGTCTGGTTCGGCACCGACGCCCGGCAGCCGGTGCTGGCCGAGCACCTGGGCCGTGGCGGCGCGGCATACCTGCTCCAGGACGGCTGGCTGGTGCAGGCCACCGGGGCCCGGCGCACCCCGTTGCTGCGGGTTGTGGACGTGCCCGGGGCGTTCGGGGGTGCGGCGCCGTACGCGGCCGTCAATGCCCTGGCCGCGGCGGCCGCCGCCCGGGCGCTCGGCGCGTCGCTGGAGAACGTGGTGGAGCGGCTGTCGGCCTTCGAGCCGCGGGTGGACAACCCCGGGCGGGGCACGCTGCTGCGGCTCGGGGAGGTGACGCTGTTCGTCGACTACGCGCACAATCCCGCGGCCATCGCGACCGTGTTGCGGACCCTGCACCGGCTCTGGGGGCCGCGGCGCTGCCTGGCCGTGGTCACGCTGCCCGGCGACCGCCGCGACGACCTGCTGGCAGCCTCGGCCCAGGTGCTCGCGGACGGGGTCACCCGGGCCGTGCTGTACGACGACGAGGACCCGCGCGGCCGTACGCCAGGGGAGGTGTCCGCGCTGGTGGAACGGGAGATGCGGGCCCGCCGGCCGCTGCTGCGGGCGGTCCGGGCGCCCGGCTACCGGGCCGCGGTGGAGGCCGCGCTGCTGCTGGCGGTGCCCGGTGACGTGATCCTGGTGCTCTACGAGAAGCTCGCCCCGATGCTGGATCTGCTGGCCGGGCTGGGCGCGGTGCCGGCCGACTCCACGGTGGTGCACGCCGAGCGGCTGCCCGCCCATCCGGCGCGGTTGCGGGAGGCCGACCGCGGCGCGTCCCGGCCGGCCGGAACGCCGGTGTCCCCGTGAGAGTTCGCTGAATCGGGTGATTTGTCCGCACCGCGGGTAGCTTGCGGGAACAAAGAATGATCGGTGACGGGAAATCATCCGATCGGGCGGGGGTCCCCAGGTCATTGCCCTGTGGCAATCATCACCCAGGGTATAGATGAGAGTGACTCGCAAAAGGGCTTCTTGTTCCTATCGGTGATGCAAGAGCGACTGCACGTGCAGATTCCGTTGTGGATTCGCGGGAATCCGGGCCCTGCCGCAAATTCCGACGAATCAGACATAGCGGTCAGCAATCGTTTCTCATGACCGTCTATACAGCGCTGACCTGGGGTTTTATCGAAACGATCACATGTCCACCGCAGGCGCACGGCCGCGAACAGAGGGTGACGACGCGCAGGTCATCCGGGTCGGCGAGGAGTCGAGACAGTGGCCGATCGTCCGCTAACATCCCTGCCGTCGATGGGGAATGCTCGGTCCAACGGCGGACCGACAACCGCCCCGGCATCAGGACGCATGGCGGTGTAGTTCTGATGTTTCTTCCGATCGCGCATGTGGGGGCACATGAGCACGACGGACCTGCCCGGTTCGAGTCTGCTGGCCGGTCGCTACCGACTGGTCGAGCGGCTCGGCGCCGGCGGGATGTCTGTGGTCTGGCGAGGGTTCGACGAAGTGCTCGGACGGCAGGTGGCGGTCAAGGTCCTGCCGCCCTCGACGAGCACCGATCCCTCGTTCCGGCGACGGCTCCGCGCGGAGGCCCAGGCCGCCGCGCGCCTGAGCCACCCGCACATCACCAACGTCTACGACTACGGCGAGGCGACCACCGTCGACGGTGAGCCGGTGCCGTACGTGGTCATGGAGCTGGTCGACGGCGAGTCGCTGGCCGCCGTGCTGGCCCGCTCGCGCCGGCTGCCGTGGCCGGCCGCGGTCCGGATCTCCTCCGAGGTGGCGGCGGCGCTGGCCGCCGCGCACGCCCGGGGCATCGTGCACCGCGACGTCACCCCGGCCAACGTCATGCTCACGCCCGGCGGCGCCAAGGTCGTCGACTTCGGCATCTCGGCCCTGATCGGCGAGAACGACATCGACCCGGACGGCAGCCTGCTCGGCACGCCGGCCTACCTGGCGCCCGAGCGGCTCGAGGGCGGCCAGGTCAGCCCGGCCACCGACGTGTACGCGGTGGGCCTGCTGATCTACCGCACGCTGATCGGCCAGCTGCCCTGGGACGTCGGCACGACGACCGCCCTGCTGCGCGCGCACCAGTACACCGAGCCCGAGCCGCTGCCGGCCGTCGAGGGCCTGCCCGGCGCGGTCTCCGCGCTGATCGCCCGGTGCCTGGAGAAGCGGCCCGCGGACCGCCCGTCCAGCGCCGAGCTGGCGCACGTGCTCGGCACGGTCTCGGCCGGCGTGCCCGCCGCCCGGGCGTACGTGCCGGACTGGGCCGACAACGGCGAGGACACCACGATCCTGCCGTCGGCCCACCGGGACACCGACGGCTTCGGCCGGGTCCGCCCGGGTCACGCCCAGCGGCAGCCCGCGGCCCCGGGCCGGGGCGTCGCCGCCGTGCCCGCGTCCGGTCTCGCCTCCCAGGCGCCGGTCTCGCCGGCTCCGGTGGGCGCGCCGGCCCCGCAGCCCGTCTCGGTCGCCGAGGTCGAGGCCGCGGTCGGCTCGGTCTCGGCGCCGCCGCAGCGGGGCGCGCGCAACAGCCGCTTCGGCCCCGTGCCCCCGGCCCCGGCGGCCCCGCCGTCCGCCGACGCCGCCTCGGCCGCCTCCACCGGCCCGGCCCTGCGTTCCGCCCCGGGCGTGGACGGGGCCCCCCGGAGCTCGGCCCGCGCCGACGATCCGCCCGCCCCGCCGGCGCGGTCCGGCGGCGGCGTGCCGCCGAAGCAGAACAGGCCCGGCGCGGCGGCCGGCGGCCCCTCGGGCCCCGGCCGCAACGGCGGCGTCCCCCAGAAGCGCCGCCTGATCATCACGTCCGGCGCGGTCGGCGGCGCCGTGCTGATCGCCGCCCTGGCCGTGGCCGCGCTGTCGTCGGGCGAGGCGCCGCGCACCCCGAACGCGCAGTCCACCACGCTGGCCGGCTCGAACAAGTGCGTGGTCAGCTACGCGGTCTGGTCCGAGGCGAACAACAAGTTCAAGGCGGCGATCACGATCGCCAACCGGGACACCGCGGCGATCAAGGACTGGAAGCTCTGGTTCGTCATGCCCGGCGACCAGATCGTGTCCGGCAACGGCCGGCTCAAGCTGGACCAGCAGGGCCGGGGCGTCACGGTGCAGTCGCAAAGCGTGCTGAGCCCGCAGCAGACCCAGACACTGCAGTTCACCGGCCGCTACAAGGACAGCAACGCCGCGCCGATGGTCTTCGAGCTGGCCGGGACGGCCTGCCAGACATTCGTCTCGCCGGCGCCCGGTGCGCCGTCACAGCCGGTCGAGGTGCTCGACAACGGCACGGTCCGGCTCGGCCCGGTGCCGACCACCAACTCGCCGATCCCGGGCATCTCGATCAACCCGAGCGGCGTCGCGGTGCCGGTGCCGGTCAACCCGACGGTCCCGGCCGGCGGCACGCCGTCGAGCACGGCGCCGGCGATCATCGATCCCCCGGGTGACGGGGACGGCACAGTCGACGGTGACGGTGACGGCCAGGTGGAGCCCTCCCCGCCGCCGGTCACCACGAGTTCCTCGCCGTCGCCCTCACCCTCGGAATCCACCACGCCGCCGCCGCTGGACACCACCACGGATCCGGTCGACGTCACCAGCGGCGACGGCGACACGGTGGTGCCGCCGGGCACGTTCGGCTGAAATCCGACAGGCGCTTCCTCGGGCGGTCGACCGGAGTTCCCGGTTGGGCCGCCCGAGCTGCGGGTAAACTTCGGACTGAGTCCCGCGGGCGCCGATGCGGCCCGCCACGGCCACCAAACGCGTTCAGCCGAAATCCGTCCGAAACGGTTCGGCGTGCCTGCGGGCCGGGTTGACGCCCCCGGGGAAGATGACTGATACCGGTCTGCAACCTGAGCGGTTCCGATCGGCACCGGGGCGAGCGTTAGCTGGAACCGGAGCAAGTCGTCGCACATCGGGGAGTTCGACATGATCAGTACCGTGCAGGAGCTGGCAGCGGAGGCGCTGTTCGTCTCCTACCTGCAGCCGTCCGAGTGCCCGAGCCGGCAGACACTCGAAGAGACCGTCACCGCCATGCTGCTGCGGCACGGCAGCGACGGATGCGCCGCCGGGGTCGCGGAGGAGTTCGGGGACCACCCCGAGGCCGCCGTGCGCCGGATGAACTGGGTGCGTCACGAGCTGAGCGGCCTGGTCGCCGCGCCGCGCCGCCCGCACTTCGCCAGCTGAGACAGCGGCGTGGCCGGTGGGAGCCGGCCCGGGGAGTCCTTCCGATAGCTGAGCCTTTTTCGCAAAAAACACCTTAAAAGCAACCGAGTTCGGCCGCCACTGCACCTTTCGGCCATAAGTGTTCTCCTCATCAGCCGGTTCACCAGCCGGCTTGTACGAGCGAGGAGGACACCACGTGACCGTGACGACCGAACTCCCCGCCACCGTCGGCATCGTCCATGACGCGCCGTCCGCGCGCGACCTCGAGGACCTGGTCCGCGAACACATGCCGATGGTGGGTCACCTGGTTCGGGAACTGCTCAACCGCGTACCCGGCCACGTTCACGCCGACGACCTGTCGTCCGCGGGATTCGCCGCACTGCTCGGGGCCGCGCGCTCCTTCGACGTGAGCCGGGGCATCCCGTTCCACCGCTTCGCCGCCGTCCGGATCCGCGGCGCACTGCTCGACGAGCTGCGCGGCCAGGACTGGGCCAGCCGGAGCGTCCGCGCCCGGGCGCGCCGCACGGCCACCGCCCGCCAGGAGCTCACCGCGGCGCTGGGCCGGACCCCGTCCGAGGCCGAGGTCGCCGAGATGCTCGGCATCGGGGTGGCCGAGCTGGCCAGCGTCGAGGACGACGTGCAGAAGGCCGCGCTGCTCAGCCTGCAGGGTTTCCCCACCGGCGCGGCCGAGGAGATGGTCCCGGAGCTCTCTGAGGGGCCCGAGGACCTGCTGCTCAAGCGGGAACGGCTGGGCTACCTGCACCAGGCGATCCAGGCCCTGCCCGAACGGCTGCGCCTGGTGGTCACCCAGTCCTTCCTGCAGGAGCAGCCGCTCAGCGACGTGGCCGCCGAGCTCGGGGTCACCGAGTCGCGCATCTCCCAGCTGCGCACCGAGGCGCTGCGCCTGCTCCGGGAAGGGCTGAACAGCTCGCTGGCGCCGGAGCTGCTGACCGTGGCGGCGGGCGGACCGCGGACCCGCAAGGGCTGCCTGCAGCGGCGGCGGACCGAGTACTTCGCCCGGGTCGCCGAGCAGGGCAACCTGCGGACCCGGCTGGCGCTGACCGACAGCCACGGCGTCCCGATCGCGGTCGCCGCCTGAGCGGTCGCCGCCTGGGCGGCTGCCGTCTGAGCGGTCGCCGCCTGAGCGGCTGCCGTCTGAGCGGTCGCCCGCCTGAGCGGCTGCCGTCTGAGCGGTCGCCCGCCTGAGCGGCTGCCGTCTGAGCGGTCGCCCGCCTGAGCGGTCGCCGTCTGAGCGGTCGCCCGTCTGAGTGGTCGCCGTCTGAGCGGCTGCCGTCCCCACGACGGGTGGCCCCCGGCCGGTGATCCGGTCGCGGGGCCACCCGCCGTTCGGGCCCGGGCGGAGCGGGGTTGCGCGTGGACGGCGATCCGCCACCGCAGCCCAGCGCCTCGAAGACCCGGCAGGCCCAGCCCGCCCCGGCTGCGGGCGACACTCTGAGCGCCGCCGTCAAGGCCGCGCCGGCCAAGGCGGACTGCGCGACCGTCAGGACCAACCCGGCCAAGTTCATCAAGGCCGGCCAGACCCAGGCCGGGTGCCTGACCGCCGCCGCCCCCGGCCGCCTCGGCCGCCTCGGGCGCCTCGGCCGCCTCGGGCGCCTCGGCCGCCTCGGGCGCCTCGGCCGCCTCGGGCGCCTCGGGCGCCCCGGGCGCCCCGCCGCCCCGCCGCCCCCGGTCAGCAGCGTGGTGCTGCACCGCCAGGCGGACGCGGCGCTGGCCCAGGCCGACTACGACGCGACGCGTTCCGGCCGGCCTTCACCCGGTGACGGCGCCGCCGGCCCGAGGGCGCTATCCCGGGGCCGGGCAGGCCGCAGCCGGCGCGGCTCGGCGCACAGGGGGTCGAGGGCGGCGCGCACCTGGCGGATGTCCCGGCCGACGGCGGTGGCCAGCATGCCCGGGCCGGCCAGCGGCATCAGCGCCGCGTCCCCGCCGAGCAGCGTCGCCGCGGGCAGGTCCGGTCCGGCCAGCACGAGTGAGCCCGCCGCCCGCCCGCCGCCGAGCACCGCGGCACCCGACCAGCCCGGCGCCCGTGGGCCGACTGCCAGTTCGTGGCGGTAGAGGGTGCTGCCGGCGTACCGGACGGACAGGTCGGTGTGCACGTCGCCGGACGGTTCGTCGTGCCGGCCGCAGACCAGGTCGTCGCGCCACAGCAGGGTGCCGCCCGCGGCGACCTCGACCCGGGTGATCGCCCGGTGGTCGCAGCCGGCGGCCGCGATGAGCGGCTCCGGCAGCCAGCGCAACGTCGCGCCCGCCGCGACCGTCGCCCGGATCTCCAGCCGCGACGCGGGCGCGCCCGGCCGGCCCGGCAGCGCGAGCTGCGCGGCGACGCTGCGCACCGTCAGCCGCGCCCCGGCGCCGACCTCGAGGTCCAGCCGCAGGTCGTCGCCGCGCAGCGGCCCGGCCGCGCCACCGACCAGGTGCACGGTGACGCCGGGGCCGGTCCGCGGGCCGGTGCGCCGCAGCAACAGCGGCGACTCGCCGCGCAGCACGGCGAGCCGGGTGCCGCCCCGGCCGTCGGCCGCCGCGACGATCCGCGCCTCGGCCCGCATCAGGCAGCCGGGACCCGGGCCGCGACCAGCGCGCGGATCCATTCCGCGACCGCCGTGGCGGCCCTGTCCTGCACCAGCGACAGGAACACGGTCGGCAGCGTGCCGCGCCGCGCCGTGGCGTCGCGGTCCATCACCGCCAGGTCGGCGCCGACCAGCGGCGCCAGGTCGGTCTTGTTGATCACCAGCAGGTCGGCGGTGGTCACCCCGGGGCCACCCTTGCGCGGTACCTTGTCGCCGCCGGCCACGTCCACCACGAAGATCTGCTGGTCGATCAGGCCCTTGCTGAACGTCGCGGTCAGGTTGTCCCCGCCGCTCTCGACCAGCACCAGGTCCAGCGGCCCGAGGGACGCCTCCAGGTCCTCGACCGCGTCGAGGTTGGCGGAGATGTCGTCGCGGATGGCGGTGTGCGGGCAGCAGCCGGTCTCCACCGCGCGGATCCGGTCGGCCGGCAGCACCCCGTTGCGCAGCAGGAAGTCGGCGTCCTCGGTGGTGTAGATGTCGTTGGTGACCACGGCCAGCCGCAGCTCCGTGCCGAGCGTCCGGCACAGCGCCGCGACCAGCGCGGTCTTGCCGGAGCCGACCGGGCCGCCGATGCCGATCCGCAGCGCCCGCGCGCCGGGGTGCAGCGGGGCGTGCGGGTCGACGCCGGGGTCGGGGTGGGTGTGGGGAACCTCGTCGGGGCCGTGATCATGCTGTTCAGGATGCAAAGAGACGCACCTCCCAGGTGGCGTGGAGCTCGGCGCCGATGTCGAGCAGCGGGGCGCCCGCGGCCGGCAGGTCGTCGACCGGGTCGTCGGTGCGGGCCGCGGCGTCCGCCGCCACCCGGTCGATCTCCGGGGCCAGCCCGGCGAGCAGGGCGTGCACCGCGTAGGGGTCCAGGCCGAGCAGCCGCACGGCCGCGCTGGCCGGTCCGCTGACCGCGCCGTGCGCCGCGGCGACCGCGGCCTCCCGCGGCCCGAGCCCGGCGGCGGCGGCCAGCACCCCGAGCGCGACCGGGTGGTGCGGCTCGCGCCCGACCGCGGGCAGCGTCCACATCGCCCGCCCGGCCCGCAGCAACGCGCGGCCCTGCGCCCGGGAGGCCCGGCGCAGCGCGGGCGACGGCGTCCGGGCGTCCAGCCCGCTGTCAAGATCAAAAGCGTTTCCGGTACGCGCGCAGGCGCTCGCGGCAAAGGCGGCGGCGACCAGCCCCGAGGTGAACAACCGGCCGCGCAGGAAGGCGCCCACGTCGGCGACCTCACGCACCCGCCCGGCGGCGACCATGGCCTCCAGCCCGCCGGAATGGGCGTGCCCACCGGCCGGCAGCCGCCCGTCGGCCAGCACCAGCAGCGTCGCCAGGCTCATGCCGCCCACCGCGCCATCAGAACAGGAAGTAGCGCTGGGCCATCGGGAGCTCCGTCACCGGCTCCGGCTCGACCACCTCGCCGTCGATGCGGACCGTGAACGTGTCCGGCTCCACCTCGATGCGGGGCAGCGCGTCGTTGAGCGGCAGCTCCGCCTTGCCCACCGTGCGGGTGTCGGTCACCGGCACCAGCGCCCGCCGGACCCCGATCCGGTCGCCCAGCAGCGCGTCGATCGCCGCCGGCGCCACGAAGGCCACCGAGGTCACCGCCGGCACCACGCCGTACGCGCCGAACATCGGGCGGGGCAGCATCGGCTGCGGGGTCGGGATCGAGGCGTTCGCGTCGCCCATCTGGGCCGACGCGATCATGCCGCCCTTGATCACCAGGGCCGGCCGGACGCCGAAGAACGCCGGGTCCCACAGCACCAGGTCGGCCAGCTTGCCGGGCTCGACCGAGCCGACCTGCCCGGCCATCCCGTGCGCGACCGCGGGGCAGATCGTGTACTTGGCCACGTACCGTTTGGCGCGGTTGTTGTCCGCCGGGCCGTCACCGGGCAGCGCGCCCCGGCGTGCCTTCATCACGTGGGCGGTCTGCCAGGTGCGCATGACCACCTCGCCGACCCGGCCCATCGCCTGGGAGTCCGAGCCGATCATCGAGATCGCACCGAGGTCGTGCAGCAGGTCCTCGGCGGCCATCGTGGACGGCCGGATCCGGCTCTCCGCGAACGCCAGGTCCTCGGGCACCGAGGAGTTCAGGTGGTGGCAGACCATCAGCATGTCGAGGTGCTCGCTGAGCGTGTTGCGGGTGTACGGCCGGGTCGGGTTCGTCGACGACGGCAGCACGTTCGGGTGGGCGGCGACCGTGATGATGTCCGGCGCGTGCCCGCCGCCGGCCCCCTCGGTGTGGTACGCGTGGATCGACCGCCCGGCGATCGCCCGCAGCGTCTCCTCGACGAAGCCGGCCTCGTTGAGCGTGTCGGTGTGGATGGCGACCTGCACGCCGGACGCGTCGGCGACCCGCAGCGCGGCGTCGATGACCGCGGGCGTGGTGCCCCAGTCCTCGTGCAGCTTGAAGCCGCCGGCGCCGCCGCGCAGCTGCTCCCACATGGACTCGCTGGACATGGTGTTGCCCTTGCCGAGCAGCAGCACGTTGATCGGCCAGGAGTCCAGCGACTCCAGCATCCGGGCCAGGTGCCAGGCGTTCGGGGTGACCGTGGTGGCCTTGGTGCCCTCGGCCGGGCCGGTGCCACCGCCGATGATCGTGGTGATGCCGCTGGCCAGCGCGGTGTCCAGGATGGTCGGGCTGATCAGGTGCACGTGGCTGTCGATGGCGCCGGCGGTGAGGATCTTGCCGTTGCCGGCGATGATCTCGGTGCCCGGGCCGATCACCAGCTCCGGGTGCACCCCGTCCATGGTGTCGGGGTTGCCGGCCTTGCCCAGCGCGACGATCCGGCCGTCGCGGATGCCGATGTCGGCCTTGACGATGCCCCAGTGGTCCAGCACCACCGCGCCGGTGATCACCGTGTCCGGGCTGCCCTCGGCGCGGGTGGCCCGGGACTGACCCATCGACTCGCGGATCACCTTGCCGCCGCCGAAGACCACCTCGTCGCCCGGCTGCGGGCCGGCGCTGCGGTCCTGCTCGATCTCGATCAGCAGGTTGGTGTCGGCGAGCCGGATCCGGTCGCCGGCGGTGGGGCCGTAGAGGGCGGCGTAGCGGCCGCGGTCGAGAGTGGTCACGCCCTGGCCTCACTGTGTGCGCCGGTGCTGCGGGCCGCCGCCCGGCTCCGCTGGACGGTTTCCTTCACCGGGGGCTCCCGTTCGACGGCTGGTCCTCGCCGGTGTCCTCGTCGAGGGAGCCGGCCGGCTCGATGTCCTCGGGGTGCGGGGCCACCGGCTCGGCGGGCTGGTCCAGCGGGCCGCCGGCCAGGCCGCGCAGGCCGGGCACGATCCGGCGGCCGGTGAACGGGATCAGCTCGACGTCGCGCGGCATGCCCGGCTCGAAGCGCACCGAGGTGCCGGCGGGCACGGCCAGCCGGTGTCCCCAGGCGGCGTCCCGGTCGAAGGCGAGGGCCGCGTTGGACTCGGCGAAGTGGTAGTGCGAGCCCACCTGCACGGGCCGGTCGCCGGTGTTGCGCACGGTCAGCGCGAGCACCGGGCGGCCGGCGTTGATGGTGATGTCGCCGTCCCCGGCGATGATCTCCCCGGGCACGATCATGGCCTCGCCTCGCTTCGCTCGCCGCTGCCATGCCGCGCCCAGGGACTGAGCCGCCTGCGCTCGCTTCGCTCGCTCATGAGATCGGCCCGTGCACGGTGACCAGCTTGGTGCCGTCCGGGAAGGTCGCCTCGACCTGCACCTCGGCCAGCATCTCCGGCACGCCGTCCATGACGTCCGCGCGGGTGAGCACCCGCCGGCCGGCGTCCATCAGCTCGGCGACCGTGCGCCCGTCGCGGGCGCCCTCCAGCAGGAAGGCCGTGATGATCGCGGTCGCCTCCGGGTGGTTCAGCCGCAGGCCGCGCTCCCGCCGGCGCCGGGCGACGTCTGCCGCGACGTGGATGAGCAGGCGTTCCTGCTCGTGCTGGCTGAGGAACAACCGGACCTCCCCTGATCGCCCAGCGATGCTCGCAGCTCGAGGTTTCCGACGTGTTACCCGCCGCGGCAAGCTTGATCATCCTGATTCGACCACGGCGGCCCGGTGTTCCGCAGGTGACCACGCCGGTCAGCTCAGCCCACGCGGGATCCGCCAGAACGCGTACCCGGCCAGCAGCAGCGCGAGCAGCAGGTAGACACCGGACTCCAGCCACTGGAAGGTCCAGTACCGGTCGGCGGGCTGGTAGCTCAGCTCGGAGTGCAGGTTCAGCGCTTCGAGGCACTGCTTCGCCTGGCCGGGCTCGCCGGTGAAGCACGGCTTGACCGTGGCCTCGGGCGGTTGCCTGCCGTCGGCGTCGAGCAGCAGCGGGTTGGCGGTCAGCACCCAGGCGCCCGGCACGTCGTAACCGGGGATGGAGACCTGGCCCTTCTGGTTGAGGCCCAGGCCGTGCGAGTCGGCGGCCACGAACGCCACCGACTCGTGGACCACGGGCTGCAGGTGCTGGCGGAGCACGGTAGGCATCAGGATCTGCATCGCCGCGAACGCGGCCAGCGTGACCGCCATCGCGATCACGGTCCGCTTGATGAGCAGCCCGATGGTGATCCCGGCGACCACGGCGAAGACGGCGTAGCCCAGCGGCGCCAGGTTGCGGGTCGGGAAGAAGAGCGGGTCGAAGCGGTCGTTGAGCGCCCGGTCGTACGGGCTGGCCGCCCAGGTGAACAGCAGGCTCAGCAGGCCGGCGAAGGCCAGCGCGGCCAGGGTGACGAACGACAGCTTGACCGCCAGCCACCGGGTGCGGGTGACGCTCTGGTTCCAGACCAGCCGGTGGGTGCCGGTCTCGAGCTCGCGGGCGATCAGCGGCGCGCCCCAGAAGGCGCCGAGCACCGCCGGCACCAGGATGATGAGGAAGCCCAGGAGCAGCAGGACGTTGAAGTACTTGTCCTTCAGCAGTTGCGCGCCGGAGTCGGCCGAACAGCCCGTGCAGCCGACGTTGGCGTCGTAGGTGCCGCGGATCCGCAGACCGAGGACCACCAGGAAGATCGTGAGGGCGGCGAGCGCGGCGAGGGCCACCAGGGCCTGGCCGCGGAACTGACGCCAGGTCAGCCAGATCATCGGTGTGCCTCCAGGGTCTGCGGGGTGCGGGCGCCGACGGCGCCGAGCGCGGCCCGGGTCAGGTAGGCGAGGATCATGTCCTCGAGGTTCAGGTGCTCGGCGTCGGCCGCCAGGCCCGGAACGGCGCCCGCGGTGTCGTGCACGAGCAGCGTGCTCTGCCGGTCGGTGTGCTCGGCGTGCACCACCGCGACGCCCGGCGGCAGCGTGTCGAGGTCGCCGCGGGCCGCGACCAGCCGGTAGTGGGTGACGAGCAGGTCCTCGACGTCGCCGGCCAGCTGCACCCGCGAGTCGGTCAGCACGATCATGTGGTCGCAGACCCGTTCCAGGTCGCCGAGCAGGTGGGACGAGAGGATGACGCCGACCTCCAGCTCGGCGACGAACTCCATCAGGCTCTGCAGGAACGCGCGCCGGGCCAGCGGGTCGAGCGCCGCCACCGGCTCGTCGAAGATCAGCAGCTCGGGGCGCTTGGCGGCGGCGATGGTGAGCGCCAGCTGGGCCCGTTGGCCGCCGGAGAGCCGGCCCGCCTTCTGCGCCGGGTCGAGCCCGACCTGGGCGATCCGCTGCCGGGCCAGGGCGTCGTCCCAGGCCGGGTTCAGCCGGGCGCCCATCCGCAGGTGGTCGCCGACGGACAGGCCGGTGTAGACCGGGGTGTCCTGCGCGACGAAGCCGACCCGGGCCAGCTGGGCGGCGTTCGCGGCGGGCCGGGCGCCGAGCACCTCGATCGTGCCGGCGGTCGGGGCGATCATGCCCGAGGCCAGGTTGAGCAGCGTGGACTTGCCCGCCCCGTTGGGTCCGACCAGCCCGACGACGCGGCCGGCGGGAACGGTCAGGGTGACGTCGGTGAGTGCCGGGCGGCTGCCGTAGCGCTTGGTCAGTCCCTCGGTGCGCAGGACCGGATTCATGGGGTCACCTCGGTGGCCTTTCGGAAGGTCGTCAGGAAGAGGGCCTCGATGCTGTCCGCGTCGAGGCCGGCGCGCTGGGCCTTGTCGAGCCAGGCCTGCAGCTCGCCGCGCAGCGCGTCGTGCGCGGCCAGCGAGTCGTCGGCCAGGCTGCGGCTCACGAACGTGCCGAGCCCCGGGCGGGGCGTGACCAGGCCGAGGTGTTCCAGCTCCCGGTAGGCCTTGAGCACGGTGTTGGGGTTGATCGCCAGCTTCGCCACGACCTCCTTGACGGTCGGGAGCTGGTCCCCGACCGACAGCAGGCCGAGCCGCAATGCCCGCTGCACCTGCTGCACGAGCTGCAGGTACGGCGAGACGCCGGAACGGACGTCCAGGTGAAAGTCGATCACTTGTTTCTCGCTTTAACTAGGTTATTAGCACTATAGGGAAAGTCGGTGGCGCGCTGTCAAGAGACAATGGACGGATGACCGAGATCCCGGAGTACCTGCGCCCGTTCGTGCTGTCGCCGCCCGCCCGCAAGCCGGAGCGGACCGACACTGTGGACACGTACGTGCCGGACGGGGCGGGGCCGTTCCCGGTTGTCGTGGTGGTGCACGGCGCGCCGCTGCCGCCCGGGCTCGAGACGCCGCCCCGGGACTGGCCGCTGTACCGCGGCTACGGCGAGCTGCTGGCCGCCGAGGGAATGCTCACCGTGGTGCCCGGGTACCAGCTGCCGATCACGCCCGGACCCGACGGGCTGGTGCTGGACTACGCCACGGCGGCCGCGCGGATCGCCGCCGCCGTGACGGCCGCCCGGGCCGACCCGCGCGCCGACCCGGACCGGGTGGTGCTGTGGTTCTTCTCCGGCGGTGGCATGCTCAGCGCCGGCTGGCTGCGGGACGCGCCGCCGTGGCTGCGCGGCGTCGCCCTGACCTATCCGGTGGTGACCCCGCTGCCGGGCATGGCGGCCGCGCCGGGCTTCGACGCCCCCGCCGAGGCGGTCGGCGAGGGCGCCCCGCCGCTGCTGCTCACCCGGGTGGGCCGGGAGCACCCGGGCTTCGCCGCCGGGGTGGCGGACTTCCTGACCCAGGCCGCCGCCGTCGAGATCATCGACGTGCCGCACGGGCAGCACAGCTTCGACATCGCCGACCACACCGACGAGTCCCGGGCGGCGGTGCGCCGGGCCGTCGGGTGGGTGCGGGAGCGTCAGGCGGTGTAGAGCACGGCGTCGATCTCGATGGCGAAGCCGACCAGCGGGACCGGCAGCGTCGTGCGTACCGGCAGGTTGTCGCCCTTGATGTACTGCGGGTAGATCTCGTTGAGCTCGGCGAAGTCGGCGAAGTCGCGCAGGTAGACGCCGACCCGGACGGCCTGGTCGAGGCTGCTGCCGGCCGCCTCGGCGGTGGCCGCCAGGTTGCGGAAGGCGGCGTGCGCCTGCTCGGCGAAGCTGCCGGTGACCCGGGTGCCGTCGGGCAGCGCCGGGATCGCGCCGGCCAGGTAGACGGTGTCGCCGGCGACGACGGCATGCGAGTACGGGCCGCCGACGGGTGCCGCCCGGTCGGTGATGATGGCGCGCTTAGGCATCGGAACTCCTCGGTGTCGGTCTCGGGAACTGTTCGGCCAGGCCGTCCGCGCCGACCAGCGGCGCGGTGAGCAGGGCCCGCAGGTCGCGCTCGCGCTGGGCGAGGGCGGCGCGCTGGGCGTCGGTGAGCGGGATCCAGGACGGGACCGGCGGGCTCAGCCGCGGGGCGAGCCGGCGGCCCGCCACGTACGTCGCCTCGTTGACCAGCCGCAGCGGCGCGGTCCGCACCTGGCGGTGCGCGTCCACCACCGGGAACGCGCCCTCCTCGACCCGGAAGACCGCCAGGTCGGCGGGCGCGCCGACCGCGAGGGTCCCGCCGCTCAGCCCGAGGGCGCGGGCCGGCCGGACGGTCGCGGCCGCGATGACCCCGTCCAGCGGTACGCCCACAGCCAGCAGCTTGGCCATCGTGGTGGGCAGGTCGAACACCGGGCCGTGCACCGAGCGCGCATGCAGATCGGTGGAGACGGTGTCCGGGCCCAGTCCCGCCGCCAGCTGCCGCTCGAGCACGTCGAACGCGAACGCGCCGGAGCCGTGACCGAGGTCGAGCAGCACCCCGCGGGCCCGGGCGGCGTGCACGGCGGGACCCAGCGGAGCGGCGATGCCACTGGCGCAGTGCGTCACGATGTCGCCGGGGCGCAGCAGGTCGAGGACCTCGTCGAGCGCGGGTGGGGCCGTACCGATGTGGACCATGACCGGGACGCCGCAGGCGTCGGCAGCGGCCAGGGCCCGCCGCAGGGGTTCGACGCCGTTGGCGCCGACGGTGTCGCGGTCGATCCGGACCTTGAGGCCGTGGATCAGGTCGCGGTGGGCCTGGATGGTGTCGACGGCCAGCGCGGTGTCGCAGTTGTCCAGGTCGCGGCTCTCGCCGGTGCGCCCGGCCAGCCCGATCGCGGAGATGTTGAGCAACGCGGGCACCCGCAGCTCCGTGCCGGCCACCACCCGGCGCAGCCCGGCGAGCGTGTACGCCCCCGCCGACCCGGCGTCGACCCAGGTGGTGACGCCGGAGCGCCAGGCGACCGGGTCGGGCTCGATGCCCCAGTAGCCCGGCCCGACGTGCGTGTGCAGGTCCACCAGGCCCGGCGTGATCAGCAGCCCGGTCACGTCCACGACGGACCGCCCGGCCCGCGCCAGGCCGGGGCCGACCGCCGCGATCCGTCCATCCCGGACGGCCAGGTCGACGCGGCCCGCGCCGGCCACCTCGCCGCCGGTGAACAGCAGGTCGTCAGTCATGCCGCACCTTCAGGGCCTCGGTGATGGACAGCCGGTAGAGCCGGGTGGGCCGGCCCTTGCGGTGCAGCTGGGAACTGCCGTCGCCGACCGCGAGCCGGGACTCGCTCAGCTTGCGGATCAGCCGCCGCCCGCTCGGGTCGGTGATCCCCAGCGACCGGGCCAGCTCGCTGGGGGAGACCGGCCGGCCGGCCAGCCGGCGCTCGACCGCGGCCAGCCGGGACAGCGTGGCCGGGCTCAGCCCGACCCGCCCGGCCAGCGCCTCGAGGCCGCCGTGCTCGCGGTAGGTCGAGGTCAGCGGCGGGCCGGCGGCACCCATCGGGCCGATCATCAGGCCGGCGCCGGAGATCAGGTAGGCGCCGGCGGCGGGATCCTGGCCGGCCCGCTCGACGGCCCGCTCGGCCAGCGCGACGCTGAGCCGCGCCGAGTCGCCCAGGCCGAAGCCGGCCACCACCCGGACGCCGAGGGTCTCGCGGGCCTCGGCGAGCAGGGGCAGGGTGGTCCAGTGCCGGGTGACCGCCTCGAAGAGCCCGGCATGCGCGAAGACGACGACGCCGTGCGGCCCGCGATCGTCGATCCACGCGTCGGCGAACTCGGGAGTCCGGTGCAGCATCTCCACCAGCCCGGCGCGGTCGGCGGGGGTGGCGGGTTCCGGGGGATCGGGCAGCCGGAGGACGGCGGCGGCGAAGCGCAGGCCGTCCGCGTGCCGGTGCCGGATCCGCAGCGCCAGCTCGTGCAGGTCGGCGCGGATCGTGCCCGGGGTGGCCAGCGCGTGCAGCACGGCGACCCGCCCGTCCAGGGCCGCCGCCACCCCGGTGCGCACGGTGATCACGTAGGCCGCGCCGGTGCGGGCCAGCTGCTCGCGGTGGAACGCGACCACCTCGGCGACCGGCTGCTCCGGCTCGAACGGCAGGCACGCGATGCCCTCGTGGTCCAGCCCCAGGGCGTCGGCCACCTCGTCGACGGTCTCCCGCGGGAACGTGTCGATGCTGACCGGGGTGGCCGGCCAGCCGTTGCCCCGGGCCCGCGACCAGGCCAGCGCCAGGTCCAGCGCCGCCGAGCGGGTCACCGCGACCGGCAGCTCCGGCGGCAGCAGGTCCCGCGACCGCGCGTACGGGACCGGCCCGAGCAGCAACCCGTCCGGCCGGCCGGCGCCCAGCAGCCCGGCGACCCGGTCGCGGATCTGCTCCTCGCGCCGGTAGACCGCCCAGGCGAAGGTCACGCCGGTCAGCGTGCGGGTGGCCGCCTCGAACCGGTGCCGGTGGTTCGCGTGCACGACCAGGCCGATCACCATCGCCGCCGGCACGCCTCGCCCCGCTCTCCACGCTGGTGGTTCGTAAGTAGTCCGTAGTAGCGTGCGCCCAAGCGCCCGTGCGGTCAAGCTGAGGAGACGGACATGGCCCTCGACATCCCGGACGAGCTCCTCGACTGGCGGGCCAAGGGCTTCTGGCTGCCCGCCGGCGAGGTGACCACCCGCGACTTCGCAGCGGCGCGGCACCGGCTCTTCGACGGATCGTTCACCTGGCCGCTGCTGGTGGTCCGGGACTCGGCGGTCCGGGCGAACATCGCCACGATGGCCGGGTACGCCCAGCGGTACGACTTCTCGTTCGCGCCGCACGCCAAGACCACGATGGCCCCGACGCTGCTGGCCGCCCAGCTCGAGGCGGGCGCGTGGGCGCTGACCGTGGCGACCGCGAGCCAGGCCCTGGTGCTGCGCCGGCTCGGGGTGCCCCGGGTGCTGATCGCCAACCAGGTGCTCGACCCGACCGCGCTGGGCTGGCTGGCGGCCGAGGCGGCGCGCGGCTGGGAGGTGATCGTGCAGGTCGACTCGGTGGCCGGGGTCGAGGCGGTGGCGGCCGCGGGTGGCCTGCCGGTGCTGGTCGAGCTCGGTCATGCGGGTGGGCGCACGGGGTGCCGTACCGTCGCCGAGGTGGTCGCGGTGGCCCGCGCGGCCGCCGCCGCGCCCGGGATCTCCCTGCTCGGGGTCACCGCCTACGAGGGCGCGCTGCCCGACGTCGCGACGGTGGACGCGTTCCTGGTGACGCTGGTCGAGGCGGCCCGCGCGGTCGCCGGCCTGCTCGACGACGAGGTGCTGGTCTCGGCCGGCGGCAGCGCCTGGTTCGACCGGGTGGTCAAGGCGCTCGAGGGGCAGTGGCTGGACCGGCGCCGGGTGCGGGCGGTGCTGCGCAGCGGCGCGTCGGTCACCCACGACGACGGCTTCTACCGCGAGCGCACGCCGTTCAACCGGGAGCCCGCGGACGGCCGGCTGGACCCGGCGCTGGAGATGTGGGCGCAGGTGCTGTCCACTCCGGAGCCGGGCCTGGCCGTCGTCGGCATGGGCAAGCGGGACGCGCCCTTCGACGAGGGCCTGCCGGTCACCGACGGGCTGACCGTGACAAAGATGAACGACCACCACACGTACGTGACCGGGGGCTCGCCGGCCGTGGGGGAGCTGCTGCGGTTCGGGCTGTCGCACCCGTGCACGGCCTTCGACAAGTGGCGGTTCATCCCGGTGGCCGACGACGCGGACGTGGTCGTGGACGTGCTGCACACGTACTTCTGAACCATTAACGAACGGCGGCCACCGTGACCCTGATCCCCCGCCCCGCCACCCTGGTCCACCGGGCCGGCAGCTTCCCGGTGCGCCCGCCGCTCGCCGCCTGGCTGCGCGATCCCTCGGTCGACGCGCCGGAGGACGTCCGCGCGCGGGTCGACACCACGCTGGCGCCGGAGGGCTACGTGCTCGACGTGGACGCCGGCGGGATCGACATCCGGGGCGGTTCCCCGGCCGGCATCCGGCATGCCGCGCAGACCCTGCGGCAGCTGCTGCCCGCCGACACCCTGCGCCGGGCGCCGATCACCGACGGCCCGCCGCTGCTGCCGGCCGTGCACGTCGAGGACGCGCCGCGGTTCGCCTGGCGGGGTGTGCTGCTCGACGTGGCCCGGCACTTCAGGCCCGTCGCGGACGTGCTGCGCTTCGTCGACCTGGCCGCGTTCCACAAGCTCAACGTGCTGCACCTGCACCTGACCGACGACCAGGGCTGGCGGGTGGAGGTGCCCGGCCGGCCGCGGCTCACCTCGGTCGGCGCGTGGCGGCCCCGGTCGATGCTCGGCTCCCGCGGCCACGACCGGCACGACAACCGGCCGCACGGCGGCTACTACACCACCGCGGACCTGCGGGAGATCGTCGCGTACGCGGCGCAACGGCACGTCACCGTGCTGCCGGAGATCGACATGCCGGGGCACATGCAGGCCGCAATCGCCGCGTACCCGGAGCTGGGCAACGGGTTCGCGGGCGGGGTCCGTACCTCCTGGGGCATCTCCCCGCATGTCCTGAACGTCACCGACCGGGCCCTGGATTTCTGCCGCGAGGTCCTCGACCACGTCTGCGCGATCTTCCCCGGCGAGCTGATCGGCATCGGCGGCGACGAGTGCCCGGCGCGGGAGTGGGTGACCCCGGCGGCCCGGGCCCGGATCGCGGCCGAGGGCCTGGCCGGCCCGCACGAGCTGCAGGCCTGGTTCACCGCCCGGATGGCCGCGCACCTGGCGGCACGCGGCCGCCGGGTCTACGGCTGGGACGAGATCCTCGCGGGCGGCGCGCCGGCCGGCGCCACCATCGCCGCGTGGCGGGGCGTAGAGCCGGCGATCCTGGCTGCCCGGGCCGGACACGACGTGGTGTCCTGCCCGGACACCTCGGTCTACCTGGACTACCGGCAGTCCGACGACCCCGGCGAGCCGACCCCGGTCGGCACGCTGCTCACGCTCGCCGACGTGTACGCCTTCGACCCGGTCCCGCCCGGCCTGACCCCCGCGGAGGCGGGCCGGATCATCGGCGCGCAGGCCAACGTCTGGACCGAACACCTGGAGTCGGCCCGCCGGGTGGACTACCAGACCTATCCGCGGCTGTGCGCCTTCGCCGAGGTGGTGTGGGGCACCGGGAGCGGCGACTACGCCGACTTCACCGACCGGCTCGGCCCGCACCTGGAACGGCTGGACGCGCTGGGCGTCAACTACCGGCCGCTGACCGGCCCGCGCCCGTGGGACGCCCGCCCGGACGCACCCGGCCACCCCCGCGAGCTGGCCGAACGGCTGGCCGAGGTGCACGAGATGACGGCGGACCTGCGGCGACAGAAAGTGTCGTACCCGGGGGCCAGCATGGGCGCATGAGTGAGGATCTGCGTCTGGAGCCGTGGGACGACAGCGCGCTGGCGTTCGAGCGTCGCGCCAACGTGCCGGAGATGAAGCTGCACCTCGGCGGCGTGGAGCCCGACCAGGCGCTGCTCGACCGGCACGAGCGCGTCCGGGCCATTGTGGAGGGCGGCCGGGGCAGCATGTTCCTGGTGCGCCTGGCGGGCGAGCCCGACCCGGTCGGCAGCATCGGCTACTGGGAACGCGAATGGCAGGGCGAGGCGGTCTACGAGACGGGCTGGAAGGTCCTGCCGGGCTTCCAGGGCCGCGGGCTGGCTGTGGCGGCGACGGTGGCCGCGCGGGGCCACGCCGCGGCGCACGGGCGGCGCCGGTGGCTGCACGCCTTCCCCAAGGTGAGCAACGCGGCGTCCAACGGGGTGTGCCGGCGGGCGGGCTTCGAGCTGCGCGGCGAGAGCGACTTCGAATATCCGCCGGGCCACCCGATCGTGGTGCACGACTGGCGCTACGACCTCCGGGCCGACCCGTCCTGGCCGACCGGTCTCACGGCTTCGGATAGCTGACGATGATGTCGCGCCGGTCCTCTTCGGTGCAGCCAGCCGGCGGCTGCTGAAAGGCGGTTTCCCCGTCGCCCTTCGCGATCTGTTCCAGCAATGTCCTGTTGCACGAATCGTCGGCCTGGAAAACGACCAGCGAATACTTCTTCCTGTTGTCGCCCGGATCGCCCAGCGGACCGTCGAACAATGCCCACTCCCGGCCACCCAGAGGCCGGTCGCTGACGGAATAGTAGGTGCCGTCCTCGGGATCGAAGTCGAACAGCCAGCCGTGGTCCTCCCGGGCGTCGTAACCGCAGGTCTTGCCGATCACCACCACCCCGGTGTTGCCGCTGATGGGCTGGCCGGTCACCGGCGCCCTGAACTCGAACTTGCGGTCGCAGAAGCGCGGCTCGATCAATTTCTGCTGGAAGTAGGGCTGACTCAGGATCGCGCCGCCGAGCGCGGCGAAAGCGGCGATCACCGCGGCGACGACCGCTTTGTTGTCCTTTTCTCCGGCCACGGTCATCCCTCGGTCGACGTCAGCGCCTATTCGTGCTCGGCCGGCCGACGGTAGCCAACGGCAATCATGATCGCTATGCCATTCTCTTTCGGCTGAGGGGCGTGCGCCCGGGCCGAGTTCCGAGGGCCACACGGGGGACTTGACCGAGGCGGGTGACGACTGGTCTGCTGTCTGCAGCGTCGCAGTGCGCCCGGCAAACAGGCCGCCGCGGGCATGGAGGCGCCGGACCATGGGACCTTCCGTGGAGAGCACTTCAAGCGAGTACGCCCGCTTCTTGGCGTACGGCCATCAGCTGATCGAGATCCACATCGGCCTGCGCGACCGGCTGGCCTACCTGCGCGAGGGTGTTGTCCCCGAGGCCGAGCTGGGCACGCACTGCCTGGCGTTCTGTGCCGCGGTCAGCCGGCACCACACCGGCGAGGACACCCACGTCTTTCCGCTGCTGGCCGCCCGCCATCCCGAGCTGCGCGACTTCCTGGCCGAGCTGGAACGCGACCACCGGGTGATCGCCGGCCTGCTGACCCGGGTGCGCGCGCTAGCCGAGCAGGGTGGCGACGTCGAGGAGGAACTGTCCGGCCTCGCCGCGGTGCTGGAGACCCACTTCATCGGCGAGGAGAAGCGGCTGGTGGCCGTCCTCAACGCCGTCGACCCGTCCGAAGGATTGACGGGTCTCACCGCCTAACTCGAAAATCGACGGTGACCAGACGCGCGGCAGCATCCCGCGTCGCGCAGCGGCGTGGGATGGGTCTTGGTTGAAGCGGTGGTTAT
>NZ_JBITLX010000052.1:0-30356 GCF_044465625.1 Actinoplanes sp. NPDC049599
GAAATCCTCGGCGAGAACTTCGAGACGCCGCCCGACCCCCGCGGACGCCGAAAGTCAAGGCGCGTAAGGGCTCCGCCACATGGCAAAAGTCGAGCAACCTCAGCTCTCCAAGATCGGTCACAGTCTTTCAGTCGATCGTGGAGCGGGGAGTTGACCACAATGCCCCAAGATCGGTCACCGCGCAGGGGCCGGTGCGGCCCTTCTGCCGATCTTGTGGCGGGGAGGTGAGCGTCTCGCTTCGAGATCGGGTCCCGGGCGGCCGTGCCGCGGCCTTTCTGTCGATCTTGTGGCGGGGGGGTGAGCGTCACGCTCCGAGATCGGGTCCCGGCCGGCCGTGTCGCGGCCTTTCTGTCGATCTTGATGAGCTAGATCGATCTGGCGGTGCCGCTGCGCTCCAAGATCTAGCCGCGGCGGGGTGCGGGAGCGGGCAGGAGGGTGGGCGAGTCGGTGGTTTGGGGTGACCGAGCACGGACCTCGCGTTCGGCGGGAGCGACGGTCAGCACCATGCAACCACGCACGACATCCAGAATTTGACCGTGCGGATCGTGCGGATCGTGCGGATCGTGCGGATCGTGCGGATCGTGCGGATCGTGCGGATCGTGAAGGCGGTGCGGGCGGTGCGGGCGGTGAAGGCGGTGCGGGCCGCGAAGACCGTGCGGGCCGCGAAGACCGTGCGGGCCGCGAAGACCGTGCGGACCGTGAAGGCGGTGCGGGCCGTGAAGACCTTGCGGGCTGTGAAGGTCTTGCGGGCCGCGCAGATCTTGGAGATTGCGCAGACCTTGCGGGCCAAGGTCATGGCGACCACGAAGATCTTGAGCTTCTCGGTCTCTAGAGGGGGCGTCCCTCTTCTTTGACTACGCCTAGTAGTGGGCGGTTGGCGCCCGCCGGGTCCCACGTAGGGTCGGTCGCCGCTGGTTGTGCCCATTCGAGCCGGCCGAAGCCGGGCCAGATTCGCTGGGTCAGGGCTCGGGTTGTGTGGACCCGGGAGCCTGCGCGGCGGCGGCGTTCTGCGAGCACCGCGCTCAGGAACATCCATGGCGGGGTGCCCGGCGGTGGCTGCTGGGCGATCTTCTCGGCGATCTCCTGGGCCAGGGAGTGGGCGAAACGTCCGTTCTGGGGCTGGCGGATCTCGCCCGCGCGGGCCAGGTAGTGCCGGGCGGCCAGGGCCAGCTGGTCGTCCAGTCCGCTCAGGTCCAGGTCGGCCGCCCACGCTGCGAGCTGCGGCGGCATCGACGGGACCCAGCCCCATGGCGCCGGGGAGCGTTCGTGGATGACGAAGGTGCCGGCCGCCTGGTCGCCGAGGCGGCGGCCCTGGGGCGAGAAGATCATTGTGGTCAGGGCTACCGCCCAGGTCAGCGGGGGGAAGAGCAGGCCCGGCCATTCCACCGCCGCGCCGACCAGGGTGCGGGTCAGGGCGTGCCGGAGGCGGATCGGGCCGCCGTCCACCCGGACCACTCGCAGGCCCATCGCGCGTTTGCCCGGGCTGCGGCCGTTGGTGAGGGTTTCGGCGATCGTCGGGTAGGCGATGAACACCAGGATCACCGCGATGGTGAAGGCGGCCTGCATGAACGCGCCGTCGGCCACGCCGTCCGGGAGCATCGACGCGCCGATCACCACGATGATGACCAGCAGCAGGGCGAAGAGCACCTGCACGCAGATGTCGATGATCAGCGCCAGGCCGCGGGAGCCGACCCGGGCCGGGCGTACGTCCACCTCGACGGCCTCGCCGTTGACGAGCGGCTCGTCGGTGCCGCCGGTCGTCGTCACCGCCACAGTCATGCGGCTAGTTAACCCGATCGGCGTTGGCTACGCTGCGCCGGTGGATCTGGACGCGTACGTCAGCGAGCGCCGCGGCGAGTGGAACCGCCTCGAGGTGCTGGCCCGGCGGCGCAAGCTGTCCCCGGACGAGGCCGATGAGCTGGTGCTGCTCTACCAGCGGGCGGCCACCCACCTGTCCGTGGTCCGCAGCCATTCGCCGGACCCGATCCTGCTGGCCTCGCTGTCCCAGCTGGTCATCGCCGGCCGCGCCGCGGTCACCGGCGGGCGCACCTTCTCCTGGCAGCCGGTGCTGCGGTTCTTCACCTCGTCGTTCCCGGCCCAGCTGTACCGGGCCCGCCGCTGGTGGCTGACCGTGATGGTCGTGGACGTGCTGCTGCTCTGGGCGCTGATGTGGTATTTCTCCGCCAACCCGGACGTCATCAGCCTGTTCGGCAGCGGCCAGGAGCTCCAGCGGTACGCCGAGGAGGACTTCGCCGGCTACTACAGCGAGTTCCGGGCGCAGAACTTCGCGGCCAGCGTGTGGACCCACAACGCCCTGATCGCGGCCCAGTGCCTGGCCTCCGGGGTGCTGATCCTGCCGGTCCTGTACATCCTCGGGCAGAACATGTTCGCCCTGGGCATGTCCGGCGGCGTGATGATCTACACCGGTCACGCGGACACCTTCTTCGGCCTCATCCTGCCGCACGGCCTGCTCGAGCTGACCTGCATCTTCGTCGGCGCCGGCGTGGGCCTGCGGATCGGCTGGGCCTGGATCGCGCCGGGCCCGCACCGCACCCGCGGGCAGGCGCTGGCGGCGCGGGCCCGCGGCGGCATGCTGGTCGCGCTGGGCCTGGCGGTCACGCTGGGCGTCGCCGGCCTGCTGGAGGCGTACGTGACCCCGTCCGGCCTGCCCACATTGGTGCGGGTGGGCATCGGGGCGGTGGTGTGGCTGGCGTTCCTGGGGTACGCGCTGGGCGTGGGCGGCGCGGCACACCGCCGCGGCGAAACCGGCGACCTGCCCCCGGAACACTCCGTGACGCCGGTGCCGACCGCCTGAGGCGCGCACCCGGCCGGCACATCCCGCCACCGCAACTAAAGCCGCCCAGCAGCCTTGAGCATCAGGTAGACGTCGGCGACCTTGGAGGCAAACCCGTCGCGGAGCTCGTCCACCACGAGCACCCCCTGCTGCTCCAGCAAGGCCCGGACCCGCCCCCGCTCGGCCAGCGCCAGCTCAGCGGCCGCGGCCACGTGCACGTCGGCGGCGGTCGCGCCCTCCGGCGGGAGCTCGGCCAGCTGTGCCGTCTCCGGGTCTCGAACGCTGGCCAGCACCACCCGATGCCGGGTGGTCAGCCGGGACAGCATCGGCAGCAGGCCCTCGACGATCGGCGCCGCGTCCAGCGCCGTGAAGATCACCACCAGGGCCCGCTTGTGGTCGCGGCGCAGCAGGTCGCCCGCGGCCAGGCCGAAGTCCGTCTCGACCAGGGCCGGTTCCAGCGCCGCCATCGAGCTGATCAGCCGGGGCAGCTTGGTGCGGTGCCCGCCGCCCTCCACCTTGGCCCGGACCGCCGTGTCCAGCGCCAGCAGGTCGACCCGGTCGTCCGCCTTGGAGGCCAGCACCGCCAGCAGCAGCGCCGCGTCGATCGCCGCGTCCAGCCGGGGCTCGTCGCCGATCCGGGCCGCCGAGGTGCGGCCGGTGTCCAGCACGCAGATCACCCGGCGGTCCCGTTCCGGGCGCCAGGTGCGGACCACCACGTCGTGGGTACGGGCGCTGGCCCGCCAGTCGATCGAGCGCACGTCGTCGCCGATCACGTACTCGCGCAGCACGTCGAACTCGGTGCCCTGGCCGCGCCCGCGGGTGACCACCGCGCCGTCGAAGACCCGCAGCTTGGCCAGCTTCTCCGGCAGCAGCCGCCGGGACGGGAAGCGGGGCAGCACCCGCAGCGTCGTCTCGGGCGTGCGGGCCTGGTCCCACGCCTGCCGCCGTTGCCGGTACGCCAGCCCCAGCGGCCCGTACGAGCGCAGCGTCACCCGGACCGCGGGCCGGTCGCCGTGCCGGGTCGGGGTCAGCGTGCTGGTCAGCTCCTGCTCCTCGCCGGGCAGCAGGCTGAGCCGGTGCTCGGTGTGGTCCGCGCCGGCCGACGGCACCCACCGGTCGCGCAGCCGCAGCCACAGCGGCCGTCCGGAGGCGTTGCCCACGGTCAGCGTCATGGTGGCGGTCTCGCCCAGCCACACCGTGGTCTCGCCGTCGCGGCGCAGCGTGACCCCGGTCAGCGGCGCCGCCACCAGCACGTCCAGCACCGCCGCCAGCACCGCCAGCCCGAGCACGGCCGCGGTCAGCAGCCACGGTCCCGGCAGCAGCGCGGGCAGCGGCACACCCAGCGCCAGCAGCAGCGCGAAGCGCCTGGTGATCACGGTCGGCTCAGCGGGGCGCGGGCACGGCGCCCAGCACGGTTCGCAGCACCGAGTCGGTGGAGACGCCGTCCAGCTCCGCCTCCGGGCGCAGCCGGACCCGGTGCCGCAGGACCGGGATGGCGAAGGCCTTCACGTCGTCGGGCAGCACGTACTCGCGGCCGCTGAGCCAGGCCCGGGCCTTGGCGACGGCCAGCAGCGCCGTCGTGCCGCGCGGCGAGGCGCCCAGTTCCAGCGCCGGCGACACCCGGGTGGCGCGGCACAGGTCCACCACGTACTCCAGCACCGGCTCGGCGACCGCGACCCGGCGGGCGGCCTCGCGCCCCGCGGCCAGGTCGGCCGGGCCGGCCACCGGGCCCACCCCGGCGGCCTTCAGGTCCCGCGGGTCGAAGCCGTTGTGGTGCGCCTTCAGCACCCCCAGCTCCTCCTCGCGCTGCGGCAGCGGCACGGTCAGCTTGAGCAGGAACCGGTCCAGCTGCGCCTCCGGCAACGGGTACGTGCCCTCGTACTCGATCGGGTTCTGGGTGGCGACCACGATGAACGGCTCGGGCAGCCGGCGGGTCTCGCCGTCGGTGCTGACCGTGCGCTCCTCCATGGCCTCCAGCAGCGCCGCCTGGGTCTTCGGCGGAGTCCGGTTGATCTCGTCGCCGAGCAGCAGGTTTGTGAAGATCGGCCCGGGCCGGAAGTTGAACGCGGCGCTGCGCGCGTCGTAGACCAGCGAGCCGGTCACGTCGCCGGGCATCAGGTCCGGGGTGAACTGCACCCGCTTGGTGTCCACGTCCAGCGCGGCGGCCAGCGCCCGCACCAGCAGCGTCTTGGCGACCCCGGGCACGCCCTCCAGCAGCACGTGGCCGCCGCAGAGCAGCGCGATGACCACCCCGCCGACCACGGCGTCCTGGCCGATGACGGCCTTGCCGACCTCGGCCCGCAGGCGCTGCAGCGCTTCGCGGGCCGCGCGGGCCTCCATCTCCACGGCTGACGTCACGTCAATGTCCCCTCGTCAGGTCCCTGCTGCCAGTTCTGCTGGCCCGTCACGTACCGGACCAGGTTCTGCACGGTCGTGGCGGCGCGGGCCAGCTCCTCGTCGCTGTCCTCGACACCGCCGCTGAGCACATGCCGTACCTCGAGCACCGGCTGCCCGAGGGTGGCCGCGACCCGCTCGGCGACCTCGTCGGCCGGGACGTCCGGGGGCAGCCCGTAGTGCTCGGCGAGCCGGAGCCGGGCCGCGCCCTGCAGGGTCGCCAGCGAGGTGCTGCGCGCGCCGGCCCGCCGGTAGAGCCCGCCGAGGCCGCGGACGGTCTCGGCGGCCCGGACCCGCACCGGCAGCGGCTCGGCCACCGGGGCGCCGAGCCGTCGTGCCGAGGCGGCGGCCAGCGCGAGCGCGGCCAGCGCCAGCAGCGCCAGGGTGGCCCAGACCGCCGGCGGGAACGCCCGGGCCAGCGGGCTGTCGGTGACCGGGTTGCCGCCCTGCGCGGAGCTGCCGTCGCCCTCACCCTCGCCGGGTTCGCCGTCCTGCGGGTCGCCGGCCTGGTCCTGCTCCGGGCCGGTCTCGCCGCTCCGGTCGCCGCTGCCGCCCTCGTCCTCGGCCCCCGGGTCGCCGCCCGAGCTCCGCTCGTCCTCCTCGCCGGACTGCCCGGTGCCCTCGTCCGGGTCCGGCTCCCGCTCGTGCAGGTCCAGCCAGATCACCGACGGGGTACGCCCGAGCAGCCCGCGGGCCAGCGTGCGGTTGCCGTGCTCGTCGGCGCGGTCGTTGCGGAACGGGTCCGCGGCGCCGACCAGCGTGATCGTGGCCGGGGAGCCGGTGAACTCGACCAGCCCGTCGCCGTAGCAGCGGACACCGCCGTAGCCGCGGGCGTCGTATCGCCAGCGCTGCACCGCGGCCGGTCCGGCGGCGACCGCGACGTCGGTGGCGCACCCCGGCCGTGGCGCCGCGGCGGTCCAGCGAGGGCCGAGCACCGGCACGTTGAGCCCGGCGGTGGTGAGCGTGGTCGCGTCGGGTGCCACCAGCACCAGCCGGACCTCGGCCGGCAGCGAGGTCATCCGGTTCAGGTAGGTGGGGTGCATCAGCCCGGGGGTGGTGACGAAGATCGTGGCAGGCCCGGCCGCCGAGGCCGCGGCGATCGCCTCGGCGCTGCCCTTGCTCACGATCACCCGGACGCCGCCGCCGGTCAGGTCGTCGGCCAGCAGCCGGGCGCCGTCCCCGGCATCGCTGGTGGGGGAGAGGAAGGACGCGTCGGTGGGATCGGGCTGCTGCACCACGTGCGCCACCCCGGTCATCGTGGCCAGCCCGGCGACCACGGCGAACGGCAGCGCGAACCGCAGCCAGCGGCGTGACCTCATGACGGGACACCCCGCATCCGGCTGCGGACGTCGCCGGTCAGGGCGCGCATCCGGGCGTCGTGGTCGGCCTGGGCCGGGCGGTCGCCGTACCAGATCTCGGAGAACAGGTCGGTGGCGCCGGCCAGCGAGCCGGCCACGGCCGGGCGCTGCACGGCCGCCTCGGCCGCGACCTCGGCGGCGGTCGTGCCGGGCAGCGGCGCGATCACACCGGCGGCCGTCAGGTCACCGACCACGTCGCGCAGGCGCTGCCGGATGGCCTCCGCATAGCGGCCCTCGGCGGCCAGCCGGTCGGCCAGCAGGGTGCCGTCGGGCAGCACCACGGTCGGTGCGAAAGCGGGCCCGGCCTTGGACTTGCGGGCGGGCTTGGCCTTCGGCCGACGGGTACGGCGCCACTTCGGCAACCGCCACCGGGGCCACCGGAGCCGGGGCAGCCGCCACCGGGGCAGCCGGCGTGGCACCCAGGCGGGGAACCAGTACCAGAGCGCGCCGGTGATCCCCGCCGCCAGCAGCCCCAGCAGGAGCAGGGTCTGCGGCGCCACGACATCGAAGACCGATGCCGCGAACTCGTCCCAGACCCTGGTCACCGGGCATGCACCAGGGCGGCGGAGTCGTCCTCGCCGCGGCTGCGGGCCCGGCCGATCGCGAGGTCGAGCCCCTCGGTGCGGATCCGGGTCTCCACCAGCAGCACGGCGGCGACGCAGGCGAGCGCGGAATAGGCGACGGCGTTGGCGAGCGCCCAGGCGGCCGGGGTCAACCAGGCGAGCCAGGCCGGCTCGCCGCCGCTGAGCCGGGTCAGGACCCACACCCAGCCGCTGCCCAGCGCGAACCGGATGACAAACCAGGTCAGATAGGCGCAGATCAGCGTCCAGAACCCGCGCAGCCCGCCCCGCGAGGCGAGCCGGGCAGACCGCCAGAGCGCGCTGAACGGGTTGCCGGTGCGGTCGACGACCAGCACGGCGGCGGTGAGGCTGAACAGGCCGTAGACGATCACCCAGAGGAAGAACCCGGCGAAGCACGCGAACGCCCCGAGCGCCCCGAGCAGCAGCGCGACGACGAGGGTCGCCAGCGGCCGGGTCCGCGCCCACAACTCGCGGTGCCGCACCCGCCGGCCGAGCAGGGCCGGCCCGGCGGCGGCCGCGGCGAGGGCGCCGAGCAGGGTGACGGCGACGATCTCGGTGCCGAAGCCGAGCGAGGTGACGCCCCACCACTGCCCGAAATGCCCGCGGGCGGGCCCGTAGTAGGGGGCGGTGACGGAGGCGGCGGCCCGCAGCGGCGCCAGCAGGGCCTGCTCCAGCAGCCCGAGCACGGCACCGGTGGCGAGCAGGGGCAGGGCCCGCGCCCGCAGCAGCGACATGGCGGCGTCCAGCAACTCACCGAGCGTCATGGGACGCAGCGGCAGTTCCGGCTGCGCAGGCATGGCGGCGATCCTACGAGATGACTACGACACTCCGCCCACCGCGCTGCGCTCACCGGCCGGCCGGCAGCCGTTGGCCGGTTCGCAACACGGACCACCTCGCCTGTGGATGCATCGGCGGTTATGGTGCCTCGTGGGCGCCCACGAGGCACCTTGCACCCTCCCCTTCGAAAGGCTCCTGATGACCCTTCCCGCAGGCATCTCGCGGCGTGGAGTGCTGGCCGCCGCCGCTGCCGGTGCCGCCGTTCCGTTCGTGGTCGGTGACCCGGCCGGTGCCGCTCCCGCCACGCGCCCCGGTCACCCGCCGAAGACGTACGACCTCACCGTGCTCGGCACCTCCGACACTCACGGCAACGTCTACAACTGGGACTACTACAAGGACCTGGAGTACGACGACAGCGCGCACAACGACGTCGGCGTGGCCAAGCTCGCCGCGCTGGTCAACCAGATCCGCGACGAGCGGCGGGGCAAGGCCACGCTGGTGCTCGACGCCGGTGACACCATCCAGGGCACGCCGCTGGCGACGTACTACGCCAAGCAGGAGCCGATCACCAGCACCGGCGAGAAGCACCCGATGGCCAAGGCCATGAACGTGCTGCACTACGACGCCGTGACGCTGGGCAACCACGAGTTCAACTACGGCCTGCCGCTGCTGAACCTGTGGATCCGCCAGCTCGGCTTCCCCGCGCTGGCCGCGAACGCCGTCGACGCCACGACCGGGCGGCCGGCCTTCACGCCGTACGTGATCAAGAAGGTCTCCCTCGGTCACGGCGCACCGACGCTGCGCGTCGGGATCCTCGGCCTGACCAATCCGGGCTCGGCGATCTGGGACCGCGGCAACGTCGAGGGCAAGCTGGTCTTCAAGGACATGATCGCCACGGCCGCCAAATGGGTGCCGGTCATGCGGGCCCGCGGCGCGGACATCGTGCTGATCTCCGCGCACGGCGGCGACAGCGGCACCTCCAGCTACGGCCCCGAGCTGCCGAACGAGAACCCGAGCGCGCTCATCGCCGAGCAGGTGCCCGGCATCGACGCGATCCTGTTCGGCCACGCGCACGCCAACGTGCCGCAGCGGTTCGTCACCAACACCGCGACCGGCGCGCAGGTGCTGCTCACCGAGCCGTCGAAGTGGGGCCAGCGGCTCAGCCGGATGGACTTCACGCTGACCCGCGAGCGCGGCCGGTGGACCATCACGTCGAAGAAGTCGGACCTGCTCAACACGAACACGGTCACCGAGGATCCGAAGGTGCTCGCGGTGGTCAGGTCGCAGCACGCCAAGACGGTCGCGTACGTGAACCAGGTCGTCGCGGCCTCCACCGTGGAGCTGTCCGCGGCCGAGTCCCGCTACAAGGACACGCCGATCCTGGACTTCATCAACAAGGTGCAGACCGACACGGTGACCGCGGCGCTGGCGGGCACGCAGTACGCGACCCTGCCGGTGCTGTCGATCGCGGCGCCGTTCAGCCGCACCGCTGTCTTCCCGCAGGGCGACGTCAAGATCAAGGACGTGGCCGGGCTGTACATCTACGACAACACGCTCGAAGCGGTCGTGCTGACCGGCGCCGAGGTGAAGGCGTACCTGGAGTATTCGGCGAAGTACTTCGTGACGCTGCCGGTCGGCGCGGAGCCGAACCCGGCGACGATCAGCGACCCGGCGGTCCCGGACTACAACTACGACGTGTTCTCGGGCATCGACTACGACATCGACATCAGCCGCCCGGTCGGCGACCGGATCACCCGCCTGGAGCTCGCGGGCGCGCCGGTCGCGCCGGACGCCCAGTTCGTGGTGGCGGTGAACAACTACCGGCGCAGCGGCGGCGGCAACTTCCCGGGCATCGTGAAGACCCAGGTCTACAACGCCCAGCAGGAGATCCGCCAGCTGCTGATCGACTGGGCACAGGCCAAGGGCGAGATCAACCCGGCGGACTTCGCGGCGCAGAACTGGCGCCTGGTCCGCGCGGGCGTCCCGGTCTTCTGACAGTGCGAAAGGGGGCCGTCGTGATGTTCCCCCCGGAACAGCACGACGGCCCACCCACCCCATCCCGGCTGCCCACTCCAGCGGCCGGGAATCCTCAGGCCGGCGTCAGCGGCCCGGCCCGGAATGCCACTGGCCGTCCTCGTCCGCGGTGAGCGTGAGCGACGCGGTCTTCCCATCGGCGAGCGTCAGCCGGCACAGGTAGTCGCGCATACCCTCGGCGTCGCGGTCGGTCACGGCCCGGCACTGCGCCGCGGTCACCGCGATCCGGGCATTCTTGAGCTGCCCGTCCCCGACGACGTTGCGCTGCACGGCCTCAAGCCGCTGGTTCTCCCGAACCTCGGTGATCACCGGCCCGATCGCCACGGCGCCGAGCACGAACCAGATGAACCCGCCGGCCACCGCGGAAACCAGAAAAGCGATCCAGTACGGCGCGGAGCTGTTCCGGGTGCGCCGGGCCTGATCGGCACGCCGCTTGGCGGAGGCCGCACCGAGCAAGCTGAACAGCAGCGTGAACACGGCGACCGGCCAGACCGCGGGAGCCTGCGCCCGGGAGGCATGCGCCATCTCGTCGGGATAGGGAACCAGCAACCCACCGTACTGCGGCAGCGGCTGCTCCGGCGGGGCAGCCGGACCGGCGGCGGGCGGCGCGGTGGCCCACGGCGGCGCGGTGGGATAAGCCGCCGGCGGCGGCTGAGTGCCAGGCTGCGGATACGGTACGGGCACCGGGTAGCCGGACGCGCCCTCCTGCGGGTACGAGACGGCAGGGTACGTAGGGGCCGGCTGCGGGCGATACTCGGGCGGCGGCGGTGGCGGGTACTGCGCGTAACCCGAGACGAACTGTGGGTATTCGTGGGGTGCGACCGCGTTCTCGGGGCCGGGGGGAACCTGAGTGGTCATGCGGGGCCTTTCCGGTGGCGGCTCGGGAGCATTGCCCTGCCAGAGCCCATCCCATCGGCCCATCCCGCCACGACTTGAGAACTCCCCGATCAACGACCGCACGCAGGGGCGGGGCGGTTCGCTTGCCGGGAGCGCGGGGGTGGGATCGCTCTGCTCGGTGGTGACCGCTGAGCGGGATCGCGCTCGCTGGGCGGGCCGCTTGCTCGCCGAGGCCGGGTGGAGGGCGGGCCGCACGTCGATCGGGATCGTCGTGGTGGGTGTCCGCCCTGCTCGGCGGTCGTCCGCTGGGCGGACCGTTGTGCTGGTGACCGCCCGGTCTGCCAGGACCGCGTGCATGCCGGGCCGCGTTCCTTGCCGGGGTTGCGTGGTGGGCGGGCTGCACGTTGGGCGGGGATCGCCGTAGTGGGGGGACCGCCTCGCTCGACGGGGTCCTCTGCAGGACGGGATCGTCGTGCCAGGCGGGATCGCTGTGCCAGGCGGGATCGCCGGGCTTAGCGGTCGCGCGCTTGGCTGAGCCTGCCGCGCTCAAATCGGCCGCGGCACCGCGCTGTCGGAGACGCCCGCCCGGATGCGGCCTCGCCCGCCGCGCAGGCCTTCCACCCGCCTGGATGCATCCTCGCCCAGCGGCCCAGCGGCCCAGCGGCCCAGCGGCCCAGCGGCCCAGCGGCCCAGCGGACCTGGCGGCCCGGCGAACCTGGCGGCCTGGCGGCCCAGCGAACCCAGCGAACCCGGCGGCCCATCGGATCTGGCGGCCGAGCGAACCTGGCGGCCCGGCGGCCTGGCCCCGACGGCTCCGCGAACCGGGCGGCCCAGCGGCCTGGCCCCAACGGCCCGGTGAACCCTGCGGCTTAGCAACGGGCGGGCCCAACGGCCCGGTGAACCAGGCGGCCAGACAACAGAACACCCATCGGAGCCGGCGCACTGCACGCGCGTCCCAGAGCACCCCCGCCCGGTCGCGGTTACCCTCCGCCGCCGTCCCCGCCACCACCGTTGTCCGGCGGGTCGGTGGGCGGGTCGGTCACCGGTGGCGTTGTTGTTGTCGTCGGCTCAGTTGGCGGCGGCGTAGTCGTCTGCGTCGGTGTTGCCGACGTGGACGTGGATGTCGACGGGGATGCTGACTTGCTCGGGCTCGGGGAGCGGGTCACCTTCGGCGTGGTGCCGTTCGGTGGGTTTGCCGGCCGTGTTGCTGGCACTGTTTCGTCCGGTTCGTCCGTCGCGTCGGTTTCGTCCGGGGCGGATGATTCGGTTTGTACCACCGTGCCCTGCCGGTTGTTGTCGCCTGTGCTGCCGTTTTGCAGGGCGATCGCCAGCGCCAGGCCTCCGGCCAGGATGAACAAGCCGATCACCGTCAGCAGGACGGCGAGTTCGTTCCTCGTGCGGCCGCGTTTGCGGGGTGGCGCCACCGGTGCCGGCGCCGCCTCGAGGAGGTTGCGCTGGCCCGGCATGGTGCGCCGGGGCGCCGCCGGGCTCATCGGGCGGGTCAGCGACGTCGACGTGCCGGGCGTGCCCAGGCCCGCGCCGGCCAGGCCCGCGCCGTTCATCGTGGTGCGGTTCAGGCCTGTGCCGCTCAGGCCTGTGCCGCTCAGGCCCGCGCCGCCCAGGGTGGTGCCGGTGCTTGCCGGGCCCAGCATCGACGGGCGGCGCAGGGTGGTGCCCGTCATCGAGGTGCCGGTCTGGGCGCGCCAGTCGAGGGAGCCCGCCGCGGCCAGGGCCGCCTCGGCGAACTCCGCGGCGGTGGCGAACCTGTCTTCCGGCTGCTTGGCCATCGCGCGGCTGATCAGCTCGCGGACCGCCGGTGGCACGGTGCTCTCCGGCAGCGGCTCCGGGTCGTCCTCCAGGTGCCGCAGGGCCACCTGGAGAGCGTTGTCGCCGTCGAACGGCGGGTGGCCCGCCAGGCAGTGGTAGGCGACCGCGCCCAGCGCGTACACGTCGGTGGCCGGGGTGACGTTGCCCTTCGCGACCTGCTCGGGCGCCATGTACAGGGCGGTGCCGACGATCGCGTTGAGGCCGGTCACGCTTGTCACCTGCGCCGAGCGGGCGACGCCGAAGTCGACCAGGATCACCGTGCCGTTGGGCTTGACGATCAGGTTGCCCGGCTTGACGTCGCGGTGCACGGTGCCGTTCTCGTGGGCCGCGTGCAGGGCGTCGGCCGCCTGGGACACGATCGACATGGTCTCGGCGACCCCGAGGCGGCCCTGCTCCTTGAGCCGGGCCGAGAGCGGCTCGCCGTCGACGTACGCCATCACCAGGTAGGCGCAGTTGTCCTCGTCGTTGCGGTCGCCGGCGCTGTAGTCGTAGACCTCGACGACGCCGGGGTGCCGGAACGCGGCCATCATCCGCGCCTCGCCGTAGAAGCGGGCGGCGAACTCCGGGTCGGTCAGCATTGCGGTGCGCAGCACCTTGACGGCGATCGTGCGGCCCAGCACCACGTCGGTGCCACGCCATACGTCACCCATGCCACCTGTGGCGATACGCTCGTCCAACCGGTAGCGGTTGTCCAGGAGACTTCCCGAACTGAGCACCAGCGGACCTATCTACTCGGGTGTCGCCACGGACGGATGTTGCCGGCCTGTGCCCTGGCGGGAGGCCGGGGCCAACTGTACAGATTCACGACACCTCCCGGCGAGGTGCTCACCGGCGGGTCAGCGGCGGCACGGTGCGGCCGGCCGCCGAGTCGGTGATCAGCTGTGTGAGCCGGCGCCGGCGGGTGTCCTCGCGCTTGGCGCTGACCACCCAGTGCACTGCCGCGCGGCGATAGGACGCCGGCTGCGCCGAGAACCACTGCCATGCCGCCTCCTCGCCCTGGAACCGGGCTGTCTGCTGCTCGTCGAGCACCGCGTCTGCCGGCTGCTCGTAGGAATAGGCCGCCACCCGTTCGGGCTTGCGGGTCTCGAACGCGTGCCGCCCGGCCGGATGCATCAGCCCGGCCGCGGTCAGCTCGGCGATCTTGGCGACGTTGACCGCGCTCCACACGCTGCCCTTGCGGCGCGGGGTGAAGCGCACCTGGTAGCGCTCGTCGTCGATGCGCCGCCCGATGCTGTCGATCCAGCCGAAGCACAGCGCCTGCTCGATCGCCTCGGTGTGCCGCACCGTGGGCTTGCCGGTGTGCTTCTTGAAGTAGCCGACCAGCAGCTCGGGCGCGTCCGCGTGGTGTTCGACGAACCAGGCCCGCAGCTCGGCGGCGTCGGCGAAGAACACGGGTTCCATGCGACGAGACTAGGCGCGGGGTACGACAGGCAACAGCGACCGCCGGGCGGCAAAGGGCTCCGTCCGGCGGTCGCCGCTGGTCAGTTGTCGTAGGTCGGGGTGGCCACCACGACCGCGTCCGGCTCGGCCAGCTCCAGCTGCTCGTTCTCCGCGCGGCGCTCGAGCGCGGCCCGGGCGGTCGACGCGGCGGCCCAGCCCAGCGCGGCGCCGAGCAGGCCGGCGCCGACGATCAGGCCCCAGGGCAGCCCGGGCTTGCGGCCCGCCAGCGCGTTCGCGGCCAGCGTGGCCCGCTCGTACGCCTCGTCGCTGACCGCGCTCAACCGGGCCGCGGCCTTGTCGGCGAGCTTGCTGCTCTTCTTGCCGGCCCGGCCGGCCAGCTTGTGGCTCTGCTTGCCGGCCTTGTCGGCGAGCTTGGCGGCGGTGGCGGTCGCCACGGCTGCCTTGGCGCTCGCCAGGTCGGCGGTGTGCTTTCCAGCGTCTTTGGCGCTCTCGCCGGCGTCCGCCATCGCGGACGACAGGTAGTCCCAGGCCTGCGCGGCTGTGCGCTCGGCAGTGTTCTTACGAGAGAGCATCTTCTCGGTACCTCCTGCGGTCGCCGGTGCCGGCGAGTGGGTCGTCTCCACCGAGGGTGCCCACGGGCCTCAAAAAACAAACGTACCGGTGAACAGCCGGGGTATGTCGGATGTGGACAGGATCACGTCGGGTAAAGCGGTGGACAGCAATGGGTACGCTTGCTGCGGTTCACGCGGGGCACACAGGTGCCTGCCAGGTTCACGCTCTACGGTTCGGATCAGTTTCACCGAACCCGACGGGGGTAGTCACCGCCGCCCCCGACGACCACGGCAGCAGGTCCGGCCGTGGCCGTGACAGGAGAGCGCCCGGGGCATCCCGGGCGGGTGGAGGTAGTGGCGTGACGCTGTCGATAACGACGTCGACACTCCCCTCAGGGGTGGTGGAGATCTCCCCAGCGGGTGAGATCGACGTCGAGAACGCGTACGAGATCAAGGAAGCCGTGGCGGGTCAGCTCGCCGCCGGCCGCCCCGAGCGCATCGAGCTCGACATGCACGGCGTGAGCTTCATCGACTCCGTGGGCATCAGCGCCCTGGTGGCGGCGTTCCAACTGGCCAGCGTCAGCGGCGTCAAGCTGGTCGTCACCCGTCCCAGCCGTTTTGCGCACCGGCAGCTCTGGGTGACCGGCCTGCTGGGCCTGTTCGGCGCTCCGGAGCCGTGCGCCGACTGTGAGGAGCCGTCCCGGCAGCCCCTCGTGTCCGGGGCCTGACCGCGAGTGATCGTGGTTAAGCCTTTCTGAGGCGGCTTGTCCGGGAGCTCCGGACTAGGGAATAGTGCCCTTTCGTGGCGCGACTTCCGATGGGCACCGCCATCCTCCGGCGATACGTGCTGATCGGCGCCATCGGTCAGGGCGGTGTCTCGACCGTCTATGCGGCCGTCGACGCCCGTCAGGGGCGCAAACTCGCGGTGAAGGTGCTCGCGCCCAGCCTGGCGGACGACCCGCAGGCCCGCGAGCACGTCCGGCGGGAGGCGCTGATCACCGACCGGCTCCGGCACCCGAGCGTGCCGCGGGTCTTCGAGTACGGCGAGGCCCCGCTGCCCGACGGCAGCGTGGTGCCGTACGTGGTGCTGGAGCTGCTGGCCGGCGTGCCGCTGACCGAGCGGCTGTCCCGGGGGCGCCTGGAGTGGCCGGAGGCCGTCCGGATCGCCGCGACCGCCGCCGACGTGCTGGCGGTGGCGCACCGCCGGGGTGTGGTGCACCGCGACCTGACCGCGCGCAACGTCATGGTCAGCCCGGCCGGCATCAAGATCATTGACTTCGGTCTGGCCACGGCCGCGGAGCGCACCGCGGACTCCGGCGCGCACCCGGTCGTGCTGCGCGGCCGCGACCGGGGGCTGCTGCCCTCGCACCCCAAGACCGCCTTCGCCCGGCCCGCCGACGACGTGTACACGCTCGGGGTGCTGCTCTACGAGATGCTGACCGGGCGGTCGCCGTACCCGCCGGCGATCGCGGCCACGATCGAGGCCGCCGGCCGGGTCGGCCACCTCGCGCCGACGCCGGTCCTGGCCATCCCGGGCCTGCCGCCGCCGCTGCGCGATCTGGTCCGCGCCTGCATGGCGAAACGGCCCGAGGAGCGCCCGCGCAGCGCGGACGTCGCGCTGGATCTCTGGCGGATCCTGGACGGGGTACGCCTGCCCGAGCCGTCCGTCAACTAGATCGCGGGCGTCTGCACCACGATCGACTCGAGGTTGAACTTCACGTCCGTGGCCTCGGCCGGCGACCGGATCGGGGTCACCACGGCGAAGCCCTCGGCCAGCCAGGCCAGGTCGGTGCCCGGCTCCAGCGGCTCGTCGGCGGCCTGCACCGCGGTGCGCACGAAGCCCTCCCCGGCCTCGGCGATGCTCATCTGCACCTGACCGAATTTGGCCAGGGTGGCGCGGCGCAGCCCGCGGATGCCGTCCACGTGCAGGTCCGGCACGTTCAGGTTGAGCACCGTGCCCGGCGGTGTGTGGGTCAGCGTGGGCAGCAGCTTTATCGCCAGTCCGGCCGCGCTGTCCCAGTGCCGGTTCTCGTCGTCGGCGTGTTCCAGGTCGGCGATCGCCTGGCCGCCGCTGGCCGCGGTGCCGTTGGCCGGCGACAGCACGTCGAGCGAGACGGCCAGGCCGTGCAGGCCGGCGTGCGAGGCCGTCAGGGTGGCACCGACCGTGCCGGAGTGCACCACCGCGGCGCCGGCGTTGGCGCCCCGGTTGATGCCGGAGAGCACGATCGTCGGCGGCGGCCCGAAGGCGCTGCGCAGCGCGAGCAGCACGATGAACGCGGGGGACGCGGCGACCGCGTACGTGGGCACGTTGCGCACCCCCGGCAGCTCCCGTTGCTGCACGACGATCTTGCCGTTCTTCTCCACCGCGGTCATGGCCGCGCTGGTGCCGCTGGCCTCGGTCAGCGGGGCGGCGATCACGATGTCGAGGCCCTGGCGGGCGGCGGCGCGGGCCAGATGCCGCAACCCGGGCGCGTCGATGCCGTCGTCGTTGGTGATCAGGATTCGTGGCGTCATGCCGGCACCTTCGCGTGGACGGGGGTGAGTTTCACCCGCTCCGTCAGCACCTGCACCGCGTCGACGCGGCCGGTGCCGAGCCCGTGGCGGGTGACGTTGAGGGCGCCGGCGGCTGCGCCCGTACGCACAGCGTCACACAGCGTGCCACCCTGGGCCAGTATCGCCGCCACCCCGGCGGTCATCGAGTCACCCGCCCCGCGCGACTCGGCGGCCACCATCCGGGGCATGTCCACCTCGTACACGATGCCCTCGATCAGGGCGAGCGCGCCCTCGTCGGCACGCGAGACCAGCGCCGTCTCGGCGCCATCCTCGTGCAGCTTGTGCAGCGCGCGGGTCAGCGACTCGGTGGAGCCGTCCTTGACCATGTGGTCGCGGATCAGCTCCTCGTGACTCACCTTGACCACGTACGGCTTGGCCACGAGCGCCGCGGTGAGGTGCGCGTCGGACAGGTCGACGATGACCTTGCAGCCGTTGGCGCCGAGATCGGTGGCGAGCCGCCGGTAGACCTCGGGCGGCACCACCGACGGGTGCGCGGGCCCGCTGAGCACGGCGATGCCCGCCCGCAGCCCCTCGGCGAGCGCGAGGCTGTACAGCTCGTCCATCTCGTGCCGGGACAGCGGCTGGCCGGGGTCCTCGGCCAGCTCCTCGCGCTTGCCGCTGCGCCGGTCGTGCACGTACCAACCGGTGCCGGAGTCGCGCTTGATCGTCTTCAGCGTCACGCCGTGGAACTTCAGCAGCGGCTCCAGCACCCGGCCGACCTCGCCGCCCGCAGCCGAGCACAGGGTGACCTGCGCGCCCAGCAGCGTGATCATCCGAGCCTGCCAGACGCCCTGCCCGCCCGGGTGCACGTGCAGCTCGGCCTTGTCGTTCTGCTGCTCGAGCGTCACGGTCAGCTGGGGCGCGGGAACGAAAACCATGACGCCTTTGTGGCTCATGGGCACAGTCTTGCGGACGAGCACGCGCCGCGGGCGTGATCGCGGAATTAGTGATCACGGCTTGCTGCCGAGCACCGCCCCGTTCGCTCCCGGCGCGTCGAAGCGCACCGTCCGGATGTCGGTGAAGCCGGCGCCGGCCAGCCAGTCCGCGTACTCGGCGTCGGAGTAGTTGCGCCCGCCCTCGGTCTCGACCAGCATGTTCATCCCCATCAGGGCGGCCGGGGCGGGTCCGGTCCGGTCGGCGTCGAGCAGCAGCTCCGAGACGATCACCAGGCCGCCGGGTGGCAGGGCCGCGTGCGCCTTGGCCAGCAGCGCGCGGTTCGTCGGCTCGTCCCAGTCGTGCAGGATCATGCTGAGCAGCAGCACGTCGTGGCCGCCGGGCAGCGCCGGGTCGGCCAGGAAGTCGCCGGCCCGGGTGGTGATCCGGTCGCCCAGCCCGGCCAGGTCGATCTTGCCAGCGGCGATCTCGCAGACGTGCGGCAGGTCCAGCACCGTCGCGGTCAGCCCGGCTTGCCGCCGGCAGAGCTCGATCGGGTACGCCCCGGAGCCGCCGCCCACGTCGAGCAGCCGCCGGCGTCCGCTCAGGTCCACCGCGCCGGCCAGCGCCCGCGCGGTGAAGATCGACGTGGAGTACATCGCCTCCCAGAACGTCGCCAGCAGCTGCGGGTCGGCGGTGGTGAACATCGACGCGCTCGTCGCCGGGTCCCAGGTCAGCGGCCGGTCGGTGCGCAGCGCCTCGCCGACCCGGTGCCACGGCAGGTAGGTGCGGCGGTCGCAGTAGGTCACCTGCCCGCCGAAGTAGTACGGCTTGCCGCGGACCAGGAACTCCTCGGCCAGCGCGGAGTTGCGGTAGCCCGCCCCGGCGCGCTCCAGCAGCCCGAGCGAGGCGCAGGCGGTGAGCAGCAGATCGGCCGGGCGCTCGGGCAGGCCCAGCTCCGCCTCGGCGGCGGCCACGGTCAGGGTACGGCCACCCGCGAGCCGGCTGAACAGGTCCAGCTCGACCGCGGCAGCGAACGTCTTGAAACTCCAGAAACCGGTGACGAGGTCCATCAGGGGCGTCGGCGTCAACATGCCGCAGATCATGGCAAACGTTACGCGTGGGCGGCGACCTCGGTCAGCTCGCGCACCGGCGCGACGAGCGCGGGGTCGGTGCGCAGCAGATCCTCGAACCGGACCCGCCACTTGCTCGCCTCGACGTCGATGGTGAACCGGTCGTCGTCGCTGCTCGCCACCGAGGCCTGGAGCAGGCGCTGGCGGGTGTCGGCGAGCTCGCCGTACACCTCGGCGCCGAGATGGCTGAGCACCCGGCCGGCGTAGGCGTCGTAGCCGGGGCCGGCGGCCATCCGGACGAACGCCCGCGCGGCGTCCCAGGCCACCCTGGGCTGGTGGATGACGGACTGGGTCATGGTGTCCCTCCCGTGGGTCGGCATCAGAAGGAGTGTAGGTAGCCCGGGGCCGCGTCGGGGCGGTTCGGCCGGGTTGCTACCAGCCCGCCGGGGCGCACGGTCCGCCCGCGCCGACCGGCTCGACCTGCAGCGTCGCGTGGTCGATGGCGAAGTCCTGGTGCAGCGCCTCCCGGGCCGTGGCCAGCACCGTGCCGAGCTCCGCGGAGGGCTCCAGGCTCAGGTGCGCCGAGGCCACATCCATGCCGGAGGTCAGCGTCCAGACGTGCAGATCGTGCACATCGCAGACCCCGGGCACGGCGGCCAGCCGGTTGCGCACCTCGGCCACGTCCAGTCGTTCCGGTGCGGCCTGGACAAGGATGCGCACGGCGGCGCGGCCCAGCGCGAAGGTGCGCGGGAGGATCATCAGGGCCACGATCACGGCGACGATCGGGTCCGCGTACGACCAGCCGGTGACCGCGATGATCCCGGCCGCGACGATCACGCCGACCGAGCCCAGCAGGTCGCCGACCACCTCCAGGTACGCGCCGCGCACGTTGAGGCTCTCCTTGGCGCCGGAGCGCAGCAGCAGGAAGGCGACGATGTTGATCACCAGGCCGCCGGCCGCGACGATCAGCATGGCGCCGGCCGGCACGGCCGGGGGATCGGTGAAGCGCCGCGCCGCCTCGATCAGCACGTAGCCGGCGACGCCGGTGAGCAGCACGGCGTTGGCCAGCGCGGCCAGCACCTCGAGCCGGTAGAGCCCGAAGGTGCGCTGCGAGTCGGTGGCGGCCCGGCCGGCGGCATGCATCGCGGCCAGCGCCATGGCGATGCCCAGCACGTCGGTGAACATGTGCCCGGCGTCGGAGAGCAGCGCCAGCGACCCGGTGGCCAGGGCGGCGCCGGCCTCGACCAGCATGAACGCGGCCAGCAGCCCGGCGGCCCACCACAGCCGGGAGCGGTGCCGCCCGCCGGCGTGCAGCGCGTGGCCTCCGTGGTCGTGCCCGGCTCCCATGAGCCCTACCTTCCGTCGCCGCGCTGGGCCTCGGCCAATATATGTTCACATCGCTATGTATGCAACTTGAACGTGATTGCCATTCCGGGGGTACAACCAGGTGCCAGCACGCTCCCGCCTGGAAGGAAAACCACCTTGTCCAGACGTACGCTCGCGCTCGTCACCACGGCTGCCCTGGCCGTCGTGCTCGGCGCCGCTCCCGCCGAGGCCGCCCACCGTGGCCCGGTGCAGTCCACGATCCAGCTGCCGAACGGCTTCCAGCCCGAGGGCATCGCGATCAGCAAGGCCCCGTACGCGTACTTCGGCTCCCGCGTCGACGGCGACATCTACCGGGCCAGCCTGCGTACCGGTCGCGGTGAAGTGATCAGCCAGGGGCCCGGCACCCAGTCGCTCGGCCTCAAGATCGACGACCGGGGCCGGCTCTTCGTGGCCGGCGGCAACGGCGGCAACGCCCGCGTCCTGAACGCCGCCACCGGCGCGGTGCTGAGGTCCTACACCCTGCAGACCGTCCCGTCGTTCATCAACGACGTGACGCTGACCGGCGGCGCCGCCTGGTACACCGACTCCGCCAACCCGGTGCTGTTCAAGCTGCCGCTCGGCCGCGCGGGCCGGCTGCCCGCCGAGCCGGTGCGGGTGCCGCTGACCGGCGACATCGTCTACCAGACCGGCAACAACGCCAACGGCATCGCGCCGGCGCCGGACGGCCGCGGGCTGATCATCGTGCAGTCCAACACCGGCAAGCTGTTCCGCGCCACCTGGTCCGGCGTGACCACCGAGATCAACCTCGGCGGCGAGAACGTCGTCAACGGCGACGGGCTGTGGCTGCGCGGACGCACGCTCTACGCCGTGCAGAACCGGCTCAACGTGATCACCCGGATCCAGCTCGACAAGCACGCCACCAAGGGCACGGTGGTGAGCCGCACCACCGATCCGCGCTTCGACGTGCCCACCACCATCGCGGAGTACGGCAAGTACTTCTACCTGCCGAACGCCCGCTTCACCACCCCGCCGACCCCGGAGACCGAGTACACCGCGGTCGGCGTCGTCCGCCCCTAGCGGGCACCGTGCCAGTCGCGGGTCCCCACCGTCGTCAGGCGCTGGGTGGCCCGCGACAGGGCCACGTACAGGGTGCGGGTGCCGCTGGCGTCGACCGCGATCTCGGCCGGCTCGACCAGCACCACCGCGTCGTACTCCATGCCCTTGGCCTGCAGCGCGGTGACCACCTGGATCCGCTCCGGCAGCCCGGCCACCCACCCGGCCATCTCGTCGCGGCGCAGCACCGGCGTGATCACGCCGATCGTGCCGTCGACGTCGGAGAGGTGCTTCTCGGCCGCCTCGCGCACGGCCTCCGGCAGCTGGGCGGGGGCGACCAGCAGGTCGACCGGCTCCACCCCGGTGCTGCGCACCGCCGACGGCAGCGGCAGGTCCGGCATGATCGTGCGGATCACCCGGGCCGCGACCGCGAAGATCTCCGACGAGTTGCGGTAGTTGGTGGTCAGCGAGTAGGTGTTGCGGCGCCGCGTGCCCAGCGCCCGGTCGCGGGCCCGGTCCAGCTCCTCGGCGTCGCCCGACCAGGCGGTCTGCGCCGGGTCGCCGACGATCGTCCAGGACGCGTACTGGCCGCGCCGGCCGATCATCCGCCACTGCATCGGCGTGACGTCCTGCGCCTCGTCGACGACCACGTGGGCGTAGTCGCGGTAGTCGTCGTCGCGGACCACCTGGGTGCGGCTCAGCGCCTGCCGGTCGGCGTACATGCTGACCTCCTGCACCCCGTCCCGGACGTGGAACGGGTTGTTGCGGTTGCGCTTCGCGGGCTGCCGTGGGCGGCCCATCAGCTCGTCCAGCTCGTCCAGCAGCGCCACGTCGGCGATCGTCGGCCCGTGCTCGGCCAGCCCGTCGAACGAGCCCTGCAGCAGCGTGATCTCCTCCCGGGAGAGCAGCCCGTTGGTGTACGACCGCAGCCGCGCCGGGTCGGCCAGCCAGCGCAGCACCCGCAGCGGGGTGAACCGGGGCCACCAGGCGCGCAGGAAGTCCCGGAAGTCGGTGCGGTCGGCCAGCTCCGACTCGAACTCCTGCTTCTCCGGCAGGTTCTTGACCGAGCCCTTGGCCTGCGCCCAGAGCGCGTCGAAGAGCCGGTCGAAGCCGGTGCCGCGGACCTCGTTGCGGCGGGCCCCGCGGGGCAGCGCCTTGCGCCGGATCCGTTCCAGGTCGGCGGCGTCCAGCCGGAGCAGCGCGCCCCGGTAGAGCAGCCGCAGCTCGGTCGGCGCACCCGGCACCGCGTCGTGCGAGGCCCGCTCGAGCACCCGGCGCATCCGCAGCGAGCCCTTGAGCGCGGCCACCGCGGTCGGATCGGTGCGGGTGGCGTCGAAGCCGGCCACCAGCGAGCCGAGCGAGCGCAGCGTCGCCGTGTCCTCGCCCAGCGACGGCAGCACCGTGGCGATGTAGTCGACGAAGACCCCGGACGGCCCGACCACGAGGATGCCGCCGCCGGCGAACCGTCCGCGGTCGGAATACAACAGGTACGCCGCCCGGTGCAGCGCGACCGCGGTCTTCCCGGTGCCCGGCCCGCCGGTGACGATGGTCACGCCGGACGCGGGGGAGCGGATCGCGTCGTCCTGCTCGCGCTGGATGGTCGCCACGATGTCCCGCATGCCGCGGCCGGTGGCCTTGGAGAGGCTGGCCAGCAGCGCGCCGTCGCCGACCACCCGCATCTCGGCGGGCGCGGCCTCCGGGTCCAGCAGGTCGTCCTCGATGTTGGTGACCCGCTCCCGGGTCGACTGGATCATCCGGCGCCGCACCACGCCCAGCGGCTCGGCCGGGGTGGCCCGGTAGAACGCCGCCGCGGCGGGCGCCCGCCAGTCCACCACCAGCGACTGCGAGTTCTCGTCGCGGATGCCCATCCGGCCCACGTAGTGCACCGCGCCGGTGGTCAGGTCGAGGCGGCCGAAGACCAGGCCCTCGTACTCGGCGTCCAGGGCGTGCCGGCGGCGGGCCCGGTGGAACACCATGGCGTCGCGCTCGACCAGGGCGCCGTACGTGCCGACGCCGGCGAGCTGGTATCCCTCCTTCTCCGCCTGGGACGCGTCCTTGCGCAGGTCGGCGAGCCGGGCGTACACCCGGTCGACGTGCTGCTGTTCGATCGCGATCTCTTGCTGCAGGACGGTGGCGTCGCTCAAGTCCGTTGTGCTCCCCGCTGGTGCTCCGCGTGCTGTGCCGCCGCCCGGCACCGGTACCAGGGGGCAATCGAACTTACTCCTGTTCGGGTACCGGCGTCGACGGCGGCACGCCCGTGCCGGGCGGGAGGGGGTCAGGCGGCCTGGTCGTAGCCGTTGCGTTCGGTGCGGCCGCGGGGGTCGGCGCGGCGGTTCGGGCTGCTGGCCGCCGCGCGCTCGACCACGGCCAGCAGGGCGGCGGAGACCTCGTCGGGGCGTTCCATCATCAGCATGTGACCCGCGCCCGCGCAGACGGTCAGCTCGGTGCCGGCCAGCGCCTCGGCGATCGACTCCGCGCACGGCGGCGGGGTGAGCCGGTCCCGGTCGCCGACCAGCGCCGCCGCCGGTACGTCGCCGAGCGCGGCCAGGGTGTCCAGCCGGTGCTGGGCGCCGACCGAGGCCCGGAAGCCGCCGATCGACCGCAGCGAGGCCCGGCCGAACGCCGACATGGTGATCTCGAGGTCGGTGGGCTCGTAGTCGGCGCCGAAGAGCAGCCAGCGCACGGTCGGCCGGAGCACCGGCAGCATCGCGCTGTGCGGCCGCCACGCGCCCAGCCGGGCCAGCAGGCCGGCGCCGGCCTCCTCGGCGATGCGCAGCACCGGGGCGAGCGGGTGGGGCAGGCCGTAGCGGGTGTGGGTGACGCCCTCGGCGGTGGTGGAGACGAAGACCAGTCCGGCCACCCGCCCGGCGAACTCCTGCGGGTACGTCTCGGCGAACTCCATGATCGTCATGCCGCCCAGCGAGTGGCCGGCCAGCACGATCGGCCCGGCCGGGGCGTACTCCCGGAGCACCTCGGCGAGGTCGTCGCCGAGCTGGGCCAGGGTCGCCGAGCGCAGCCGGGTGGCCGACGAGCGCCCGTGCCCCCGCGCGTCGTACGAGACCACCCGCGCCCCGGCGTCCTCGAGCGCGGTGATCTGGTGGTGCCAGGTCCGGCGGTCGAGACACCAGCCGTGCAGCAGCACCACGGTCACCGGTGCGTCCGCCGGCCCGGTGGTCTCCACACGCAGCCGTACGCCATCGGCGAGGGTCAGCTCAGAACGCCCGGACAAGGGCACCTCCGTGATTCGCACGGCCCCGTAGTACCCACGGGTAATAAGCATCACGCGTAGATCGAGGAAACGCCAGATGTTTCCGCGATGTTGCGTAGGGCCGTTCGTCCCATCCGGTGGACGAGCAGGCGTGATATGGCTCGCACAGCATGTCCAGGAGTCGTCGCTCGTAGAGAATCAGTGCCATGACGGGTCCTTCACCTGCGCACCAGTCCGCCTCGGTGGCCACGGTCACCGAGACCACCGACCCGCCGACGACGCGAATCGTCCGGCCGGCTGACGCGCTCACCGAGCTGATCGCCGGCAACCGCCGGTTCGTCAGCGGCCGCCCCCAGCACGGTCACGAGGTGTCGGCGGCCGCCGCGGCGTCCGGCGGCCAGCTGCCGCACGCCGTGGTGCTCGGCTGCATCGACTCCCGGGTCCCGCTGGAGGCGATCTTCGACCAGACCTTCGGCTCGATCTGCGTGGTCCGCTCCGGCGGGCACGTGGTCGACCGGGCGGTGCTCGGCTCGGTCGGCTTCGCCGTGTCGGCGCTCAACGTGCCGCTGGTGATGGTGCTCGGGCACGTCCGCTGCGGCGCGGTCGACGCGACCGTGACGGCGCTGCGCGCCGGCGAGCGCCCGGACGGCGACGTGGGCTACCTGGTGGACGAGATCGCCCCGGCGGTGCACGCGGTCGGGGTGGACGACCCGGAGGCGGCGGCCAAGGCGATGCGGGCGCACGTGGTGCGCACCGTGCGCCGGCTCCACGACATCACCGGGGTGCCGGCCGCGATAGCCGCGGGCCGAGTGGCGGTCGCCGGCGCGGTCTACGACCTCGACACCGGCCGGGTCGAACTGCTGGCGTGAGCCGCACCACCTGATCAACTTGTCGTGATCTTCAAGTGATGCAAAAAAGCGCTCCCCGGACCCACCGGTCCGGGGAGCGCTTTGTCAAGCAGCAGGCTCTCAGCCCTCGAAGACGCCCGCGTCCGCGAGGCGCTTCTCGGTGGCCGCCCAGCCGTCGTTCGGGAAGGACGCGTCCAGGCCCTCGATCTCGGCGCGGATCTTGGCGCCGTGGCCCGCCGCCGCGAGGACGCGGATCTCCTCGACGAAGGCGTCGGAGTCGGTGCGCAGGTGGTGCGTCTTGCCGTTGGTCAGGTTACGCACATAGGCGAACCGGCCGTTGGCGAGCGGGATGAGGTACTTGAACTCACCCAGCACGCTCAGGGCCCCGCCCTGACCGGCCTGGCCGGCGCGGACTGATGCGCGGGCGGTCTTTGAGGTGTTGCTGGCCACGGCGGTACTCCTAGCTAGGTATTGCTCGGCAAAGTTGTCGGCAGAAAATGCCGCAGCCAGCCTACACGAACGCCGCTCGGCCGTGCCGCCGGACGGGGTTGGGCCGTTAGGTCAGGTGTGCCTCGACGGCCATTCACATGTCGATATTGCGGTTTCTCTGGCGCACCATCCGTACCACCCGGCATCATGGAGCACGATCAACCGCGGTCGAGGTCGTAGGGGAAGACGCACCTCGGTCTCCGGGAGGTCACCGTGCCAACGTGTGGCGTCGTATACGTCCACTCGACCCCACTCGCCGTGTGCCAGCACGTCGAGTGGGCGATCGCGCGCGTCCTGACCGCGCCGGTCAATCTGCACTGGACGGCGCAGCCGGTTGACCCCGGCATGCGGCGCTCCGAGTGCAGCTGGACCGGGCGGCCCGGGACGGGTGCCGAGCTGGCTGCTGCCCTCCGGCAGTGGCCCATGATCCGTTTCGAGGTCACCGAGGAGCCGAGCCCCGGAGTCGACGGGGAGCGTTTCATGCATGTCCCGGGCCGCGGCCTGTTCCGGGGCACCATCGGCGCGTCCGGTGACATCCAGATCGGCGAGGACCGGCTGCGCGCCATCATGGCCGCGGCCAAGGCTCCCGAGGCGCTCTCGCACGCCCTGGAGAAGGCGCTCGGCACCGCGTGGGATGCTGAGCTGGAGCCGTACCGCTACGCCGGCGACGGGGCACCGGTCACGCTGCTGACCCGGGTGGGCTGAGCCGGCGGGGCGGGTACGTCGTCCGGTTTGTCGACACGGTCGGGAGCTGATCCAATGACGGCCGTGAACAGGATGCTGGGCGCTGCTGCGGTCGTACCGCTGGTTTTGTCGGTGCTGGTGGGATGCGGCAGCGATCCGGCGCCGCGGCCGGCACCCGCACCCGGCCCGGCCTCACCGGCCGCGCCGGCGCCGTCGGTGAGCGCCGCGCCGGGCCCGACCGGCGATCCGGCGGCGCGGGCGCGAGCCGCGGTCCGCACCCTCACCGACGCGCAGCTGGCCGGCCAGGTGCTGATGCCCTACGCCTACGGCGACGCCGCCGACCGGGTCGACAAGCAGGCCGCGGCCGGCAACCAGCGGATCGCCGGCGTCGACACCCCGGCCCAGATGGTCACGAAATTCGGCCTCGGCGGCCTGATCCTGGTCGCGTTCGCCCCCGACGACCCGACCGGGGCGACCAACCCGGCCACGAACGTGGACAACCCGAAACAGGTCCGCGCGCTGACCGACGGCCTCCAGCAGGCCGCGGCGGCGCTGCCCGGCGGTGCGCCGCTGCTGATCGGCACCGACCAGGAGTACGGCGTGGTCACCCGCGTCAAGGAGGGGGTGACCCTGCTCCCGTCGGCGATGGCGTTCGGCGCGGCGGCCCGCCCGCAACTGACCGAGGGTGCCTGGCACGCGGCCGGCACGGAACTGTCCGCGATGGGCATCAACCTCGACTTCGCCCCGGTCGCCGACACCCTCGGCCCCCGCGGCAGCTCGGTGATCGGCTCCCGCGCGTTCGGCGCCGACCCGAAGGCGAACGCCACCCAGGTGCAGGCGGCGGTCCGCGGCATCCAGGGCGCGGGCATCACCGCGGCGCTCAAGCACTTCCCGGGCCACGGCCACACCACCGGCGACAGCCACGACGACCTGCCGGTAGTGGCGCAGAGCCGGACGAAATGGGCAGCCGAGGACCGCCCCCCGTTCGCCGCGGGCATCACCGCGGGCGCGGGCGTGGTGATGTCGGGCCACCTCGACATCGAGGGCCTGGACCAGGGCGTGGCCGCGACATTCTCCCGAAAAATCATGACGGACCTGCTGCGCGGCGAACTGAAGTTCACCGGCGTGGCGATCACCGACGCGATGAACATGAAACCGGCGATGATGTGGCCACCGGGCGAGGCAGCGGTCCGAGCCCTGAACGCCGGCAACGACATGCTGCTGATGCCGCCGGACCTGGCAGGCGCCCGCGACGGCATCCTGGCAGGCCTGAAGGACGGCAGCCTGAAACGCGAACGGCTGACCGAAGCGGTCACCCGGATCCTGACGCTGAGATACCGAACCGCGGGACACCCCCGCCCGGACCTGTCGGTGGTCGGCGCACCGGACCACCAACGAGCGGTCGGCGACGCGAACGCGGCGGCAATCACCCTGCTGAAGGGCCGCTGCACCGGCCCACTGGTGACGGGCCCGGTGACGATCAGCGCATCGGGCGGCCGAGAACCGGCCCGGATCGGCCTGGTGAAGGCACTGCAGGCGGCAGGCGTCCAGGTCCAGGCCGCGGGCGGCACGGTGGTGCACCTCGTGGGGTACGGCGACCGCCAAACAGACCTGAACCCAGAGGCGTCGATCACGGTGATGATGGACGCGCCGTACTTGCTGGCGGCGTCCCGGTCGCCAACGTTGCTGGCTACGTACTCATCCAGTCCGCTGGCGCTGACGGCGCTGGCAACGGTGCTGGCAGGAAAGGCGAAGGCGCCGGGCCGGTCTCCGGTAGCAGTGGCCGGGCTGCCCCGCAGCGCCTGCACCAAGTAAGCCGACGGCGGCGTGTCGGCGCTGATTCAACGCCCCGTAGCGAGAGCACCGCGGCGGCTTTCGTGACCACGGCTGTCCGTCAATTCCGTAGGTGACAACTCCTTCCTTGGTCTCCGACTATCGCTATATATGTCCGCATGCGTTTTAAGCGAATGGCGAAAGAGCGCGGTCGCTGGGGATATTCGTGTCGGAGCGACGATTTTGATGAGCCGGCCCAAGGGTGGAGGTTTGACTCGCGTGAATCGCCACCGGCGTTGAACGATCGTTCCCCGGTTTCGAAGTGGGCTGGGCAGAGGGCCTCGGCGACCGTCGACAGTGGCCGGTTCCACGGTTGCGCATCGACCGGCGGCGAATCGCTCGGCGGCGAGGCCACGCTGACCATGGGTGGTCACCGGCTTGATGAACGCACGGTGAGTGCCGGCGGAGGTCACCGTGCTGAGTGCCTGCCGACTGCGGATGTTGTCCTGTGCGATGGGCGCGTTCGTGGTGCAGCGGGTTGCCTTCCCGTCGCGCGCACGCAGACCACTGGCGGCGACGGTGCCGCCGCGCGCATGTTGACGTCGCCTTCTCGGCGGGCGCCCGCCAGGTGTGACCGCTTCGCGCAGGCTGACTGTGCACGGCCTTCTGCCTGGCGAGCTGACTTCGTCCCCTGGGGGTGGCTTGCTCAGGAGATGGCTGGCATGTGCCTGCGGGTGGCATCCGCGTGACCTGCCGGTTGCGGCGTGCCGACGGGTCCTGACTGGACGTGGATTTCGGGTGTGGCGCTGGGTGCAGGGTCCGTCTGCGTGGGGGTTGTGTGCGTTCCGGGGGTGATGGGTCCGGGCTGGAGCTGGCTGCCGTGGATTTCGGGTGTGGCGCTGGGCGCAGGGTCCGTCTGCGTGAGGGCTGTGTGCGTTCCGGGGTCAAGGTCGGTGACGGGTCCGGGCTGGCGTCGGCTTTCGCGGACTCCGGGCGTGGAGCTGAGCGCGGGGTCCGCCCGTGTGGGGGCTGTGTGTGCTCCGGAGTCGTGGCCGGTGACGGACCAGGGCTGGAGCCGGCTGCCGCGGACTCCCGGCACGGCGCCGGGTGCGCAGCCCGCTCGGCCGAGGAGAGCGTGCCGGCGGGGGTCGAGGGTGGCCGCGGCGGCGGATGCTCCTCGGCGCCCGCGGGCCCGGACTCACGGGACCTGTCCCGCAGGCGACGCAAGCGCTCGGCGTGACGGCGCGCCAGCCCCCAATCGCGATGGCGCTGATGCGTGCGCCGGAATTCGTCGCGCTCGGGCGAATAATTGCGGGATGTCGTCCGGTCACGCATGGTCGCGAGCTCGGCCGTGGTGAAGAGTTGAAGCTGCCGCATACGTCTATTATCTTGCTTCCCACCGACAATTTCTGACCCTGATCGGTAGTCGATCATGCCAATTCACCGGGTCGGGGAGAATGCATTGTTGTGGCAATGTTAGGGGAGAGCTTCGGCCTGATCTGTCCCGAGAGTCATGCCCGACCGGCTTTTCGCGATACGTCGGTTGTCGGATGGCGCGGCGGTGTTGCGGGCATATCCGTTTCTGCTGCGATGACCCGGCCGCGTGCCGGGGGTCGCCGTGGGAATGCTGTTGCCGACCAGGTCCAGCCGGGTCAGGCGCCCAACGCGAGACTCGTGGTGGCTGGTTCCCTGTTTGGCCGGGTCCGTGCTCGGCCAGGCCACGCTGGTGCGAGGGGTCACGCTCGGCTGGGGTCACACTCGGCCTGGGTCAACGCTTGGCCGGGTGGTCGTGCTTGGCGGGTGGTCGTGCTTGGCCGGGCGGTCGCGCTAGGCCGTGTTTAGGAAGTGGTGGTGGCCTGGTCAGGTCACAGGCGGCGTGTCGGTGATCGAAAAGTAGGGAGGTCTCCGGTAGATCGTTCATC
>NZ_JBITLX010000053.1:0-18761 GCF_044465625.1 Actinoplanes sp. NPDC049599
GGGGTGCCCACGCACGGCTGGTGGAGCGTTTCTATGCCGTGCGTGGGCACCCCCGGCCCCCACCTTGCATTCTCGTCCGCTGCGGCTGAGGGATGGGTCGCCGGCCCTCTGATTGCAACTCCAGGTGTGCGGTCACCTTTCTGGTGCGGGGTCTGGCTTCCGCGCTGTGGTTGAGCCGGGCGGGTCTGTCGGGCAGGCCAGGCTTTGGTGGTGGTCAAGCGAACATTCCGCGCCGGTTGCGGTCAGCAGGCTGCGGCTGGGTGGTGGGTTGTTTCAGGGCTGGCGGCATCGGTGGATCTTGGTTCCGAGAGCTCTCTCCACTTTTGCCATGTGGCGGAGCCCTTACGCGCCTTGACCTTCGGCGTCCGCGGAGGTCGGGCAGCTTCCGCGACCGGCTCACCGCCGGCACGCGGCTGCTGGAGGTCTCGAAGGTCTCGCCGAGAATGTCGGGACTTCGCTTCGACCGGCGCGATGCAGGATGCACTCGAGAGTCGGCTGTGCGTCCCCCATGGGGACCACGGTGACAGCCCGCTACTAGCTCACGGGCACCTGCAGCGGCCGGCAATGCTTGACATCACCCCATATGGCGCCCGCATCGAGGGGCCGGATCTTGGAAAGCACGGGCGCGCCCGATTTTCTGGATCGCGGTCCCCGGGTTCCAGCCCGTTGCCGGGTTCGTCCGGTATGCGGGATTGGTTCTTTGGAGGTTAAGGGGTTCATCTCAGGAGGAAAGGGGCGCGGGTGGTGGACCTTGTAGCGGTGTGGTTTGGGTGGAACGTTTTAGCTCATCAAGATCTGCGGGAAGGCTGCCGCTGAGGCTGCGAATGGCGATGAATGGCGAGAGTCGACAGCTCTCTGGTCGTTGCTGGGGAGGTTGGCAGGATGTGGCCGGGCGCCGTCGAACGCCCGCCGTACGTTCCGGTACGTGTCCACGTGAACGGCCGCGACCGGGCTGGCCGGCCCGACGAGAAGCGCGCTCGGCGGGCCGGCTGGCGCGGTACTCGTCCGCCGCGTCCAATGTGGTTAGACCCTGCTGGGTGACCTGCCGGGTTGGGTGGCCTTGAATGCCTGCGGGCTGGGACGCGGCGGCTGAAGAAGGCGTCGGTGTTGAGCGCTGACCGCGCTGCCCCCTGCCGGTCGGTCGCCGTGTCTCGGTTCGACTCTCGGAGAGATTCCTGGTTCGCGCGCCCTTACGAGGATGCGTCCACTCGGGACACGGTTGCTTCGGCGAGACCGCAGGAGCTGGACGGCGGGGACCGAACGGCTCACTGCGTCGCGACGGTACCGTGCCGTATCCTCGACTCGATTTCATGATCTTCGATTCGGGGGCCGAGCGTGCGCAAGGTTTCGTCGTGTCTGGTGGCCGCATTACTAGGTGCGAGCGTCGCTTCGCCCGCTGCGGCGGCCGAGCCGGTCCCGGTAGGGCTGGACGTGGGTCTCGCCACCGGCACGGACGCGGCCGTGGTGCTCGCCGCGCTCGGTGATTCCGTACTGTCGAGCCGACCTGTTCCCGGCCTGACGCCATCACCGTCGATGTGCCCGCCGACCGGGCGGACACGTCGCTGACCGCGCTCGGACTCGCTCCGGGCGTGCGCTACGCCGAGCGGGGCGCCGTCGTCCAGGCGGACAGCGACTATGTGAATACCGGATTCTCCGCCATGGAGATTCCCCAGGCCTGGACCTGGACGACGGGAAGTCCCGCGGTCACCGTGGCGGTGGTTGACACCGGGGTCAGCCCTACTGCGGATCTCGGCGAGGATCGCCTCGTCCCGGGCTACGACGTCCTGGACGGCGACACCGACGCCGCGGACGGCAACGGCCACGGCACGCTGGTGGCCGGGGTCCTCGCCGCCGATCCCAGCAACGGGACCGGCATCAGCGGTGTCTGCGGATTGTGCCGGGTCATGCCGGTGCGCGTCCTGACCGGCCGCGAGGGCACCAGCGCCGACGTTGCCGCGGGCATCGCCTGGGCCGCTGAACACGGTGCACAGGTGATCAACGTGTCACTGAGCACCGCGTCGCCGAGCCGGCTGCTGCAGGACGCGGTCGAGCACGCGTCCGCCAGGGATGTCCTGGTCGTCGCCTCGGCCGGGAACGTGGCATCAACGGCGCGTCGCTATCCGGCCGCGTTCGAGTCGACCCTCGCGGTCAGCCAGGTAGGCGCGGCCCAGAAGAACACCGCAACCGACCAGTGGGTCGACGTATCGGCCTACGGCAACTTCGCGGCGGTGAACCCGGCCGGGAGCAGGACGCAGCTGATCGGCGCCTCCGGGTCGACCGCCGCAGTGGCCGGCGTCGCCGCACTCGCCGTGGCGATGAGACCGTCCGCGTCGGCGCAGGAGATCCGCACCGCGATCGAGCGGGACGCCGTTTTCTCCCCCGTGCTGCCCGCCTACCAGGCGCCGCTGATCAACGCGGCCCAGGTGGTCTACAACTTCGGCGGCACCGACACGACGGCGCCGACAGTCTCCCGGACCGGCCTCACCGAGAACGAGCCGGTCGGGATCTCCGGAGAGACGATGGTCCCTCAGTCCACGGACGACCACGGGGTCGAGCACCTCGAGGTGATCGTCGACGGCAAGGTCACGCAGGTGATCAGCCGCCCCGGCGGCCAGGTCACGCTGCGTCCGCCCGCCGGATTCAACGGCCCGCTGCCGGTGACCGTGATCGCCTACGACTACGCCGGCAACAGCGGCAGGGCGACCACGGTGATCCAGGCGGACACGATCAAGCCCACCGGAACGCTTCTCTCGCCGGCGCCGAACGCGGTGGTCCACGGTGCCACGGTCGACGTGACCATCACGTCCCCGGACACCGACCTGGCCTACGTCCTCCCGGCGCTTCAGGCCGACGCCTGCGGCTGCACCTCGCTGACCCGGGTCCCCGGTACGAACCAGTGGACGGGGAAGACCGGAGTGGAAACGTCGGGCCAGGTCGGCGTGGCGCTGCAGGACGAGGCCGGCAACCGAACGCTGCTGTTCCGCACCGTACGGATCGACAACGAGCCGCCGGCCGGTGGCACGATCGGCCCGGCGTCCGGCAAACGGGTACGCGGCACGTTCACGAGCACGCTGACCGGCCTCAGCGACCTGGGCGGAGTGGCCAAGACCGAACTGTGGGCCAACGGCAAGTACGTCGGGGTTGACCGCTCCGCGCCGTACGCGCTCGCGGTGAAGACCGGCTCCTACTCCGGCAAGCTCACGCTGACCTGGAAGGCAACCGACCGCTGGGGCCAGTCCCGCACCCTGCCGGTGCGGACGCTGACCGCCGACAACGCCGGCCCGGCCGTCTCCATCACCAGGGCGCCGAAGCACAAGGCCAAGGTCAAGGGCACGGTCAAGGTCCACGTCAAAGCATCCGACGCCGCCGGCGTCGGCCGGGTCGAACTGCTGATCAACGGCAAGGTCGTCGCCAAGGACACCACTTCCGGGTACGCCCTGACGGTCAACACCAGCAAGCGGAAGAAGACGATGAAGGTCCAGATCCGGGCCTACGACCGGGTCGGCAACGTGAAGTACACCGGCACCCGCACCTGGTACCGCAGGTGACGTTCCGCCCATCGCGCGGCAAAGCCGAGCATCTTGAAGGGAACACCATGCCCCGCATCGTCTGGCCGGTAGCCACCGGCATCGCTCTGTTCACGGTGGCCGCCGTCGGGACCGTCGCCTCCCCCGCGCAGGCGGCCACCGCCGGCGTGGCCTCGGTGACGTCGGCCACGAAGGTCCAGTACCAGGCGGCGAGCGGCAAGCAGAACAAAGTGGTGATCACGCGCTCCGGCAACACCATCACGATCGACGACAAGGTGGCGGTCCGGGCCGGCACGGGCTGCAAGAAAGTGAAGGGCGACAAGACCAAGGTCAGGTGCACCACGAAGAAGGCGCCCGGCCGGGTCACAATCTCCACCTACGACCGCTACGACGTCATCGTCAACAACTCCGACGTACGGATGAGCGCGTTCAGCGGAAGCGGCAACGACACCGTCACCGGCGGCTCCCGGGGCGACAAGATCCAGACCGGCAGCGGGAACGACAAGGCCGACGGCCGGGGCGGCAACGACACCCTCTGGGGCATGACGGGCAACGACACCCTGCGCGGCGGCACCGGCGACGACCGTCTGTGGGGCCTCGAGGGCAAGGACAAGCTGTACGGCGAAACCGGCGCAGACGACCTCAACGGCGGGCTGGGCCGGGATCACCTCAACGGCGGCGCCGACCACGACTGGCTCTACGGCGACGACCCCCAACTGGGGATCTCGGCGGACGTCCTGCTCGGTGGCTCCGGCTCCGACGTGGTCAGCTACGCGACGTACACCAAGGCTGTCGTCATCGACGCGGACGGCGCCAAGGGCGACGACGGCCAGGCCGGCGAGCACGACACCATCGGCGCCGACGTCGAATCCCTCTTCGGTGGCTCGGGCAACGACCGGATCACCGCGGACACCGGCGACGGCTCGCTCATGGGCGGTCGCGGCAACGACACGATCCACGGTGGCAAGGGCAACGACTGGCTCCTCGGCGGCGAGGGCAAGGACAAGCTCTACGGCGGCAGCGGCGACGACTCCCTGGACGGCGGCGACTACGACAAGCACGTGGTCGACCTGCTCAACGGCGGCAGCAACGACGCCTACGGCGACCACTGCGAGAAGGCTAAGAAGGACACGCTGGTCGGCTGCGAGAACTGACCCGAACCCTTTACGTCGCGCCGAAACGGTACCGTTCTGAGACTTTGATCTCCTACAGTGAACGGCATTCATCTATTCCGGTCACGGGGGCCAGCCTGATGTTGCCTGTCCTGTTCCTGCCCTTCTCTCGCCGTCGTCATCGGATGCGGGCCGCCGTGGTGGCCGCAGCCCTGGTGGCGGGGCTGGGAACGGTTCTCGCCGCGCCCAGCCCGGCATCGGCCGCCACGCCTGACGGGTATCTCCTACCGATCACCAGGGCCGGCGACGTTGTTGTCGACAGCAGTCACCAGCGCATCTTCATCGCCGACCCGATGGGCAGCAAGGTGGTCGCCGTCGGATACGACGGCACGGTCCTGGGCACCGCGAGCAACCTTCCCGGCGTAAAGGGACTCACCCTCTCCCCCGACGAGAGCACGCTCTACGCGGCTGCCGTCCGGGCGGACGCCGTCGTGGCGATCAACACCGAGTCGGTCACCGAAACCGCCCGGTACTCGACCGGTGCCGACACCGAGCCGATGTACCTCGCGGCCGCCGGCGGCAAGATCTGGTTCGGGTACGGCCCGGACGGCGGCCGCGGCGGTCTCGGCTCGCTCGATCCGGCCGCCGGGGAATCGTCGGTGACGCTCGGCCAGGACGCCGGCTGGTACAACGCGCCGATGCTGACCGCCACCGACGATGTGCTGGCCCTTGCGGATCCCTACACCACCTCGGGCACCGTCAAGATCATCAACGTGGCCGGTGACAGCCCCGAGACGGTCGCGAGCAAGGACCTGGGCAGTTTCATCGTCCAGGATCTGACGTTCAGCCCGGACGGCAGCCGGTTGCTCACCGCCGCCGAGGGCACCAAAGTGGACAGCTGGCAGACCTCGGATCTGTCCGCGTCGACCTCTTACGCCACGAACGCGGGACGCACGAACGCCGTGGCCATGGCCCCCGACGGGCGGCTGGCGGTCGGCACCACCTGGGCGGACGAAAGCCCCCGGGTGCACGCCTTCCTGCCGGACACCACCACCCCGGTGCGGCAGTTCCGGCTGGCCGACACCGACAGCACCACCAGCAGCCAGGACGACATCACCGACGGCGGCCTGCTCTGGGAGCCGAACGGCACCCGGCTCTTCGCGATCAGCTCCTCCTACCCCGACAATTACCGGCTCGTGGTCCTCACCGAGCCGACGATGTCCGAGCCCAAGCTGACGGTGAGCGTGCCCGCCACCGCCGCCCGAGCGAAGACCATCACCGTCTCCGGTTCGCTCACCGCGTCCCTGCCCCTGGCGGCCGGCACCGCCGTCACGGTCACCCGCACCGACGCGGAGTCCCCGAACGGCAAGTCGCTCGGCGTGAAGACGATCGACGCGACCGGCCGTTTCTCGTTCACCGACACCCCCGCCGCCGGCGGGAAGCTCACCTACCGGCTCAGCTACGCCGGCGACACGACGCACCTCTCCGCGGCCGCGGTCGGCGTGGTCACCGTCCCCAGCGACGCGTCCGGGCTGACCCTCAACGGCAACGGCAAGGTCTACGCGTACGGCACCAAGGTCACCTTCACCGCGAAGATCGGCAAGGCGTACACGAACCGGACCGTGGAGATCTGGGCCGACCCGTACGGCGCCGACCAGAAGAACCGCCTGATCAAGAAGGCCGTGGTCAGCTCGAAGGGCACGATCACGGCCACCCTCAAGCCGACGCGCAACACCACGGTCACCGCCGTCTACCGCGGCGACACCCGCACCGCGGCCAAGTCGGTGAAGTCCACCGTGTACACCAAGGTGCGCATCTCCACGGCGGTCTCGAAGCACTACAAGACCAAGAAGATCGGCTCGACCAAGTACTTCGTCTTCCACAAGAAGAAGAACCCGGTCTTCACCACCACGATGACCGCGGCAACGGGCCGTTCCCAGCGCTTCTCCCTCGAGTACTACCACAAGGGCAAGTGGCGCTCCAACGGCAGCCAGTACTTCAAACTTTCTGGCAAAGGCAAGTCCACGATCACGGTGGTCGGCACGCACGAGACGAACCTGAAGATGCGCGTCCGGTCCGCGTACGTGAAGGGCACCTCAGGCGACAGCCTGAACGCCACCACCATCGGCGCCTGGCGCTACTTCATCTTCACCAGCTGATCCCTTGTGCCGGTGACGCCCCGCAGGGCGTCACCGGCACTCCTTCACACCAACGAGGATCTGTGCCGACCCGGAAGATCACGCCCGGCGCGGCGGTAGCCGTCACGGTTCTGTTGACTGCCGGGATCGCGACGATGCGGTACGCCGCGACACCTTAGCCAGGGGCTCGTCCTGTCGGCGTGGTGCGATCCCGAGGCCACCCGCGAGCAGGATCGCGGCCACGCCCAGGACCGCGGTGATGGCGACCGTCGAGCCGGAAATCGTGATGAGCAGCCAACCGAAAGCGGCAGCGCCGATCGAACCGCCGAGCTGTCGGGCCAGGGTGAGTGTCGCCATCGCCGACCCGAAGTGCGCCGGTGGCGCGACGGAGATGCCGAGGAGCGTGTAGGCCTGCATGAGCAGTCCGAGGGCGGCTCCCGAGAGCGCGAGCCCGGCAACCGCGACGCTCAGGACGAAGAACGTCGGTGCGGCACCGGCGAGCGGAAGGACCGCGAGCAGGCCAAGGCCGACCACGCCCAGCACGAGACCCAGCCGTCCCCAGGGTGCCATGCGCGGGAACGTGCGGGCGACGATGGCGAAGGTGGCGGTCACGACGAGCTGGCCGGCAGTGAGCGCCACGAGCAGCGTCGAGACCGTGGCAACGTCGTAGCCGGTCCCGGCGATGAGCGCCAACGGGACGAACGTGAACGTACCGAACAGGGCGATCCCGCCGATCCCGGTGACGGCGATCGACCGCGCCAGGCCGGGTACGGCGAAGATCGTCAACGCGATGAGCGGGTCCGCGGCCCGCCGTTCCCGTCGGACGAACACGATGGTCGTGACGGCCGCGAGGACAAGGATCATCGGAGCGCCGACGGCGTTGCCGGCCACGGCCTCGAACGAGCCGAGCACGACAACACATGAAGTGGCCACGAGGACGAGCGCCGCTCCGGCGAGGTCGAAGCCACGCAGGCCGGCCGTGCCCGACCGGCCGGGGAGCCCGTGATACCCGAGCGCGAGCGCGAGCACGCAGACGGGCACGTTGACGAGGAAGATCGCGGGCCAGCCGGCGAACCCGGAGAGGAAACCGCCGGCCGGGGGCCCGGCCAGCGCCGCGATCGCGGTGACCGCAGTGAGCCAGATCTGCCGGCGGATCAGCTCCGCCTGGTCGAAGAGCAGGCCGAGCGTGCTGACGGCCGTGATGACCAGGCCGGCCCCGCCGATGCCCTGCAAGGCGCGGGCGGCGACCAGGAACAGCATCGACGGAGCGACGGCGCAGGCCAGTGACCCGGCGCCGAACACCACAACGGACGCCACGAACACGACGCGGCGGCCCAGGACGTCACCGAGCTTGCCGGCGATCGGCGTCGTCACGGTGACCGTGAGCAGATAGGCGGCGGTCACGCCGGCGATCGCCGGGCCGGCCCGCAGGTCGTCGCTGATCCTCGGCAGCGCGGCCACGACGATGCTCATGTCGAGCTGGGCGAGCAGCATGCCGAGAAGCAGGGCGAAGAAAGCCGGCTCGACCCGGGGCGCAACAGTCAGGGACCGCGGTGCGTTCATCACGCTCCAATCTATGCGATTCGCATAGATTAACATGCGGATCGCATAGACTGCTCCGGTGAACTCATCAAATCCGAGGGCCGCGGAGCGCGTCACACCCGGGCAGGCGCTGTTCCGGGTCGTGCGCTACTGGTCCCGCAGGTGGACCGGCGCAGGCCACACGGTCGACGCCGAACGCGGGCGCGACGTCATGGTGACCGAGGCGGTCGCCACACTCCAGGGCGACAGCGGCGCCACGGTCAACCAGATCGCCGACGAACTCGGCATCGACCAGTCCGGGGCAAGCCGGTTCATCAGCCAGGCGGTCGAGCGCGGCTACCTGCGCAAGGTCGCCTCACCCTCGGACGCCCGCCAGCGCCTGCTTCTGGTGACAGCGGAGGGCGCAAAGATGCTCGACTCCGCACACCAATGGCAGGAGTCGATCTTCGCCGAGCTGACCGCCGGCTGGCCCGCGGACGACGTGCGCCGCTTCGACGACTACCTCCGACGGTTCCTCAGAGCCCAGGACGAACGCCGATAGGCAGCGCCCTTCCGATCCGCAGTCGCATGCCTGGCAGTCACCAGTCCAGCGCGAGCGCTCGGCCGCCCTTGCATCTGCACGAAGTAGGGCTTGACCCTGACGCAGCGTCAACCCTCCATGCTGACGAGCATGAGTATTCCACCGACAACTGATCGGGCCGACCGTGTCGCGATCGGCGTGCGAGGCCTGGAGAAATCGTTCAAAGACTTGAAGGTGCTACGCCGCGTCGACATCGAGGTGGAGCGGGGCAGCATCTTCGCCCTGCTCGGCTCGAACGGCGCCGGCAAGACCACCCTGATCAGGATCCTGGCCACCCTGCTCAAGGCCGACGCCGGCACCGCGGAGGTCAACGGCTTCGACGTCACGGCGCAGGCCGCCGACGTCCGCGAATCGATCAGCCTCACCGGGCAGTTCGCGGCGGTCGACGAGATCCTCACCGGCCGGGAGAACCTCGTCCTGGTCGCCCGGCTGCGGCACCTCAAGGATGCCGGCACGATCGCGGACGACCTGCTGGAGCGCTTCTCGCTGACCGAGGCGGGCGCCCGGCGGGTGGCGACGTACTCCGGGGGCATGCGCCGCCGCCTGGACATCGCGATGAGCCTGATCGGGAATCCGCCGGTCATCTTCCTCGACGAGCCGACCACCGGCCTGGACCCGGAGGCGCGCCTCGAGGTCTGGCGGGCCGTCAAGGACCTCGCCGCGGGCGGCACGACCGTGCTGCTCACCACCCAGTACCTCGACGAGGCGGAGCACCTCGCCGACCGGATCGCGATCCTGCATGAGGGCCGCATCATCGTCAACGGCACCCTAGGCGAGCTCAAGCGGCTGCTGCCCCCTGCGAAGGTCGAGTACGTCGAGAAGCAGCCCACCCTCGAGGACGTCTTCCTCACCATGGTCGGCACCGCCGCGAACGGAGAACAGCGATGAACAGACACTTCCTCGGCGACACCGCCGTCCTGCTCGGTCGTTCGCTGCGCCACATCGCCCGCAGCCCCGACACCATCATCACGACGGTGATCACCCCGATCGCCATGTTGCTGCTGTTCGTGTACGTGCTCGGCGGCGCGATCCAGGCCGGGACCGGCTCGTACGTGAACTACCTGCTGCCCGGCATCTTGATCATCACGATCGCGTCGGGCATCTCCTATACCGCCTACCGGCTCTTCATGGACCTGCAGGGCGGCATCTTCGAGCGGTTCCAATCCATGCCGATCGCCCGGTCCGCCGTGCTGTGGGCGCACGTCCTGACCTCGCTGGTCGCCAACCTGATCTCGCTGGCGGTGGTCCTGCTGGTCGCCCTGGCGATGGGCTTCCGGTCGGGGATGGGCGTGCCGGGATGGCTCGCGGTCACCGGCATCCTCGTCCTGTTCACCCTGGCGCTGACCTGGCTCGCCGTGATCCCCGGCCTCACCGCCAGCTCCGTGGACGGCGCGAGCGCGTTCGCGTACCCGCTGATCTTCCTGCCGTTCGTCAGCTCGGCCTTCGTGCCCACCGCATCCATGCCGGGTCCGGTACGCGCCTTCGCCGAGAACCAGCCGGTGACCTCGATCGTCAACACTCTCCGGGCCCTGTTCACCGAGCAGCCGGTCGGCTCCGGCATCTGGACCGCCCTTGCCTGGTGCGTCGGCCTGCTGGTCGTGGCTGTCGCGTTCGCCGGCATCACCTACCGTCGCCGCACCGGCTGAGCCAGGATCAGACCATGCTGACGATCGGGCAACTGGCGGCGTACGCCGGCGTCACAGTGCGGGCGGTGCGGCACTATCACCAGATCGGGCTGCTGCCCGAGCCGGAGCGGGACGCCTCGGGCTACCGGCAGTACGGCGCGCCGGCCGTGGTGGCCCTCATCAAAATCCGCACCCTCGCCGACGCCGGCGTGCCGCTGGCGCAGATCGGCCGAATGCTCGAGGCCGACCCCGCGACCTTCGCCGAGGCGGTGGAACGGATCGACACCCACCTGCGTGCCGAGATCAACCGGCTGGAGACCAGCCGCAAACAGGTCGCGCGGCTCGCCGCCGGAGACAGCCTGGTGCTCCCGCCGGAGGTGGTCGCCTATCTCGACCGGCTCCGGGAGATCGGGACTTCCGAGCGGATGATGGCGGGCGAGCGAGACGGGTGGATCCTGATGGCGGCCCGATGGCCCGAGAGGGTCGTCGAGTGGGTGCCGGGCAAGTTGGCGCAGCTCGAGGACCCGCGGGTCGTGCGGCTCTACCAGGTGCTGTCGGAACTCATTGAGACGGACGGCACCGATGACCCGCGCGTGGTGGAGGCCGTCGACATCATGGTCGAGCTGGCGGAGCAGGCAGAGTCCGCCGGCCAGCTCGACTTCGACCAGGCGGAGCGCGACGATACGTCGTTCGCCCTGCTGGACGACCTCGCTGACGCGGCCGACAAGCGGGCCGAGCGGATGCGCGAACTGATGCGCGAGCGCGGCTGGGACGGCTGGACCCGGATGCAGCGTCTATAGGATCCGCAGGCGTCAACACCGCCACCGCTATGCACGTGGCCCGTCCTGCCGGACCAGCGGCGCCACACGGACGGATCCGCAAGCGAGGCCGCCGCAACCGGCCCAAGCCCGTGCTTCTGAGCTGCGGTTGTTTCTCATCTACTTCCGTCTTCGGACAGCTCTTTACGGGCTCAAGTGTTCCCGAAGTATTCCCGAGGATCTTGCCAAGGCTTCCGATCTGGACTGGATGCATACCGGCCGAGATGTCTGCACCGGTGATGGCTGCTGACCGACGTCCCGAGCCGGACATGGCCTCCGCCTCCATCGGCCGGCGTCTTCGTCGGCGACGAACCGAGCGCGCTGGTCAGGCCGAGTAGACGTGCTCGGCGGGTGTCCGTGGCGGTGTCACCACCGGAACCGTCACTTCCCAGTGCGCCGACTCATGCGACTCCAAAGGCTGCCCGCACCGACACGTCCAGAGATCGCGCTTGTCAACCTGCGCCGGCGGCCAGAACGATAACCGCAGTTCCTTGACCGCTGATCTTTCCCGGTGCGGCCTGAGTACGTCGACGACAATCCGAACTGGAACGCCCGCCGGGTTGAACAGCGGGCAGCTGAGGGGAGAGTGGCTATCGCCTTCGATTGACTGGCCCGTGATCCGGTAGGTACGCGCCGGGGTGAACTTCAGAACCAGGTTCTCCTCCTTGGTCCGCGGGTTCACTTCGAGAGAGAACGCCTCAGACCCGATCTGCGGCGGCCGGAACATCTCGTGGTCACGGTCAATTTCAGACTGGGATACGCGCTCCGCCGCAGCGGCAGCCTTCTTGGCCTCAGCCACCGCGCTACGGGCAGACGAGGCACTGCTGCGGTTGTAAATGATCGCCCAGACGGAGCCGGCCAAGGCCAAGACCGCGACGACAAGGGTGAGCCAGTCCGTTATGGAGGGCGAACTGTCGGCCGCATCGGCCGCGACGTAGTGGAGGATTGTCATGACGGCGGACGGTACGCCCAAGGGCTGACAGTTTGGCCACGTGACGCCACTCTGGCGGTTCAGACACGGCCCGTCGATAGCTGATCATCCGAGCGTTCGGACACGAACACCCCATCGACAGCAACACCGTCCAAGGTCCACCGTGTTGCGATGACCACGCCCACCGGAGCATGGCAAGGACCACCCGACGACGGCCGCCGCAAACGGCGACGCACCAACATGATTCTTCTGTCCGGGCTCGGTCTGCTCGTCCTCTGCTGCGGTGGCGTCACACTCGCCACCATCCCCAGCGGCAACGAAGAGCCTGACACCGCAGTCACCACACCCGCGACCGCGCCGGCGGCGCCACTGCTGTCCACCGTCAGCCCTGCGACAGAGGCGACGGAGCAGGCAACCGTCGCACCGACGACGGTTAGACCGACGAGGACCAAGCCCGCCGCGAAGCGGACCACGGCTGTACCCAGGCCGACCACTACCAGGCCGAAACCGCGACCGACGACGAAGAAACCCACGCAGGCAGGGGTGCATCCCGGCTCCTTCTGCAGCCCCGAGGGCGCCTACGGGCGGACCGTCAAGGGCACGCTCATGCGGTGCACCAGGAAATCGGACGAGGACCGGGCCCGGTGGCGCGCAGCCTGACCAGCACCTGGACAAGAGGAGTCCTGGGCCAATCTCGATCCGGGTGCCTCCCCATGTCACCGTGCCAGTCATCCCGTGCCCATCCCAGAATCACTTCCGTTCGTGCTCGTTCGGTCCGCGACATCCGAGCACCATCGGAGCACCACGGGATCGACGCGCCGGCCGGGCGCACCGCCCGCATACTTCTCCTCGCGGCCGGGAGACCAAGAGGATCAGATCCGTTGGGCGAGCCTGGGGTGGGTTCGTTCGCTGGCGGCAGGGCAAGAGTCATTCATTCCATCTGGCGCTCAGGGCGGTCCAGATCGCTCGGCTCGCGACCGCAGACGCCAGTGCCGGATCGGCGAAGGTGATCACGTCGTCGACGACCTGCGCGAAACCCTCGGGAAGCTTGGCGGCGTCTGGCCCGAGACGGCGCCGGTAGGCGGTGTGGGCGCCGGCACGGACAACGCCGAAGTCGCCGATGACCTCAGCGAGCGGCCGAAGGGTGACCTCGCGGTGTGCGGAGGTCGCTGCCAAGGCGGTGAGCAGGTCCGCCGCAGTGATGTCGTGGCTGCGGGTGAGCGTCCAGATGTCGGCGTAGTCGCGGACCCGACTGTTGCCGGCGCCCAGAAGGACCGACGCCTCGTCCAGGTTCAGGCTGCGGACGAGCAAGTCGGCGTCGACGGTGGCGCGGCGGGCGGCCCAGGCGGCCAGCAACATTCCGCCCTTGAGGACGACGACCGGTCCGCGTACCCGCTGACCTCCAGGCGGGCGAGGAACCGCTCGAGAACGTAGATAGCCATCAGCGTCTGGGTCTGGCGGCCCTGGCGGCGGGCCAGATATGCGCGGCCACCTGCGTCGGCGCGGGTGGGTCGGGTCACGACATCCCCTTCACGATGCGGCCAGGACGTCGACCGCGGCGCGGACCGGACCGAGCACATCCAGTGCCTTCGCGTACGTCATGAGGTCGGCGACCCGGGCGTCACGTCGGCCCAGATAGCGGCGCAGGGCGACGTGCGCGACCGACTCCCCGAGTTTGTGCCGCATGCGCATCAGGTCGACGGCGGTCCGGCCTGGCGAGTAGATCCTCACCGATTCCCCCTGTGCCACCTCGACCGCGTCCAACCCCAGTTCGAACGTCCGTGGGTCCCAGACGAACACCTCGACCGGTGAGTGGTCGAGTTTCGGCGGCCAGGTCCGACGCGGTACGGCGATCTGCACCGCCATGGGGATCTCGTCGGTCAGGTCGTGCACCGCCGCCGCCGACAGCAGACACACCACTGCCCGGCGAGCACGCAGCGACACTGCCAGCAGATCCGGGTACGCCGCCGCCGGCGCATCCGCCCGGCGGAACACCCCCGGGACAGCTCGACGAGTTCTCCACCGTCTCGAGCTGCGTACAGGTCGCGGGAGTGCACACCCGCAGCCCGCGCCTGCCCCGTCGTGAAGGTCGACGCAAGCCCCGGCAACGCCCTTATGAATAGAGGCCAGACTTCCCGCCCCTGAATGACAAGTTACCTATCCAAGGGATGCCCCGGCGCGAGGAGATCTGCTGTGCTCATGCCGTGGTGAAGCCGAGTGTCCGGTATCCGGGCATGCGGCGTTGCAGAGAGACGGCGAGGATCGGGGTGGCCGGGTCGTGGTAGTCGTGGACCTCGGCGACGTCCTTGCCTGGTGCGGCTCGGATCACGCGGCCGGCGCACTGGACGAGCAGGCCGTCGTACGAGATCGGGCCGGCGAGGAAGAGCGTGTCGAGGGCGGGGGCGTCGAAGCCTTCGCCGATGAATGGTGTGGTGCCGATGACGAGCAGGCCGTCACCGGCCTTGGCTGTGTCGAGTCGGTCGACCACCGCCCGGCGGTTGGTAGTGCTCATCGCCCCTTGGAGAACGAGCGCCTCGTGTCCTCGCGCGGAAAGTATGGCGGCGAGGGCCTCGACGTGCGCGACCCTGCGGGTGAGGACCAGACAGTTGCGCCCGCGCTTCAGAGCCGCGGCGACATCGTCGGAAATCTGCGTGTTGCGTGACTCGTCGATTGCCAGTCTTCGATGCACCTCGGCAAGACCGCCCGGCGCGTCCAGGTCCACGTCGCCGGGATCGAACGCGGTCTCGTGGAGGAACAGCAGTCGTCGCGGTCCGGCGTCAGCGTGCATCGCGGCCGTGAGGGTGCCCTGTTGCTCGTCCGTGACGGTGTGCCGCACGGGTCCGAGTTGCCAGGTGACGAGCTGGCCGAGGCCGTCACGTCGGGTAGGTGTGGCGGTGAGGCCCAGCCAGAACTGCGCGCCGATCCGTTTGACGGAGTGCTCGTACGCGGCGGCGCCGAGATGGTGACACTCATCGACGAGCACGTGCCCGTACCCCTGGGTGAGTGCGGCGATGTCGTCGCGTCTGGCCAGCGAGGGCAGCAGCGCGATGTCGACAGTGCCGGTGAGTTTGCGCCGGCCGCCGCCGAGTTGGCCAGGTTTGATGCCGAGGAACTGCTCGATACGCGTGCGCCACTGGTCGGCGAGGGTTTTGCGGTCGACGAGAATCAGGGTGGAGGTGCCGCGCTCGGCGATCACGGCGCAGCCCATCACGGTCTTGCCGGAGCCGGGCGGAGCGACGAGCAGGCCATCGTCGTGGGCCAGGACGGCGCCGACCGCCGTGCTCTGCCTGGCTGTGAGTTCGGCGCTGAACGCGACGTCGATCTCCTGGCCGGGGTTTCGCACGTCGGTGACGGACAGCCGAGAGCCGGCCCGTTCGACGATGGAGGCAATGGTGTGGCGCAGCCCGCGGGGCAGGACCAGATGGTCGTCGAGGGTCAGGTCGTAGCCGCGGATGAATCGCGGGGTGTCCCAGGTTGATTTCCGCAGGCGTTGCAGTTCGTAGAACTTCGGATTGGCCATAGCCGCCGCGTGCTTCAACGTCGCGAGCGCGGCCGGGGTGAGCTGACCGGCGTCAAGGTTCAGCCCGGCACCGATTTCCGCGTGGACCACCGGAGGTAGCGCGGGATGGACCCGCGTTGCGGCGGACCGGCTGATCGCGGCGACGTCGGACCCGGTGGTGGAGCGTTTCGCGTTGCGGGCGAGGCGTTCCGCATCGCCGGGGCTGAGCCGGTCCAGGGTCGAGAGGAACGCCCACTGATCCTCGTGCGGCTCCAACGTGCCGGGATCGAGGAACGTGGTAAGGCCCTCTTTACGGCGGCGGCCGTATAGGGGCGCGGCGATGAGGTTGCCGAAGCCGCCGTCCGGCAGCACGTCCTGATTGGGAAACAGCCGGTCATAAGACCGTAGGTCCATCGACCCGCGCAGCACCATCGCCTCGTGCAGCAGCGCGGTACCGACCGCTCGTGCCGTCGCCGCAGGCAGCGTGTCAGTGAAAAAGATCCATACGTGGGCGCCGCGGCCCGACTGGGAGATCTCCAGCGCGGCCGGCACAGCGGTGGCCCGTGCCGCCTTGACGTAGGCGAGAGCGTCAAGCATCGCCGTCGCACCGTCGAAGTCGGCGACGACGAACTGGCACGCGTTCTTGGGTAGCAGCGGGTAGAGACCCATGAACACGTCACCGACCAGATGAGCGGCGACGACTTGCGGCGTGCGGGGAAGATGGACGGCGGTGCGCCGATCCATGCCCTTGCGCCAGCCTCCGGCGACGGCCGGTGACCACCCGGATGTACCCGCACGGCTGTTTTCCCACCGGATGGCGTACACGTCGGCGCGGGCCCGGAACCGGTCGGCGAACAAGGCCAGCTTGTCGGCCACCGGCGAGGCCATGGTGACCATGCCCGGCGCGGCGACCGGGGCGGACAGCTGCTCCGGAGCCGGAGCGGTGTCCTGACCACGCAGTTCCAGCAGCCGCGACAGCCTGGCGTTCTCGGCCTGCAGCCGCTGTACCTCGCGGCGCAGGTCGGCGAAATCGGCCGTCGCATCCACCGGAACATCCTCGCGTATCGGGCTTCGAACGCTCCGGGACGGGTCCGATATTCTCCGCCGATGGCACCGAAGCGGGACGCGGCGCTCGAGGCGATGATCGAAGAGGCCACAGTCGACGCGTACAACGACGACGAACAGCTCACCGTGAAGAAGGTCGACCTGACCGGTGACAGCATCGTCACGATCTGCGTCCGAGGCCGCCATCGGCAGCGGATCGGCCTGCTCGACCTACCGCTACCCGCCCCACCACCGGACGGCACGGTCTGGATCGACGCCTACAGGCATTGGGCAGGACGGTAGACCACGGTGAGTGAATACCAGTACTACGAGTTCACCGCCGTCGACCGGCCCCTTACCACCCGCGAACAGAGCGAGCTGCGGTCGCTGTCCACCCGGGCCGACATCACCGCCACCAGTTTCGTCAACACCTACGAGTGGGGCAATTTCAAAGGCGACCCGCGCAAGATGGTGGAGCGGTACTTCGACGCGCACCTCTACCTGGCCAACTGGGGCACCCGCGAACTCATGCTGCGCCTGCCCAAGCGGGTGCTCGACCCCGCCGTTGTCGCCGATTACTGCGTCGGTGACAGCGCGTCCGCCTGGACCAGCGGCAAGCACCTCATCATCGGCCTCAACCGTGAAGACGAGGACGGCACGGACGAGTGGGACATCGGCGGTGAGGGCCTGCTCGCCTCGATCATCGGAGTCCGGGCCAGCCTCGCCGCAGGTGACCTGCGTCTGCTGTACCTGGCCTGGCTGCGGTGTGTGCAGTCGCTGGAAGTCTCCGACGACGAACTCGAGCCACCCGTCCCGGCCGGATTGGCCACGCTCGACGCGCCCCTCACCGCTGTCGCCGAGTTTCTGTGCATCGACCGTGACCTGATCGCCGCCGCAGCGGCCGGCTCGCCCCCGGCCACCGCAGCGGAACCCACCGCCGCGCGACTGCGCACCTGGGTCACTCGATTGCCTACCCGGGAGAAGGACACCATCCTGTGCGACTTGATCACCGGCGACGCCCCCCATCTCCGCGCTGAGCTCCTGCGCCGCTACCACGACGCCCATGCCACGAAGACATCCACCACGACCCCACGCACCGCCGGTGAACTGCTCGCCGCCGCCAGTAAACTGCGCGCGGAACGGGAACGCCGCGACGCGCAGGAACGTGAACGAGACTGGGTTCGCCGGGAGCGCTCCGCGGCCGCCGCCCGGCAACGACACCTGGACACCCTGGCGGTCGATCAGCCTGCCGCATGGCAGCGGATCGACGAGTTCATCGCCATGAAGAAGCCGCGCGAATACGACACCGCTGTGCAACTGCTCGTCGACCTGAGCGATCTCGCTGAACGCGACGGCGACACAGCCGCATTCCGGCAACGTCTGGCTGAGCTTCGGACGGCGCACGCGCGTAAGCCCAGTCTGCTGGAACGCCTCGACCTGGCAGGCCTCGATGTCTGAGCAGGTCCGGGGGACCGCCACGCAGGCCCAGACCAACCTGCACGCCATGCTGCATCTCGTCGCGGCCGGACGGCTGCGGTGCAGCCAGACCACCCGCCGGCCGGCCGCCGCTACCGTCACCGCCATCGCGGAGGTGCTCGACCGTCGCCGTGACACCGGCTGGCGGGGCTACTTTTCGGCTTGCCCGTTCGTTGCCGGTGTGCCGCCGCGTTGAGGGTGCTCGAGTGCGGGAGTGCGTTGGCAAGCCGGAGAAGGCATTGTTCGGCTCCACCCCATTGGCCTGGCCTGAAAAGCGGTTGGACGGCCTCGCTTCGTGGGTCGATACTGTGCGGCTGGTCCCGCAACGGCCGGCGCCCGGGGACGATTGCTTGATCCTGGGCCTGGTAGCGACGGGGCTAGTCCCTGTCGCCTCTGGCGAGGTGGCCCGTTCCGGGCTGAAAATCGTGTTGGTCGCCCGCTGACGTCGTGTCTCCTTGATTCGTACGAG
>NZ_JBITLX010000054.1:0-16821 GCF_044465625.1 Actinoplanes sp. NPDC049599
AACACCAGACACCACGCGAAGCACGTGTCTGCTACCGTCCACCCATCGCCCTCGCGGCATGAAACTCCGGTGTCCGGTCCCGGGGTGGAACTTCATCTCCCGCATCACGCTCCTTCCACGCCACGACAAGGCATGGCCGCCCGCGGGAACCCTGGGGGATCAAAGAGTCGGACCCTCGTGCTCATGGCAACAATGCGCAACCCATCAGGCGGGCTCCCAGCGCCAAACTGACAGACGGCCTCACCAGGGCCAAAGACGACCGGCGTCAGCGAGCGACCACACCCGATTTTCCCGCATGCGCGGCGCTCCGAAGGAGCCCCAAAACTGACAGCGAGATCCGGATTGCGATCGACTCAGGCGTCGGGAAACTGTCGTACCGCTTGTTTAGTCTTCGGCGCATGTTCTTCAAGCGAAACGGCAGGCCACGGCTGGAGAGCGACCCGACCGACGGGAGATGGCGCTCAGCGCAGGGCCTGCTCTGGGTGAGCCGGTCCCCCGTCGAGTCCGGCTGGTGGAGCACCGTGCACGCGCAGTATGCACGGACCGGCTTGTGGCCGCTGTTCCTGAACAGTCTGACCCCCGAGACACCGCTGCGTCCGTGGGAGAGCGAGGAACTCGATCGCCGCCGGGTCACCAGCGATCCCGGTGACCACGATCCCGCCGCGCTGCTCCGGGAGTGGTTCGAGGGCCAGGTGCCGCCCGACGATGAGCTCGAGGAGATGGGTGAGGTCATCGCGCCGTTCCTCGACGGCTGGCCGGGTCTGGCACCGCCTGGCGACGGACCGCACCCGGACGAGCACGCCGCCGAGTTGGCCGAGCTGCTGGTCGACTTCGACCGCGACACCGACGCCCGGTTCGGTCTGGTCCGGTGCACACGCGGCGCCGACATTCCGGCACTGATCGGCTGGGCCGGTCCGGTCAATCACGAAAGCGACACCGCCAGGATCTCCGCGGTGCTGCGGAGCTGGGAGGACCGCTTCGGCGCCCGGCTGATCGCACTCGGCTTCGACACCATGATCCTCAGTGTGGCCGCGCCACCGATGGACCTGGCACATGCCCGCCTGATCGCGGCCGAGCATCTGGCCTTCTGCCCGGACAACATCACCCAGGGCACCGAGTCCTTGGAAGACTATGCGGCCGAACTGGTCGATACTGCGCAGTGGGAATTCTGGTGGGATTGACCCGGGGAGGGAGGATGCCGCGGTCTTCTCCCCCCGACGCCCAGTGTGACCACCGCGCAGCCCAACACCATCGCCGACCTGGTGCCGACAACAACTGAGGCGACACCGGACGCGGTCCGGAAGTCCATCGAGGCCACCGCCGAAGCATCGCGGGAGGCCGAGCAGCAGACGCGGGACAAGGAGCGTGAGGACCTGCGTAAGCAGCAGGAGGAGGCCCGCCAGGCTGAGGAGGAGCTTGAGCAGCAGGAGGACGAGCCGGAACCGGCGTCCGCCTACAACTCGAGTTGCGCCGACGCCCGCGCCGCCGGCGCCGCACCGATGCGCCGCGGCGAGCCCGGCTACCGCAAGGGCCTGGACCGCGACAACGACGGCGTTGCCTGCGACACCTGAACTTCCGCAGCGATGCAGTGGCCGAAGCCGCCGGCCGATGCGGGCTACCGCCGCCACAGCCACGCGACGACCAGACGTCCGGTCAGTCGCCAAGCCGACATCCTCGACTTATGGCGTTGCCGTACGCAAGCGAGGATTATCGCCGCGTGCATGCGGAGATCGCGGGGAAGCCGACAACCGGAAGAAGGTCACCGCTCAGCAGAAGAACGATCCGTCAGGCCGAGCCGCGCTACTGGATCGCCGAAACCGGCCGCATCCCCACGGCGACGTCTGCCGCACGACGGACGAGCGTACCGCCATCCCGGCGCTCCTCCCCCGAAGCGGCTCATCGGACCAAGGAGTTTGATCGTCGCCGAGTGGGATCGGATGGCTGCTGTGGGCTGAGCCTCGCCGATGCGCTCGTGGATGGCGAAAGCTACGCCTCGACGCTGAATCCGCCGCCCGGACAAGGGCGGCGACACCCCGCACGGTAACCAACATCAACCTGCTTCGGACAACGACGTCGCCCGTAACGGGCCGAAACAGATTAAGGTGACTACCCCCGATGGTCGCAGCAGCCGAGACCACCCTGCAGGGCCTGCTCGAAGGCCTCAAGCAATACCAGGTACCTCTCTACCAGCGGACCTACTCGTGGACCGAACACCAGCTGGAACGACTGTGGGAGGACATACTCCGGCTCGCCGAGGACCGCGTGGACAACCCTGCGGCGACGCACTTCATCGGTTCTCTGGTGCTCGCACCCAGTCCGAAGAACGGCCCGTCCGGGGTCCAGGATTTTCTGGTGGTGGACGGTCAGCAGCGGCTGACGACACTGTCCATCCTGCTCTGCGCGATCCGTGACCACCGGGTGGCCGCTGAGGGTAGCGAGCATCAGGGCCGACTCGATGAGCAATACCTGATCAACAAGTACGCTCCGCAGCGCCGACTCAAGCTCGTACCCACCCAGGCCGACCTGGACGCGTACGTGGCCTGCGTCGACTCCTCGGCCCTCGCTGGTGAGGGCTCGGTCGGCGTCGCATACCGATTCTTCTGCACACGGCTGGCTGAGCCGGAGGTCGCGGCGGAGATCCAGCGCCTCGAGGAAGCGGTGATCTTCGGGCTGGGGTTAGTGTCGGTCACCGCACAGGCCGGCGACAACGTCTACCGGATCTTCGAGTCGCTGAACAACACCGGGCTCAAGCTGACCCAGGCCGATCTCCTGCGCAACTACCTGTTCATGCGCCTGCCGACCCACGGCAAGGCCGTCTACGACGCACACTGGCTGCCGTTGCAGGACCGGCTCACCTCGGCGGAGCTGGAGCTGCTGTTCTGGCTCGATCTCGTGCATCGGGATGCACGTGTCACGCAAGGTGATACCTACGCACGGCAGCAGGCCCAGCTCGATCGACTGGTCACCGAGGATGCGGTCGAAGCCGAGGTGCGCCGCTTCGGACGGCTCGGTGAGCTGTTGCGGCTCATCCTGCATCCCGGTGAGGAGCAGGACCCCGACGTACGGTTCCGGCTCGAACGTCTCTACGCCTGGGGTACCACGACGGTCTACCCGGTGGTCCTGCACCTGCTGGATCGGCGCAGCCAGCAAACCGCGACCAGCGCGCAGGTCGCGTCAGCGCTGCACTATGTGGAGAGTTTCCTGGTGCGGCGCCTGCTCATCGGCCGAGCCACCGCGAACATCAACCGCAACCTGTTGTCGATCGTCACCGAGATGAACAAGGACCTGCCGGTCGACCAGGCGGTGCACGCCTACCTGTCGGCCGGGCGCAAGTATTACGCCACCGACAACGACGTACGGCACGCAGTCCGGTCGCTGCCGTTCTACACCAACGGGCGGGCTTCGCAGCGCACCTTGGTGATGCGCTGGTTGGAGGAGTCGTTCGGCAGCAAGGAGCCGGTTTCGCTGGGCAAGCTGACCATCGAACACGTATTGCCGCAGAAGATCGGCCCGGAATGGCAGCGGATGCTGGCCGCGGACCTCAACCCCGACGAGAACGTCACCGAGGTGCACGACGCCCTGGTGCACACCCTGGGCAACCTGACTCTGACCGGCTACAACGCCGAGCTCGGCAACAGCCCGTTCCCCGTCAAACGGGTACAGCTGGCCAAGAGCGGTCTGCGACTCACCCAGTACATCATCGACTGTGAACGCTGGGGTCGGCCGCAGATCCACGAGCGCGCCGAGGCGCTCGCCGAACATGTCATCAATTACTGGCCAGGGCCGACCGCGCAGGCGACCGATCAGAACGAGGTGCGCTGGGACCTGATGACCAAGGCGCTCGCCGCCCTGCCTGCGGGTTCCTGGACGACGTACGGTGACCTGGCCGCCCTGATCGGCACCGCCCCGCAGCCGGTCGGCAACCGCCTGCGAGCGGTCCCGCTCCCCAACGCGCACCGGGTGCTGCAGGCCGAAGGCACCGTCTCGCCGGGCTTCCGTTGGCCCGACGGCCGCACCGACGACCCGGTTACGGTGCTGACCGCCGAGGGTGTCAAGTTCAACGAGCACGGGGTGGCCGACCCGGCGCAGCGAATCGACCTCGACGAGTTGGCGCAGCTCAGCGGTGGCGACCCGGACGACCTGCCCAAGCGCCTCCCCCGGCCCCGCCTGGCCGAGGCCCAGACCCGTGCCGGCCGGTTCGCCGAGCAACTGGGTGTACTCCAGGACAGCCGAGTCGCCGGGGCAACGCTGGCGTTGCTCGACCGGTGGACGGATCTGGGCGGCAGTCTGCTCTACGGCGACGGAGCCGAAACCTCGTGTTTCCTGATGGCCCGCGAGCGCGGCCACCAGGAGGGTGACCTCTGGCCGGCGACCGTCTACCCGAGCGGGAAGTTCGAGGTGGTCTTCCAGCATTTGAGCAGCCGCTCGCCGTTCGACGACGTGGCACTGCGTGACCAACTGCGGCAACGGCTCAACCAGCTTCCCGGAGTTGACATCGCCGCCGCGAAGCTGACCCTGCGCCCCGGCTTCCCGCTGAAGGTCCTCACCGAAACAGGTGCCGCAGAGATGCTGCTCGAACACCTGCAATGGTTCTACGAGCAGGCGCATCTGTCCGATGAGGACAATGTGATCACGGTCTGATGAGCCATCCACTACCCCTCTGGAGATCCACTCGGTGCCGGTATGTGCCGGGCGGCCAGCAGCGAGCGGTACAGCGAAGCCCGCTCGTCCAAACGGACCGGAATCGCCGTGGCGGGAACGCCGAGGTCGCGCAGGAACCGGTCGATAATGCTTGCGTCACCTTCGCTCATGCCACCGCGGACCCCGCACTTCCGCATCCCGACGGCGAACAACAGCGAAGGGCCGGCCCGGTCGCCCCGACGGCCGGCCTGGCACCGACACCGAGATCCTGTGCTGGATCGATGACCACTCCCGTTACGCCCTCTCCGTCACCGCCCACCCGAGAGTCACCGGCTCCATCGTCCGGCAGAAGTTCCGTGAAACCGTTGACACACATGGGATCCCGGCCTCGACACTGACCGACAACGGCATGGTGTTCACCACCCGCCTGTCCGGCGGCAGCCTGCGCGGCAGCCGCGGCCGCAACGGCCTCGAACAAGACCTGCACCGCCTCAAAGCCACCCAGAAGAACTCGCGGCCCAACCACCCGAGCACCTGCGGCAAAGTCGAACGCTTCCAGCAAACCCCCGACAAATGGCTACGCGGGCAGCCGACGCAACCGACCGACATCGCCCAGCTACAGGCGCTGATCGACGCCTTCGTCGACGAGTACAACCACCGCCGCCCGCACCGATCCCTGCCCCGGCACGCCACCCCGGCCACGGCCTACCAGGCCCGCCCAAAAAGCCGAACCCGGCGGTCAAACCGCTCCCGAAACACACCAACGACTACGCCACGACCGCATCGACCAAGCCGGGAAAATCACCCTGCGCTACGGCGGGCAGCTCTACTCCATCGGCGTCGGACGAACCCACACCGGAACCCACGTCCTCGTCCTCGTTCAGGACCTCAACATCCGGATCATCGACGCCGCTGCCGGCGAACTCCTCCGCGAACTCGTCCTCGACCCCACCAAGCGCTACCAGCCCACCGGCCGACCCCCAGGACCCACACCGAAAAAGAAGAACCCCTGAACCCACAACCGTGGGTTCAGGGGTTTCCGATGTCTTGAGACATCGCATGCGTGGGCCGGACGCGTCGCTGCGCGAACCACAGATCACGGTTGCCGGTGATCCGCTGCCGGAAGGTTTGACCAGGTCGCAGGCTCGCGGCGGTGCCCGATGAACAGAACGAAGGCCACAGCGGCGACGTCCCGCAACTCAAGCCGCCTCGCCGCGCGGCTCGAAGCCCACCTTGAGATTCACATCCAGCGCGGTCGCCAAACGCTCCAGCACCGCCAGGGTCGGAACGGTCCCACCAGCCTCGAACCGGGCCACTGCGGACTGGGTCATCCCCGCGGCCTTCGCCAACTGTGTCTGACTCCAACCCCGACGCTCACGAAGCTCCCGAACAGAACGACCGAGCTCAAACGCCAGCCGCGCGGCATCGTACGCCTCGACGGCACCCGACTCGGCCAGCCGCCGCTCTCGCATAGCGGCCCAACCGCCACCTTCGCTCATGACCTAGTCCCCTCGTCCACCTCGTGTGCCTCGTCGATGCACCGTGCCAATGCCCGGCGTGCCCGGTCGATCTCCCGCTCGTCCCGCATCCGCGTCTTGTGGAAAACCGTCAGCAGGATGATCCTCCTGTCGGTCGCGATCCAGTAAGTGATCCGGACCGCCCGCCGCTCGAGGTGGAACCGCAACTCGCGCAGCTTCCTATCGAGCTGCTTCGTGTAAGGCTCACCCAGCAGCGGCCCTTGCTCAGCGAGCAGATCGACGTAGAACGCCGCGTGGGCGAACTGTGCAGTCGGCAGGCTCTCCAGCCACTTCTCGACCTCCGGCTCCAGCTCAACGACACCCCAGGCCATAGCAACGATGCTATACCACGAGCGCCCGCAAGGCAGCACAACATCCACCGGACTGAACGCCGACCACCGCACCGGTTCGCGCAATGCCAAACGCGGCGACACAACAGCAGGTCACGTTCTTGGTCCGTCAGAGGGTCGGCCCCGGCAAGCTGCCCACCTGGCAAATGTGCGAGTAATTTGCTTGCAATGGACTTGCGGTTCGCAAGATTGATCGTTACGATCTCCGTCATGGCTCAAGACGTCATCTACGCCCGCGTGCCTCCAGACCTCAAGGAGGCGACAGACGCGTACGCCACCCGCCAAGGTGTCACCCTCACCGCGGCAGTGACGGATCTCCTCGAGCGCGGCCTTGCAGCTGCTTCCGACAGCCGGTCCGTCGACCAGTTGGACGCGAGACTACGTACGGCGGAGGCTCAGCTGGCGACACTGACGGCCTTCGCTGAGCGCGCGGATCACCGAATCGGCGACTGTCCGAAGTGCGGCGAAGAGATCACCGGGCGAGACCTGCTGGCGGTCGGAAGCTGCCCGCACTGCGGCAAAGCCTTGTCTGAGCTCATCGTGCCGGTCAATCCAAAGACCACGCTCGACCAACGCGAGGCGCTCATGCTCGTCGGCGCACTCGGCGCGGTTCTGGCAGTCGCATACCTCGCATCCAAGAAGTGATGCGATTCCCGTTCAAGGACAAGAAAGGAGGAGTGATGGAAGAGATTTCGAAGTTCATCGTGTTGGCGACGGTCGCGGGAGCCGCCATCGCGGCGGCGAAGAAAGCCGGCACGCAGCTTGGCATCCCCGCCGCGGCGGTGCCGGTCATCGCCGGTGCGCTCTACCTCGCCGCGCGCCGGCTGCGGTAGAAGGTAGGACAGAAGCGGGCCCTGCCTGGACCGAGATGCTAACGACACCTCGGTCCAGGCAGGTCCTTCACGCAACGATAGCTGCCTGGGCGACCAAGCCCAGCGCAACAGACCCGGCCAACGCGCCCACCGCACCGTGGGGTCTGGGGTCGCCCCCAGGCTGGAAGAGTGGGCCGAACGTTGCACCATGCGAACCACCCGATCATCGTCACCGGCGATCCAATGCCGGGACGTATGGCCACTTCAAGGGGTATTCGACCAGCTCGTTAGCCTGATTCAGACGCGCCTTCAGCCGCCTCGGACGGCTGCGCTACCAGGCCGGGGGATCAAGATGGCGTCGTACTTCAGCCACGAATCTGGGCACGACGGTGCGCTGCAGAAGGACGAGGACCCGCGCACCCCAGGGGCTGGTCAGCGCACCGCGCTGTCCCCGGCGGTGGGCTGCGCGATCGGCGCGGGCGGGGCCGTGGCCGGATGGTCGACCCGGAGCAGCGCGCCACCGCGTGCGGATCGGCCGGCGGTGGCCCGGCCGCCGTGGGCGTGGACGACCCGCTGCACGATCGACAGCCCCAGACCGGATCCCGGCAACCCCCGGGCACTGTCGGCACGGTAGAACCGGTCGAACACCCGCGGTACGTCAACCGCATCGATGCCCGGCCCGGCGTCGTCGACCTCGAGCACCGCCGACGCGCCCTCGGCACGCAGCCGGACCTGGACCGGCTGGTCCGCGGGCGACCACTTGCCGGCGTTGTCGATGAGGTTCAGCACCGCCCGCTGGAGCGCAGCGGGACGCCCGCTCACCCACATCGAGGTCACGTCGAGCGCGACCTCAATGTCAGGCACGCGCGAACGCGCCCGGGTCGCGGCGGCCACCACCACGTCGGCGAGGTCGAGCAGCTCGGTGCTCTCGTCGCTGAGGTCACCGCGCGCCACCTCGGTCAGCTCGGCGGCCAGGGTGCTCAACTCGGCCACCTGGGTGCCGAGATCGTTGAGCAACCGATTCCGGCTCTCCGCCGACAGTGCGCGTCACCGCCCGCCCCGCCCTCCCCGTCGAGCACGGCGAGACCGTTGGCGACGGTGCTGGTGTCGTAACCCTCGACCTGGAGCACCCGCTCCAGCGACCCACGGATGGCCCCCGTCATCATCCGCGATCAAGATCCGCACGCCGGCCCGCCCCCTTCCCGTCGATGCTTTGCCGCTCATCCTCCCCGATCAACCTGAGGTCAGTATTGAAGTCGCCGCCACTGTGCCGTGCTCACGGATGCACGACGATCTCGGCCATGCCGGTCTTGACGTCGTAGGCCAGTCCAGTCACCCGGATGCGCGGCGACACGTACGGATAGCTGAGGAGCCGATCGACGTCGCTCCGCACTGTCGTGACAGGGTCGAGCACCGCCAGGCCGGCGAGCTCGTGCCCGTCGGACCCGCCCCGCGCGGAGGTATCGCACCGATGTCGTCGACGGTCAGTGAGGTCGCCTCCAGCAGGCGTTGCGCCTCCGGCAACCGCATGACGCCCAGCCAGCGCCTCGGTGTCATGCCGAAGGTGTCGCGGAACTGCCGGCCCGGACCGCGCTGATCGCGGCCGTGACGCCGGAGTACTCGCCGAGCGGGATCGGGTCGGCTGGCCAGAAGCTGATCGGCGACGACATCCGGCTCATGCCGCAGCCCGGCGCCGATCGCCCCCGCACCACCCGACGCGCGACCTGGATCCCCAAGCCGGCCGACGCCACGGCGAGCAGATCGACGTACGCCTTCTCGGCGAACCCGCGACCGCACTAGCGGCCCGCCGGCACGCGGATTCACCACCGCGCTGCCGGTCACGAACAGCAGCCGTCCTCGGCCCGCCCCGGTCATCGCCAAGCAACACCGCCTGGACCGCCGCCGCGGCGCCGACGACGTTGAGCGGCAGCGCCGCTTCGAGGTCCGGAACAGACGATGCGCGAGCACACCATCGGTTCCTGGCAGCGGCGCCGGTTCAAGCCCTCGCGCTCCGGCGGGAAGGCCTCGTACTGCAACAGCACTGGGTTCGCGAACCGCGCTGTCGATAACCAGGCGGGTCGACGCGCCGGGGATCTCAGGAGAGTCGCTACTGCTACCGACGCCGGCGGGTCACTTCGCAGGCACTTTCATTCTGAACAGTTTCTCTGCATTTCGGAACGCAATTTTCTCCTTGTCCTCGCGTGGCAAAGCGACTCCGCGGAACCAGTCGGTCTGCGCCTTTATGTCCGCGAACGGGTAGTCGGTTGCGAACATCACCCGATCCACGCTTATGTACTTCAGCAGGAGATCGAGCAGTGCGGTCTGGGGGAATGCGCTGGTTGTGACCCAGAAGTTGTCCTGGAAATATTGCCCGAAGGGCTTCTTGAGCGAGTTTTCGGTCGGCTCGCCCATGTCATTGACGATCCGCTCGTAGTAGAAGGGAAGACCTTCACCCATGTGGCCGATGATGATCTTCAGTTTGGGGAATCTGTCGAAAACCCCGTACGTGATCATCCGAATGCATTGGGTCAGCACCTCCTGATGCCAGCCATATCCAGACCCGCTGAAAATGTAGGGTTGGAACTCTTTTGTGTATTGAGACCGCGTGGTGCTGTAAAGAATCTTGAAGATCTCGTCAGCTGGATAGCCGGGATGCAGGTAGATCGGCACATCGAGAGCAACAGCACGTGCCAGCACAGGCTCGAAATCGGGATGATCGAGATACTTTTTCGTGATGTGTCCGTTGGTCAGTGCGCCCAAGAATCCATCTTCCCGAACCGAGCGTTCCAGTTCGTCCGCCGCCGCCTCCGGACTCTGCAAGGGCAAGGTGGCGAAAGCCTTGAAGCGGCCCGGATATTTGGCGATTGGCCCGTATACAAGTTGCCGGTTAAGACGATGGGCGAGGTCGATGCCCCTTTGCCCCGGGACATTTTGTACGGACGGCGTATGGGCAGAGAGGATTTGAACGTCGAGTCCCCCGGCGTCCATGTCGCCGATGCGGCGTTGGCCTAGATCCGCAAGACCAATCTCCTTGAGGAAAGCTATGTGATCCTCATTGATGGAGTTCAGCTTCAACAACGTGGGAGTCGAAAATGTCTCCTCGGCGCCGATGAAGGGCAGGTCCCGGTCTCGCTGGTAAATTTCCGCGGTCTTGCCCGCGTTCTGGTCCGGAGCCTGCTCCGGAGTCTTCTTGTTGTCGCTCGCCGCCGAGGCAATGGCGTGCGAGGACACGCCGGCGCCGATGCCGAGTGCCGTGGCGGCGGCCAGGAAGCTGCGGCGTCCCATGGGCTTCATGTCAGTCTCTCTTCAGGTGTTTGTGTGGTGTGGCATCCGTACGCCATCTGTCTGCGAGATGTTTCAGATCGAGCCTTCGTCGCCAAGGTCTGCACCCGAGCCGTATCCCCCTCGGCGCCGGTCCCGCCGAAGCACTGCCGGCCGAGACCAGGGGTCTTCGCGTCCCTGCCCGGGCTCGAGGAACCGCTCGCCCGCGCGCGTGCTGTGCCGGCCGGCCGCGGCGTGTTGTGAGGGTGCGACCCACAGGCGGCGACCGGGTACGCCGTCGCCGGAGCCATGGTGGACGCCCCGAACCTTGGTAGCCCGGGCGGCGCTTCCCTGACGGCGCTGCCTCCACTGTCATCACCAGCCTCCTGCCGACGGATTACCTCGCTTATCTGACGCCGACTTCGTACCCAGCGAATCTGAGACGACCATTAATGTGGTGCTCAGGCCGGTTGTCCGAACCAGGTGCCCGGGCGCACGCGTCAGCGTGGTGGACTTCTACGCTTGGCCGGTACGAACCCTGGTCGGGTTGTCATTGCCGCCTGAGCACCGGCGCGGGCAGGACGCGTCTGAACAACGGACTCGACCGAGGTCGAACGGCTTTGTGGCGTCCTCGCCCGGGCTGCCGCTACCGCAGCGCGCGAGCGTCCGGTCCTGGCCGCGGACGTCAGAGCCCGGCTGTGCCCGGACGCCAACGGCATCACAAACTTCCTGCTGTACCACCCGGACCACGCAGGCCGATGACCCGACTGCGGCATCCTTCGCCGTCGATGCAACATCCGCACATCGGCAGATAGTGCACGGTTGGTACTGCGCCGGTCATCGCCGCGCCGACGTCGGCGAGGAGATCCGCCGGCGCCGCGCCAGGCTGTAGGCCGACGGTGCCCGGCGCGGCAAAGGACTGCCGTAGAAAAAACACGCGGAACAGCGCCGGCTCGGCCCATGCGAGCCGGAGGCACGCCGAGCGACGCGGGGTCAGCCGGCGCCGCGGGGTTCTGCCCGGATCGACCGGAGCATCATCTCCGCGACCGCCATTGCATCCCCGGCGGACGGACTCTCGTGCAGGACGGCGGACCGGTAGACGATCAGGCCGGCGACGGTGTCGACCACCAAGGCCGGGTCGGTGCCGGCCCGGAACAGGCCCCGGGCCACGCCGGTGCGGACCAGCCGGATGCCGTATTCGCGTACCGGGTCGATGATCCTGGCCCGGTACGCGGCGGCCAGTTCCGGCTGCTGCAACACTTCCAGGCCGATCAGCGGCAGCGCCCGGGCGAGCGGCGTGCGGGCCATCGACTCCACCACCACCCGGGTCAGGGTCATCAGGTCGGCTTCCACGTCACCGGTATCCGGCAGCGGGCGGGGCCCCAGCGCCGCCTCCATTGAGGCCACGATCAGGCCGGTCAACGACGTCCACCGCCGGTAGATCGTCGTCTTGGCCACCCCGGACTCGCGGACGATGTCGTCGATGCGCAGCCCAGCCACCCCACGCTCGTCGAGCAGTCGCTGCGTCGCCGCCAGCACCCGGGCGGTGGCGTCCCGGCTGCGCGGACGCCCCGGACCGGTTCGCGCTGTTGTCGTCAAAGTCACCTTCCCGCGGCTCCCTAATACGATACTATCAGTTTCGTATTAGGGAATCACGGCCATATGGAGACGGTAATGACCCCGATGACCAAGGTCGCGCTCGGCCTGTTCGGCGCCTGGGCCATACACGACCTGGAAGAACTGCTGACCATGGGCCAGAGCAGCCGGGAGATCCTGCGCCGGCTGCCGGAGCGCCTACCCGTGCCCGAGGCACTGCGCCGTGACGGTGTCTCGCCGCGGCACGCCGGCCTGTCGATCGCCATGATGGGCGCGCTGACCGCTGCAGCCGCCGCTGAGGGCGTCCGCACGCAGGGCCGTTCCGCACTGTTCCGCGGCGGCGTGCCCGCGTTCGGCCTGCACGGCTTCGGCCATCTGGCGATGGCCGGTGCCGCACACCGCTACGTCACCGGCGTGGCCACGGCCCCCACGCTGGTCATTCCGTACTGGGTGTGGGCCCGGCGCCGACTGGCCCTGGCGGGCATCCCGGCGGCGGACAGCCGCGCCACCGCCGTCGCCCTCACGGTCGGCCCTGTTCTGGTGGGCATCCACGCGCTGACATACCGCCTGCTGCGCCGCTGACGCGCACCGATCGACGAGGTATGCGCCGGCCTCTACCTCCGCACGCCGCCTTGTCGCACCGCCACCTAGCGGTTCGCCTGCAAGATCAAAGTGGGCCGAACGTTGCACCATGCGAACCGCGCCGTCGCCGTCTTCGGCGATCCCTTGCCGGGAGATCTGACCAGTTCACGGCGCAAGCAATGATCGACACTCCCACCCAGCGCGACTCGGCCGGTGGGCGCAACCACCGCACCGTGGGGTGTCCGGGGGTCGCCCCCCGGAGCCAGAATCGTGGGCCTGCGGTACCAGAATGCGAAATCCGTGCTGACGGTCGCAGGTGATCCCCTGCCGGTGCCGATGGCCAGACCACGGCGGCGGCGAACCGTCGCGCCAGCCCGATATCCGAACGTTTGACCAGCTCACGGCGTCGATGGTGGCCGCTGGAACGCGCTAAACCAGGATCGCTGGATCGCGGTAAGGTCGCGACATGGCCGAATCTCGCACGGTAACGGTACCGGTCGTCGTGGAACGCGACGAGGACGGCGTGTGGTGCGCACACGCCCAATTGCGTCCCGGCCTGGGAGCGCACGGCGAAGGCAACACCGAGGAAGCCGCGCTCGAGGACCTCCGCGAGGCACTGACCGGCCTCATCGAAGAGTTCGGCGTTCCCCGCGAGCTTTCCATCACCGTCGCCGCCGCCTGATGCCTCCGCTCCCGTCGGTTTCCGGCAGTCGAATCGTCCGCGCCCTGGAGCGGCACGGCGTCAAGGTGGCCAGGATCGCTGGCAGCCACCACATCATGCGCCACCGGACGGACGTGGCACCACGGTTCCGGTGCACGGCAACCGCGACGTCGCCAAAGGCACCCTGCGGGGCATTCTTAACGATGTCGGCATGACGATCGAGCAGCTCGCGCCCTGAGCTCGTCCGCACGCCGGACCAAGCCACCCCAGCTCAACATCGGAGCCTTCGGAAGTCGCCGGGGAACAGAGGCCGTGCCACAACCGGAGACAGCCCTCCGCCTGGTTCGCAAAGATCGACGACGAACTCGGCCACCTGGGTATCCGCTTCGGGGTCCTCTTGGGTGTCCGTTTCGCATGGTTGGGCTGGACGTTGCACCACGCGAACCGCCCCACCGTCGTCACCGGTGGCCCGCTACCGCGACGTTTGACCAGCTCAAGGGATATGCCAGCGGGCCGATGACCGGATTCGCAGCCACCGCTGTCCGTCTGGGACGGTGAGACGGCCGGCCGTCGGCGGGCACCCGGGCAGTCAGGGGCGACCGGTAGTGCGGTACCGGCGGAAGATGGTCCAGTAGAAGATGCCGATCATGATGCCGCCGCCGACGATGTTGCCAAGGGTGACGGGGGCCAGGTTGTGCAGGAAGAAATGAGACCAGGTGAGGTCGGCGAAGTCGTCCTTGACGAGCCCGGCGCCACCCCAGAAGTCAGCGCCCGCGTTGTCCTTGATCAGCAGGCCGAGCGGAATCATGAACATGTTGGCCACTGAGTGCTCGAAGCCCGTGGAGACGAAGAGGGCCACGGGCATGGTGACCGCCAGGATCTTGTCGGTGGCGGTACGGCCGGAGTACGCGGCCCATACGGCCAGGCACACCATGAGGTTGCACAGGATGCCGAGCGTGAAGGCCTCCACGTACGTGTGCTGGACCTTGGTCAGCGCGCTGTGCAGCACCACCCCGCCCCAGGCGCCGTTCGCGTTGCGCCAGACGCCGCCGAGGTAGACGAGCGCCAGAATCGTCAGGGCGCCCGCGAAGTTGGCGACATAGACAACGCCCCAGTTCCGGAAGAGTTGAGCCCAGGTGATGCGCCCGCTGGCCCGCGCCGTCAGCGTCAATGTCGAGGACGTGAACAGCTCCGCGCCGGTCAGCACGACCAGCACCAGACCGGTGGCGAAGACGATGCCGCCGACCACCTTCGCCCCGCCCCACCAGGCCAGGTTCGCCGCACCTACCTGGCTGGTGGTGTAGAAGACGAACCCCAGCGCGATGAAGGCACCACCGGTGAGCCCGAGCATGAAGGACTTCAGGGGCTTGCTCGTGGCCTTGCCGTACGCGGCGTCCTCGGCCGTCTGAGCCATCTGGGCCGGACTGAGCATGAACGGCTCAGAGATCGTAGACATGGGCCAGATCGTAGGCAGGGACATGCCCGGTCAGCACGGGTAAAAGGAACTACCGGGACCGGCCGATGGTCACCACACACCGGCCGAGCCCGATAGCCGAGTCAGTCCAGTCGGGCGCGATCCAAACGGTCGATCAGGCTATGGCTCCGGGCATGGCGTCCCCGCAGGCGGATCATCCACCTGGCCCCCAGCGCGGACCGGGTTTGTGTACCAGCCCAGCTCACGTGCCTGTCGCAGCGGTGGTGAGGGTTGACGCGGCCAGCCGAAGAACCTGCCGATCCAGGCGTGACCAGGACGGTGGGGACGCGAAAAAGTGCGGCACGCAGCAGCAGCGCGGAACTTCCGACCCGCAAGATACGGAATCCAGAACCTGCAAAGTACGGAAATTTTTACCCTGCAGACGCGGAACACGGTAGCCTGCATGTCGTGGAGGGCTCACTCACTGGTATCGCTCCGCGCCATCTCACGGCCGTGCTGGCCCGTCGCCTGACCGAGGAACCAGCACTGGTGCTCAACGGTCCTCGAACCGTCGGCAAGAGCACTCTTCTGCATGCTCTCGGCGACCGGCTGGGACGCCCCGTCATCGACTGCGACGATCCCGCCACCCGAGCTGCGGTTCGTGCCGATCCCGGGCGATTTGTCAGTGGCCCCGGCCCGATCCTGATCGATGAGTACCAACACGTCCCGGACCTGCTCAGTGCGATTAAGGCCGAGCTGAACCGGGACCTCAGTCCGGGACGGTTCGTCCTGGCCGGATCAACGCGGTACGTGACCCTGCCGGAGGCAGGACAGGCGTTGACAGGTCGGGTCGACATCCTGGAGGTGCTGCCCCTGACTCAGGCGGAGATCGACGGGGCAACCGGCGTCTCCATGGTCAACAGGCTGCTCGATGGCGCTGATGTGTCGCTCGGCTCTGTGCCATCCACGACGACGCGGGCCGAATATGCCCGCCGGATTACCTCCGGCGGAATGCCTGTCGTGTTGCGACGACCGCCGGGACGGTCCCGATCGCGCTGGTTCGCGAATTACCTTGATCTTGTCATCGAGCGTGACGTGCTGGAGTTGGCCCGAGTACGTCAGCGAGAGATGCTCCCGCGGCTCCTGCGCGTTCTCGCCGCCCGGTCCGGTCAAATCCTCAATATCGCCAGCACCGCCTCGGCAGTAGGGATGGAGAAGTCCAGCGCCGAAAACTATCTGAAGCTTCTCGAGGCCGTCTTCCTCGTTCGGCGAGTGCCCGCGTGGGGGACGACGCTGGGTTCTCGAGTGGCCCGTCAACCGAAGGTCCACCTCGTTGACTCAGGCGTCATGGCGTGGCTTCTCGGCCTTACGCCGGAGAAGATTGCCACGAATGATCCGGCAGCATTGACGGAGTACGGCCATCTGACGGAGACGTTCGCTGTCGGCGAGATTCTCCGACAGGTGAGCTGGTCGGACGCACCGGTCGCCGTAGGCCACTTCCGCACGGCTGAGGCCCAGGAGGTCGATCTCGTGCTGGAGCGCGATGACGGCATGGTCTTTGCGTTCGAGATCAAAGCCGGCACCCGCGTTGACCAGTCCGACCTCGCCGGTATCAGAGCGCTCCGCGCCCGCCTCGGTGATCGACTCGCTTCGGCCGTGGTGTTGTACACCGGTGCATTGACGTTCCGATTCGATGACGGCACGTCGGTGCTTCCCTTGGACACCCTCTGGTCGAATGCGTGGCGATAGAACTCGTCGTCCTCGACGTCAGGTGCCATCTGGTCGAGGGCGCGGCGGCGTCCTGTTCGGGCGCGCTCGGAGTAATCGAGGATGTCACGCAGCAGGACCCCGTCGATGCCGGCCGCGGCGGCCATGCGGAATCTCGCCGTCAATGAGCCATTCCGGGTAAGGGACCGCGTGCGTTCGGTGAGTGTCCAGAGTGTGCAGGAAACGCCCGTACCTGTCTGATTGAGACATAAAGGCGCGG
>NZ_JBITLX010000055.1:0-14641 GCF_044465625.1 Actinoplanes sp. NPDC049599
TCGTACGAATCAAGGAGACACGACGTCAGCGGGCGACCAACACGATTTTCAGCCCGGAACGGGCCACCTCGCCAGAGGCGACAGGGACTAGCCCCCGCACTGGGCCGAGGCGTACCGGCCCTCGGCGGTGGTGGCGCTGAGCACCTTGCCGTCCAGGGTGATCGTGCAGGTCACCGGGCCGGCGTCCCCGCCGCCCTGGCGCTGGGGCCTGACGTTCTTCGCCGTCGCCTGGGACACCGCGTTGCAGGACCACATCCCGCACCAGGTGCTGGCCCGGGTGTCCTCGTGGGACCTGCTGACCTCGTTCCTCGCCATGCCGGTCGGCAACGCGCTGGCCGGGCCGCTGTCCGAGGCGTACGGCAGCAACCGGGTCCTGGTGGTCTGCGCCGCTGTCCTGTTCGCCGCCGGCCTGGCCCCGCTGGCCCTGCGCTCCACCCGCCGGCTGACCCGCCGCGCCGAGCCGGTGGCCCCGCCCGTCCCGGTGGGCTGACCGGGTCAGCGCAGGGCGGGCAGGCGGAACCGCTTGTCGGTGCTGCGCGGGCCGTGCGACTCCAGCAGCACCGGGGCGTCCAGCAGCTCACCGATCCGGGCCGGCCAGTCGTCCGGGCGCTCCAGGTCGCCGGGTCGGGCGCGGCCGAGCAGGGTGGTCAGCGCCGACTGGTACGCGAGATCCTCGGGCGGGCCGGGCCGCAGGTGCTCCCAGCGCGCGCCGTCCAGCTCGTACGACGTGCAGATCCGCAGGCCGGGCTCGCGGGGCGGGGCGTCCAGGTGGGTGACCGCCAGGGCGTCGACGCCGCCGGCCACCTCGACCGCGTACCGGTGGGCGACGGCGTCGAAGTGGCCGACCCGGAAGGCGCCCTGCCACTCCCCTACCCCGTTGTGCGCCTCGGGCAGGTCCAGCGGCGTCTCCGTCACGAACGGCCCGGCCCCGTGCCGCGTCGTGTACGTCCGCACCACCCCCAACCGCACAAAGGAGTCACACATCGCCGCCACGTTGGCGAACGTCGTCGTGGACCACGTCGTGTACGGGTGCCAGCCCCGCCACTCGTCCAGCAGCACACCCTGCGCCCCCTCGAAGACGCACCGCCCCTGAGCCAGCAACCGGTCCAGGTGGCTGGAGTCCACGATGGACACGACGCGGCCGAAGGCCAGGAAGGCGTCCACGACGTCCTCCAGCGGCGGCGCGTCGTCGAACGGGCCCAGCGCGTCCCGGACCGCGGCGAGGCGGGCCCGGAGCCGGCTGGGCGACCTCACGTCGGCGACCCGTGGGGCGTCAGGATGGCTGAGGGCGTACTCCATGGTCTGCCCGATGCCCATGCCGCACGAGCCGTGCCGCGCCCCGCCGCGCTGCCGCTCGCGGGCCCGGTTCGCCGCCCGATGCCACGGAGTGGCGAGCAGCGCGTCACCGTCCACAGTGAGCAAGTGGAAGGGGTTGCCCAGCGCGGCAGCCTCGGCCGCCAGGGCGAGCGGGTCGACCACCGTGAAGCGCGACAGGTGGGTGGGCACGCCGTGCAGCGTGCCCGCCCCGAACTGCGCGAACGTGTGGTGCCGACCGGCCGGCGTGACCACGTTGTGGGCGGCCTGCGCTCCCCCGTTGAACCGGATCACCGCGGTGACCGGCCCCGAAGCGCAGAGCGCGTCCACCACCGTGCCCTTGCCCGCGTCGCCGTAGCCGAGATCGACCACGGCGACGTGCCCGTCGGCGAGGTTCACAGCCGTTCGTTCCCGCCCGGCGTTGCCGCGCCGCCCAGGTCCAGCGGGGAACGAACGACCGTGCCGCGGCCCGCGCCGAGCGGGGCCAGGGCCTTGCCGACCGACGGTCCGGCCGCCGAGCCGACCTCGACCAGGTCGGCGAGGCCGCCGTCGAGGTCGATGGATTCCTCACCGAGGCCGACGGTCAGCGCGATCGTCTCGCAGACCGCGTCGAGGTCGTCGAGCTCGATGACCTGCTGGCCGAGCAGCTTGCGCCAGTAGCCGAGGATCTCCGCGTCACCGCCCCAGCCGGCCGCGGTCGGCATGATGTAGTAGACGTCGAAGCTGCGGCGCAGCTCGGCGAGCATCGCCTCGGTGCTGATCGGCTCGCGGAGCCGGTCGCCGATGAACCGCTCCACCTCCTTGGGCTTGACCTGCGGGTAGGCCATCTCGTCGCCGATGATGAAAAGGTAGCCGCGGCGGCCCCGCTTGACCACGGAGTCCAGGTCGGTGTGCCGGGCCATGAAGTACATCGCCAGCTCGTACGACTCGCGCCGCTGCCCGCCGCCGCCGCCCTCCAGCACGATCCGGGCCAGATCCTCGTCCATCCGGTTGTCCGACTCGAACTGTCCGATCTGGAGCGGCACCCGGTCGCAGGTGGCGTCGCCGATCGCGCCGAACATGACGTGCGGGTCGGTCGCGTACCCCTTGCGGGTCAGCAGCCCGAGCAGCTGCGGCAGCTTGGTCTGCAGCACCCGGGGCACCGTGCCCATCGAGCCGGTCACGTCGAACAGGACCGCGATCGGCGTGCTGTGCGGGTGCTCGTCGCTGTCGCGGCTCTCCCGCTTGCCGACGTTCCTCGGGTCCAGGGCCGGGTGGGCCTTGCGCGCGCCGCTGTCGCTGTAGGCGAAGGCGCTCTTGCCGGTCGCGGCCCGGTAGCCGGCGGCGGCGGAGTAGACATCGGTGGACCAGCGTCCGCTTCCCATGGTGATTCCTCCTCAGGAAAGGGCCGGCATCGCGAAGGCGCGAAATCGGCGGGGGCCGTACAGGGTGGCGAGGAGCTCGTCGAACTCCTCGAGCAGGTGCCACGCGTCCTGCGGACGCATGCGGGGTTTGTCGTAGCGGCAGCCGCGGGCGAAGCGCCGCAGCGGTTCCGGCGGGTTGCCGATCAGCCGCAGCAGCAGGCCGGTGGCCATGTAGATGTCGGTGGCGGCGGTGGCCGGCCGCTTGGCCGCCACCTCGGGCGGGTAGACGGCGCGGTGCTTGGCCACCAGCGCCGGGATCGCCGTGCCGGTGCGCACCGCGTAGCACCAGTCGACGAGCACCAGGCCGTGCTCGGCCGGGTGGATGAGCACGTGTTCCGGCAGCACCGCACCGTGCACCAGCCCGGCGCGGTGGGCCCAGCCCAGCCCGGTGAGCAGCCGCCGCCACATCCACGCGACGTCGCGTGGATCGAGGCCACCCGGGTAGGCGGCGTTCACCTCGGCCAGCGAGACGAAGCCGCGCTGGCGGGTGATGACGTTGGCGGTGCGGCGGGCGCGGGCGGCGTCCTCGTGGGTGAAGCTCTCCACCAGCCGCGGGGCGTAGGCGCGGAACTTCGGGTCGCCCTCGGTGGCGAGAGTGGACAGTGCGGCGGCCTCGGCGGCCAGCAGGTCGTTGTCCCCGGGGCGGCGCGGGAGCTTCAGGAGCGCGGCGTCGCCGTCGACCGCGTACAGCTCCGCGATGTCCCCGGTGGCCACCCGGCCGCCGACCCGGTAGGTCGCGCGCCGGGTCGTGACCGGCCGCCCGTCCCGCTCGCTCCACAGCTCGGCCAGCCGGGCGAAGGCCACCGTCGCGGCCGGGCCGCGACCCGCGGGTGCGACATCGGGATGCACGACCTTCACCAGCATCCGGTACGCGTGCCCGGCAGCCTCCAGCTCCGCGTACGAGCCCGCGGCCCCGATGACGGCCACCGCCTCGTCGAAGGTCACCGCACACCGTCCTCACGGGTCGGCCGCAGCAGCGCGGGGTGCAGCAGCCGCGCGTCGCCGGCCCGGTAGAGCCGCGCCTTCGGGCCGCCACGCTCGCCGCCGCGGGTGCTCGTCTCGCCGGTGCTCTCGACGAAGCCCGGCACCGACAGCACCTTGCGATGGAAGTTGCCGGCGTGCAGCTCCTCGCCCCAGACCGCCGCATAGACCGCCCGCAGCTCGCCGATCGTGAACTCGTCACCGACGAAGGCCGTGGCCAGCGGCGTGTACTCGAGCTTCGACCGGGCCCGGTCCAGGCCGTCGGCGACGATCGTGGCGTGGTCGAAGGCCAGCTCGCCGACCTCGTCGACCGGCACCCAGAAGGCGCCGGAGGCGTCGCCGCCCGCCCGCGGATCGGGCAGGCTCGGCGCGAAGGCCAGGTAGGCCACCGAGAAGACCCGCATCCGGGGGTCCCGGCCGGGGTCGCCGTAGCTGCGGAGCTGTTCGAGGTGCACGCGGTCGAGGAGGCCCTCGCCGGGGCGCAGGCCGGTCTCCTCGGCGAGCTCCCGCCGGGCGGCCGCGTCGAGCGTCTCGCTCTGGACGAAGCCGCCGGGCAGCGCCCGCCAGCCGGCGAACGGGTGCTCGCCGCGCTCGACGACCAGCACGTGCAGCCGCCCGTCGCGGATGGTCAACGCGACGATGTCGACGGTGACCGCGGCCGGCGTGTACGCCGTGGGGTCGTAGCTGTCGAGGAAGTCCCGTTCGTCGGTCATCGTGGTCGCCTTCGTTGTTCTCGCTCTGAGTAAGACTCGATCTGAGAACAACATAGCCCAGAGTGCGCCCGCGGTCAACCCCGGCCGTCCGGCGGAATTGTTCTTGATACGGATAAGGCCGTCACCGAAAAATCGGCGACGGCCTCAGGTAAGGCTTTGTTGACGATTCAGCGCGCCTCGAAGGTCAGGCAGTCGGCGCGGTCCTCGCCGGCCCCGACCATGATCGACGGCGCATGGCACTCGAGCTCCGTGTTGTGCACGCAGTCGGCCCGCTTGCAGGCTCCGACCTGGGCTTCCGCCTGGCCCATCCCGCCCTTGTCGGCGGTGTCGATGAAGGTGTCGCAGGCCGAGGTGGTCCCCCGGCCGATGGTGATCGCGAAGGCCGTGCAGCCGTCGTGGTTGTAACCGCATCCGCTGACCGTGCAGGTCTGCACGCGCGGCATGGCCATCATCTGAGTCATCGTGAGGCCTCCTTTTCTCCCTGCCGACCATAAACCATTCGGCGGAGTGCCGCGCCGAGTGCAACAAAGGTATTACCGAGGATTTTACAAATGGGGTAACCATTCTTTAGGTAAGGCAATCCTGGCCCGGACGGCCTCTCCGACTCCCCCACGGGCGACTGCCACGCCTGCCAGAATGGGGCAAAACGCCCCGATCGCCCGGAGGTTCCGCCCGATGGCCGACGAACGACCGCCCCGCCGCGGCCTGTGGCTGGGCGCCGGGGCGGTGCTGATCGCGCTCGCGGGCACCGCCGTGAGCCTGACGTCGCAGGACGACGCCCCGCAGCCGGCACCCTCCGGGTCGGCAGTCGCGTCCGGTTCGGCCGTGGCGGACCCGCGCTCGGCCCGGGCGCTCACCGCGCTGCCCCGCGCCGACGGCACCTGGCCGGGTTCCGACGGCATGTCGGGCGTCAACGGCGACCCGCTGTTCGACACGGCGCACGTGAACGCGTTCTGCACCGCCCGCGGCCGGGCCTGCCGGGTCGCGCAGACCTACACGGACCGGACCTCGTGGTCGGCGATGACCGCGGGCTCGGGCTGGACGTTCGACCTGTTCTCGGACTTCGCCGGGATGCTGGTGGTGTCCCAGGGCCTGGTGCCGATCGGGGCGGGCGCGGACCTGCCGGCGTGCGCGGCCGGCGACCACGACCAGGACTGGAAGAACTTCGGCTCGCTGATGACCAGGTACGGCCGGGGCGACTCGGTGGTGCGGCTGGGCTGGGAGTTCAACGAGAAGACCTCACCGTGGCGCGCGGACGACCCGCAGACCTGGATCGCGTGCTACCGCCGGGCGGCGACCAACATCCGCGCCACGAACCCGGCCGTGTTACTGGACTGGACGATCAACGCCCACGGCACTCCCGCCGGCACCTGCGGCGGGGTGAGCACGAACTGCTACCCGGGCGACGCGTACGTGGACATCATCGGCATCGACAACTACGACCACTACCCGTGGTCCCCGACGAAGGCGGTCTTCGACAAGGCGGCGACGGACCCGGAGGGCCTGACCTGGCTCTACAACTTCGCCCGCACGCGCGGCAAGCCGTTCTCGGTGGGCGAGTGGGGCGTGGTCCCGACGGGCGACGCCGGCAAGGAGAACCCGTCGTTCGTGCGGTGGATGCACGAGTGGTTCGCGGCGCACGCGTCCGGGCTGGCGTACGAGGCGTATTTCTCCGACTGCGGGGAGGGCGGGGTGCAGTCGAGCCTGTTCCGCACCGACGCGGCCTGCCTGAAGAACCCGGGGTCGGCGGCGGAGTACCGGTCCCTGTTCGGTGCCTGAGGGTGCAAATCCACTGAACTTTATAACTCTGCGCAATTGTCCGCATACGCCACGTTACGCTCCCTCACGAGACGGCCCGACGTTGGTTCTCACGCGCGGGCCCACCTACCCAACCGACGCGGTCCCTCGTGACCGTAGGAGGACCTCGCATGAGTAAGACCCAGTCCAGCTTCAGGTTCCGGCTGCTCCGTGCCGGAATCGCGACGGGGGCGGTCACCGCGGCCGTCATTGCCGCCACCGCCGTTCCGGCGTTCGCTGTCTCGGTGCCGATGACGCTGAGCTCGCCCGCCGGCCCGAGCGGTGGTGGCAACTCGATCACCGGTACCGCCACGCCCACGGCGACCGTGCCGACGCCGTTCCCGGCCGGTGTGACACCCGTGGTGGAGTTCCAGTACATCGGTGCCAGCACGGCGGCGACCTGTTCCGCGCTCTACAAGGCGCCTGTGCAGATGACCGCGGGCGCGACCACGCCCTTCGCTCCCACCGCGGGTGTCGTCCAGGTGGACCCGACCACGGTGAAGCGGGTGTCCGCCACGAAGATCGCCTTCACCGTGCCGAGTGCGCCGGCCGGCTATTCAGACGCGCCGCTCACCACCACTCCCAGCACGGCGAACACCAACGGCCTCGCGCTCATGGGCGGTCAGACCAGCGCAAAGTGGAACGTGTGCGTCTATGACGGCACCGACCCGGCAGCCAGCACTCTGCTGGCGACCTCGACCTACACCATCGCGACCCGGCCCAAGATCACGGGGATCACGCCCGGCAGCAGCCCCGCACTGGGCGGCCAGCTGATCACCATCAACGGCTCGGGCTTCGCCAGCACGGGCACCACGGCAACGGTCGGCGGTGCCGCGCTGACGAACGTCAAGGTGGCGTCGAACGGCAACAGCCTCACCGGTAACACCCCGGCACACGCTGCGGGCACTGGCTTCGCGGTGGTCGTCACCACCGCGGGCGGATCGGTGACCAGCACCGACCCGGACAACAACGGCCTGCCCGACGACGGCAACCCCGCGACCACGGTCGACAACCCGATCACGTTCGACTACAGCAACAGCATCTCGGTGATTCCCAACACGGCACCGGCCAATCAGAAGGTGGACCTCGACATTCAGGGCGTGGGCTTCCAGCAGCTGGTCTTCAACGCTGTGAGCGCTACCGCCCCGACCGCACAGGTCTTCCTGGTCCAGGGTGCCTACGTCGCCGCGAGCAACCGTGGCGTGAAGCGGTGCACGGGTATCCTCGTGGTGAGCGATACGGAGATCATCTGCACCCTTGATCTCACCACCGACCGGCTCGTGGCCGCCGACAGCACCGTCGACACGGGCAACAAGGTGGCGGAGGGCGCCTACACCGTGACCGTGGTGGCCAACGGCGACCCCGCGGAGGCCGACCTGGCGGTCATCGCGGCATCAAACGTCAACAGTGGTGCCACCTTCACCGTCGCACCGTACTGATCCATCTGAACCGACGGACAGACACAAAACGATGGCCCGGAGCATCAGCTCCGGGCCATCGCCCGTGCGGCCGATCAGCCGAGCCTTGCCCATTCCTTGTTGATGGTGGCGACACTCTTCGATGCCGACGGGCGGCCGTCCATCTTGACCGCCACCGTGTAGACACTCTTCTCGGTGCTGGTCCGCCAGCAGATCAGCAACGTCGGGCGCTCACGCGCCTTCACGTCCTGGCTGAGCCGGATCTTCTGGGTGCAGCTGGCGGTGCCCACCCGCTCGTGGTCATCGGTCACCCAGGCAAGTTCCTTCTGACCGGTGAGATCCTGTCGTGCCGAGTACAGCCGCAGTTCCTCTCCGTTCTTCTGCACCGATCCGATCACCGAGACGTTGAGGTCGGCCGCGGCGACCGTGGCTCCACCGTTTCGCGGGACGAGCGGCCGGTGCACCTTGCTCGATGCCTTCGCGGCCGCTGACCGCACCACCCGGACCCGCTCCCGCTCGGCCTTGGACAGGGTCGGCGGTGACGGCTTGACGCTCGGCGACACGGTGGCCGACGGTGAAGGCGACGCCGACGCCGAGGCCGAGGCGGTGGCCGAGGCGCTCGGATCGCCGGAGTCGCCCACGGCCGGCGCCAGGGCGGCCGCGTCCCGGGTCTCGGTCCTGGTCTCGTCGGCCAGCTGGGAGGTCACCAGAAAGGCGCCGGCCCCCAGGACGGCAACCCCGGCCACCCCGGCGAACACCTGCTTGCGGCGACGGTTACGGCGCGCGACCACCGAGTCGTAGACGTTCTCGTCGTCGGGCACTTCGTTGCGCATGCTCAAATCCTTTGCGGGTCTCGACTGGGTCGCCCCCGCGGTCTCGCGGGCGCAGGCCCCGAGCCTCCATGGTCCCATCCGAACGGACATACCATGTCAAAACCCGCAATCTTCGGGGATGCGCACCTCCCGCATTGGTAGTAGAGAGATCACATGGAAAAACGCGCACTCGTGCTCGGCGGTGGCGGCGTCACCGGCGTCGCCTGGACGATCGGCTTGCTGCACGGACTCGCCGAGCATGAGCGCGGTGTCGACCTCAGCACCGCCGATCTGTTCGTCGGCACGTCGGCCGGCTCGGTCGTGGCCGCCCAGCTCACCGGCGGCACCCCGATCGACCAGCTCTACCAGCACGAGCTGACCGACACCACCGGCGACACCAACGCCACCATCGGCTCGAAGGTGCTCGTCGGTTTTGTGCTGGCCGCGCTCTGGCCGGGGGAACGGGCCCGCGGCCGGGCGCGGCTGGGCCGGGCCGCGCTCAAGGCGCGCACGGTGCCCGAGTCGGAGCGGCGCGCGGCCATCGCGTCGCGGGTCCGGCGGGACGAGTGGCCGGCCGCCCGGCTGCTCATTCCGGCGGTCGAGGCGCGGACCGGCGCGGTTGAGGTCTTCGACAGCGCCAGCGGGGCCTCGCTCATCGACGCGGTGGCCGCGAGCTGTGCGGTGCCGCTGGTGTGGCCGCCGATGACGGTCAACGGCCGCCGGTACATCGACGGCGGCGTGCGCTCGGTCGCCAACGTGGACCTGGCCCGCGGCTACGAGCGGGTGGTGGTGATCGCCCCGCTCGTCGCCGCCGCCCGGCGCGCGGACCGGCCGGCGGCGCAGGCCGCCGCGCTGGGACCCGGGGTGCGTACCGCCGTGGTCAGCCCGACCGACGCCGCACTGACCGCGATCGGCCGCAACCCGCTCGATCCGGCCCGGCGCGCGCCCGCGGCGCGGGCCGGCCACGCCCAGGCCGCCGAGGTGCTCGACCGGGTCCGCGCGGCCTGGGACTGATCCGCGTGGATGCAACCTTTTCCGGGGCTCGCTCGTCTTGGCCCTCGTGGGACTAGTCCGAAGAGGTGACGAGGAGTTCGTCGAGTTCGCGCGGGCGAGTTCGGCGCGGCTCCAGCGCGCCGCGTACCTGCTCACCGGGGACCGGCATCAGGCCGAGGAGGCGGCCCAGGCCGCGCTGGTCCGGGTGTACGCGTCCTGGGCCCGGGTGCGCCGCAAAGACCCGTACGCGTACGCCCGCACGGTCCTGGCCAACCTGCTCGCCGACCAGTGGCGCCGCCCGATCCGTGAGTACGCCACGGAGCAGCTGCCGGAACGTCCGCTGCCCCGCGACGTGGCGGACGACGTCACCCGGCGCCGCTGGCTGATCGGCGCCCTGCAGACCCTGTCGCCGCGCGAGCGCACCGTGGTCGTGCTGCGGCACTTCTTCGACGTCACCGAGGTCGACGTGGCCCGCGAGCTGAACCTGTCGCTCGGCACCGTCAAGAGCCTCAACTCCCGGGCGCTGGCCAAGCTCCGGGTCTCCATCCCGGCACCCCGGCGCGCGGAAAGTGGGCTGCACCCGTGAACGACCTCGACGACCTGAGAGACGCCATGCACACCACGCCGGGCTTCGAGCCGAAGCCGCTGGACCTCGACCTCGTGATGGCCGCCGGCGGCCGGTTGCGCCGCCGCCGCCGGGCCGTCGTCGGCGCCACCGCGGGGCTGGCGGTGCTGGTCCTGCTCGTGGGCGGCGCCCAGCTGACCCGGGCGGACAGCCCGTCGCCGAGCGCTTTGCCGGTCGCCGCTCAGCCGTCGGCCGACGCGGACACCGAGGAGACGCTCAGGCCGGATCGCGGCGCCACGCTCGGCACCGTGGTCGACACCGGGATGAAGGTGGAGGGCCTGGCGCGGGTGCTGTGGATGCAGCGGCTCGACGAGCCCCAGCTGCCGACCGTCTCCATCGGGATCGCGGCCGGCCGCCGGGACACCGCCGGTGAGCTGATCATCGACGTGCTGAACAACGAGGTGGAGGGGTCGGACCGGGCGCCGGGCTTCCACGGGCTGGAGATGGCGATGGTCGTCAACGACCGGCCGACGCCCGCCTTCGGCTACTACGTCGGCGCTGCGAGGAGGATCACGGTGGTTGCGGACGGGCGTACGGTCCGGGCGCGCCAGGCTGCCTGGAGCGAGGATCCGTCGGTGATCCTGTTCTGGTTCGACCTCAAAAAGGTCAAACCCACCAGCAAGGTCGGCAAGGCGAGCGCCTTCGACCGCGACGGGCGCAAGCTGCCGGCCGGGAACGCCGGGTTCGCCGTCGGGTAGCCTGTCGCCGTTCATGATCATCGGGTTTACTGCTGTACATGAGCATCATCTCTCCCGGGTTCGGCGGGCGGCGGCGATCCTCGCAGCCCGACCTGCCCCCCGGGCAGTACCTGACACCCGACTTCCCGGTGCTCTCGGCGGGCCCCACCCCGCGGATCCCGCTCGACCGCTGGCAGTTCACCATCACCGACGAGACCGGCGGCAAGCACAGCTGGTCCTGGCCGGAATTCCAGGCGCTGCCCGCCGAGAACTGCACCGTCGACATCCACTGCGTCACCAAGTGGTCCAAGCTGGGCACCACCTGGCGCGGGGTCTCCCTCGACACGCTCTTCGAGAACGTCGAGACCACGGCCGACTACACGATGGTGCACGGCTACGGCGGCTACACCACCAACGTGCCGCTGGAGGACCTGCTCGACGGCAAGGCGTGGGTCGCGTACGAGTTCGACGGCGAGCCGCTGCACCCGGAGCACGGCGGACCGGCGCGCCTGGTGGTGCCGCACCTGTACTTCTGGAAATCGGCCAAGTGGGTCAACGGCATCGAGATGCTCCAGCAGGACGAGCCGGGCTTCTGGGAAGAGGCCGGCTACCACATGTACGGAGACCCATGGCGCGAACAGCGATACCAGGGCGACTGACCTGGCGGGCCGCCGTCGTCGAGGCGGCCCGCGCAGAGTCGCCGTCGGCCCGCACCCTGGTGCTGCGGGTGCCGGACTGGCCGGGTCACCTGCCCGGCCAGCACGTCGACGTGCGCCTGACCGCCCCGGACGGCTACTCGGCCCAGCGCAGCTACTCGATCGCCTCGGCCTGGAACGACACCGGCCTGGTCGAGCTGACCGTGCAGCGGGTCGAGGACGGCGAGGTCTCTTCGTACCTGACCGAGAACCTGGCGGTCGGCCAGCCGCTGGAACTGCGCGGCCCGGTCGGCGGCTGGTTCGTGTGGCGCGACCAGCCGGCGCCGGTGCTGCTGGTAGCCGGCGGCTCGGGCATCGTGCCGCTGATGGCGATGATCCGGGCCCGCGGCGACATCCGCGGCCGGCAGCCGTTCCGGCTGATCTACTCGGTGCGCACCCCGCAGGACGTGCTGTACGCCACCGAGCTGGCCCGCCGGGTCCGCGACGACCCGGGCCTGGACGTGACGTTCGTCTACACCCGCAAGACCCCGGACGGCTGGCCAGACCCGCCGGGCCGGCTCACCGTGGCGACGCTGAACAGCCACGGCTGGCCGCCGGAGTTCGCGCCGGACGTGTTCGTCTGCGGCCCGACATCGTTCGTCGAGGCGGCGGCGGACATCCTCGTCGCGCTGGGGCACGACCCGAAGAAGATCCGTACGGAGCGGTTCGGAGGGACCTCATGACCGGCCAGGAACTGGACGGCAACGCGATGGCCGGGGACCTGCGGGAGATCTTCGCGGTCGACGTGACCACGGCGGTGGCCACCTGCGGCGGCTGCGGCGAGCCCAGCGTCGTGGCCCGGCTGCGGGTGTGGGGACCGGCGCCGGGTCTGGTGGCCCGCTGCCCGTCCTGCGACGACGTGGTGCTGCGGCTGGTCCGCGGCCCGGACCAGGCCTGGCTGGACCTGCGCGGCGCGGTCAGCCTGCGCGTCCCGATGCCCTCGGCGCCCTGATCAGTCGTTGAAGGTGCGGCGCAGGCCCTCGGCACCCTGATCAGTCGTTGAAGGTGCGGCGCAGGCCCTCGGCGCCCTGATCAGTCGCGGAAGGCGCGGCGCAGGCGCTCGGCACCCTGATCAGTCGCGGAAGGCGCGGCGCAGGCGCTCGGCTGCCCTGATCAGTCGCGGAAGGTGCGGCGCAGGCGCTCGGCGAGCCCGAGCGGACGCGGCGCTGTCGCGATGCGGTCGGCGCGGGCCGGGCCGGTCGGCGCGGTGGGCCGGGAGCGCCCGATCGGCTGGTCGTAGTCGGCGGCGGCGATCGCGTTGATGATCTCCTCCTCGCCGAAGTTCTCCGAGCCGGGGATCGAGGAGACGAAGCCGACCAGGATGCCGTTGCGCATCACCTGGGCCTCGAGACCGGCCGTGCCGTCGTTGTCCCAGATGGCCTCGCGCCCGTCGGGCAGGACGACCCGGATGCCGTACTGGGTGATGCCGGCGTGCGGCAGCTTCACATGGGCGAAGACGTTACGTCCGCGCAGTGTCTCGACGACCCTCCGGGCCCGTTGCTCATCCATGGGAGCGACGCTAGTCCGGGTAGCTGAGCACACGCTGAAGGCCGGCTGTGGCGCCGGTGACAACTCATCGCTCTCCGCGCACGTAACATGACCATGTGACATAGATGCAGGTCACATCGACGTATGTTACTACGCCGTAACACGAATGTCACCGTGTTTCTTTCGCCGAGCCCTTGACTTACTGTTCGGTAACCGGAGCGCTCCGGCCCTGTCCCTCGTGGATCCGGAGGCCAAACCGATGAGCAGACGTACCACCACCGTCCTCGCCTGCCTCGTCACCTCAACCCTGCTGAGCATCATCACCGCGACACCCGCCGCGGCCGCCCCCGCCGACTGGGACTACGTCGCGCTGGGCGACTCGTACTCCTCCGGCGTGGGCGCATCCGGCCAGACCGGCCTCTGCCTACGCAGCTCCAACGGCTACCCGGGCCTGTGGAACGCGGCGAACGACCCGAAGTCGTACCGCTCGGTGGCCTGCGGCGGCGCCACCACCGACTCGCTGCGCAGCACCCAGCTCTGGCCGCTGACCGGCAGCACCGACCTGGTGACGCTGACCATCGGCGGCAACGACGCCGGCTTCGCCTCAACCGTCATCTCCTGCACGCTGTCCAGCGACAGCGCCTGCGCGGCCACCGTCGCGTCCGCCCTGGAAACCCTCCACACCGAGATCCCCGGCAAACTCGACGCAACCTACGCGGACATCCGCCGCAAGGCACCGAACGCCCGGGTGGTCGTGCTGGGCTACCCGATCCTGTTCGACGTGACCACCACCTACTGTGGAGTGGGCGGCATGAGCATCCCGAAGCGCCGATCGCTCAACAGCGGCGCGGCGGAGCTGAACAAGGTGATCGCCGCCCGCGCCCAGGCGGCCGGCTTCACCTGGTCGGACGTCACCGACGAATTCGCCGGCCACGGCATCTGCGCGGCGTCACCCTGGCTGAACGGCCTGACGGTGATCCCGGCAACAAACTCCTTCCACCCGAACGGCAGCGGCTACCGGTACGGCTACCTGCCGGCCCTGAACGCGGCCCTCCGCTGAACCCACAACGGCCCGGCGGGCTCCGCATCCCGCCGGGCCGGCCCTCATCGCCCGACCGCGCCGGGTCGCAAGGGGCTGACCGTCCCGCCCGCCGCCACACCGGCCCGGCCACCACCGCGCACCGTCTACCACCGCCCGCCATTGCCCGCACCCCGCGCCGCCGCGCACCCTTGCCCGCCGCCCGCCACCGCGCACCGTCTGCCACCGCGCACCGTCTGCCACCGCGCACCGTCTGCTATTGCATGCCATCCGCCACCATCTGCCACCGCGCACCTTCTGCCACCGCACCACCACTCGCTGTTGCCTGCCGTCCGCCATTGCCCGCCGCCCGCCTCCGCGCCACCGCCCTCGTCCTCATCCGGAGTGGATCTTGTGACGTTACGGCGCGGAGAGTCTTTTGCGTTGGTGTATCGGGCGATGGCAATAGCCCGCCGGAGTGATGTGGGCCGCGCGCCGACCGCCACCGACGCGCAAGATTTCGATCTTGTTGATGTGGGGTGAGCTCCGAACCTTAAGTCCACAAGATCGACAATTTACTGCTCGCTTCGTGACTTTTATGCCCTTTGTTCGCTTAGGATTCCTGCGATGTGAGAATCCTGCTCAATATGTGGGCCAGTGCTGCGGGTTCGGCGGTGGGCAGGCCTCCGGCAATGCTTGGCGCGGCC
>NZ_JBITLX010000056.1:0-13911 GCF_044465625.1 Actinoplanes sp. NPDC049599
GGGGGGGGCCGCCCCCCCCCCAAACACCCCCCCCCCCCCGGGGGGGGGGCCCCCCCCCCGGCCCCCGCCGTCCCAGCGCAACCACCAAACCCCCGACCACACCAAAAACGCCATAGGGTGCAAGGCATGCGAACCGATCAGGTGACAGCGGAAGACGTCCGCACAGCTGTGTACCTGGCAACCGACACCCTGGCAACGGCGAAGGAGCGGAACTGGCAGCTCCCGGCGGGAGAGCTCGACTGGAACTGCTGGGAAACGGTCGAGCACATCGCCGACGACCTCTTCGCGTACGCGGGTCAGCTAGGCCCCCGCCACCCGTCGGTGGAAGGCCCCGTCCCGTTCGGCTGGGAGTACCGGCGCACCGGAGGCCCGGCGCTCACGATCTGGGCCGCGCCCGCGGACGGGACCACCGGCCTCCTGCAGGTGCTCGAATCCGCCGGTGCCCTGCTGGCCGCGATGGTCGAGGTCACCCCGCCGACCGTGCGCGCCCACCACGTCTACGGCGCTGCCGACCCGGAGGGCTTCGCGGCGATGGGCGTGGTCGAGACCCTGGTGCACATGCGCGACGTGGCCGCCGGCCTGGAGCTGGCCTGGGAACCGCCGGACGAGCTGTGCGCCCGGGTGCTGGCGCGGCTGTTCCCGGACGCCCCGGCCGGCCCGGACCACTGGCGGACCCTGCTGTGGGCGACCGGCCGCATCGCCCTGCCCGGCCACGAGCGGCTCACCTCGTGGCGCTGGCAGGGCGCCCCGCTGAAGCCGGTCAGCCCGCCGACAGGTTGAGCTCGAAGCTGTACCGGCTGGCCCGGTACAGGTGGGAGCCGTACTCCAGGGCGCGGCCGCTCGCGTCCCAGGCCGTCCGGGTCATCGTCAGCAGTGACGCGCCGCGCTTCTCCTGCAGGGTGCGGGCCTCGGCGGCGGTCGCCGAGCGCGCCCCGATGACCTGTGTCGCGATGCGCGGCACGAAGCCGGCCCGGCGCAGCAGCTCGTACAGCCCGTGGGTGGCCAGGTCGGCCGGTTCCAGCCGGAGCAGGCCCACCGGGATCGCGTTGTGCATCAGCGCCAGCGGTTCGCCGCCGGCGTAGCGCAGCCGTTCGATCCAGGTCACCTCGGTGCCCGGCGCCAGTTCCAGGGCCTCGGCCACCGCGGCCGGCGCCGGGACGACCCGCAGCGCCAGCACCTCGGTGCGGGGCTTGCGGTCCGAGCTCACCAGGTCGTCGTACAGGCTGGACAGCTCGACCGGGCGGCGCACCTTGGGGTGCACCACCTGGGTGCCGACGCCGCGCTTGCGCACCAGCATGCCGCGCTCGACCAGGTACTGGATCGCGCGGCGGGTGGTCGGCCGGGACACCCCGAGCCGTTCCGCGAGGTCGACCTCGTTCTCGATGCGGGCACCGACGCCGATCTCGCCCTGCTCGATGAGCTCCTGGAGGCGGGTCGCCACCTGGAAGTACAGGGGCACGGGGCTGGTCCGGTCGACCTCGACCGGGCGTACCGGGCTGCGGGCCGGCGAGCGGTCGGATGCCATGGGTCCCCCTTGGTTTTTCAGTTTGTCATGACAAAGTATTGACGTGGAAGCCCTCACGTTATTACATCGAAACGAACCGTTGCACCGGCCCCGCAGCCTTTTCACCGCGCCGTAACCAGCACGGCACACGAGGCGCCGCAGCGCGCCCGGAACGTCTCGCACGCCCCAGCCGATGAGTGCCAGGGGGACGCATGCTCGCAGCCGAAGTACTGACCATGGGACGGATCGGCGTCGACCTGTATCCGGAGCAGATCGGCGTGTCGTTGCGCGAGGTCCGCACGTTCGCCAAGTTCCTCGGCGGCAGCCCGACCAACGTCGCCGTCGCCGCTGCCCGCTACGGCCGCCGCAGCGCGGTGATCAGCCGCACCGGCGCCGACCCGTTCGGCGAGTTCGTCCACGACGCGCTGCGTGGCTTCGGCGTCGACGACCGCTTCGTCACGCCGGTCGCCGGGCCGCCCACCCCGGTGACCTTCTGCGAGATCTTCCCGCCGGACGACTTCCCGCTCTACTTCTACCGCTACCCGACCGCGCCCGACCTGGAGATCGCCGAGTCCGAGCTGGACCTGGACGCGATCCGGGCCGCGGACATCTTCTGGGTCACCGGCACCGGCCTGTGCCGCTCGCCGTCGCGGGAGGCCACCCTGGCCGCGCTGCGCGCCCGGGGCCGGACCGGCTGCACCGTGCTCGACCTCGACTACCGGCCGATGTTCTGGGAGTCGCGGGAGCAGGCCCGGGAGTGGATCAGCCAGGCGCTGCCGTACGCGACCGTGGCGGTCGGCAACCTCGACGAGTGCGAGACCGCCGTCGGGGTCCGTGAGCCGCACGCCGCGGCGCAGGCGCTGCACGACGCGGGCGTTGAGCTCGCCGTGGTCAAGCAGGGCCCGCTCGGCGTGCTGGCCTCCAGCGGCAAGGAGGAGGTGCAGGTGCCGCCGGTGCCGATCGAGGTGGTCAACGGGCTCGGCGCCGGGGACGCGTTCGGCGGCGCGCTCTGCCACGGGCTGCTCTCCGGCTGGGAGCTGGCGGCCATGATGCGCTTCTGCAACGCCGCCGGCGCCGTCGTCGCCACCCGGCTGGCCTGCGCCGACGCCATGCCCACCGAGTCCGAGGTGCGGCAGCTGCTCGGGGAGGCCGGCCGTGCCTGACGTCCACGACCTGGTCACCACCCGGGCCGACCGTCCCGGGGCGATCGCCGCCGCGGCCGCCGCCCGCCGCCGCCCGGCGGGCTGGCGCGGCGAGCACGGCCGCATGATGATCATCGCCGCCGACCACCCCGCCCGCGGCGCGCTGCGGGCCGGGCCCGACCCGCTGGCCATGGGCAACCGGATGGACCTGCTGCGGCGGATCTGCACCGCGCTGGCCCGCCCGGGCGTCAACGGCGTGCTCGGCACCCCGGACATCCTCGAGGACCTGCTGCTGCTCGGCGCGCTCGACGACAAGGTGGTCATCGGCTCGATGAACCGCGGCGGCCTGGCCGGCACCGGCTTCGAGATCGACGACCGGTTCACCGCCTACGACGGCGACAGCCTGGCCGCGGCGGGCTTCTCCGGCGGCAAGATGCTGCTGCGCATCGACCCCGACGACGCCGGCACGGTGGCGACCCTGGAGAGCTGCGGCCGGGCCGTCGGCGACCTGGCCGCGCACAGGCTGATGGCGATGGTGGAGCCGTTCATCGCGCACCGCGTCGACGGGCGGGTCCGCAACGAGCTCAGCGCCGAGGCGATGATCCGGGCCATGACGGTCGCGGCCGGGCTCGGCACCACCTCGGCGTACACCTGGTTGAAGGTCCCGGTGGTCGCGGAGATGGAGCGGGTGATGGCCGCGACCACGCTGCCGGCCCTGATCCTCGGCGGCGAGGTCGCCGAGGACGCCGAGGCGGCGTACGTGCGGTGGAGCAAGGCGCTCGCGCTGCCGACCGTGCAGGGCCTGGTGATCGGGCGCAGTTTGCTCTATCCGCCCGGCGGGGACGTCGCGGGCGCGGTCGACCGGGCGGTGAGCCTGCTATGACCGTGCTGCGCCGCGGCGACGCCGAGAGCAAGCCGTTCGTGACCGTGGTGACCCCGGAGAGCGCCGGCTGGGGCTTCAGCGGGCTGCGGATCGTCGACCTGGCCATCGGCGCCCGGGTCAGCTTCGCCACCGGCGCCGACGAGATGATCGTGCTGCCGCTGGCCGGTGGCTGCGACGTCACCTGCGACGACGAGCGGGTCACGCTGACCGGGCGGCGCTCGGTGTTCTCCCGGGTCACCGACTTCGCGTACCTGCCGCGCGACGCCGCGGTCACCCTCCGGGCGGCCAACGGCGGCCGGTTCGCCCTGCCGGCGGCCCGCGCCGACCGGCGGCTGCCGTTCCGGTACGGCCCGGCCGAGGAGGTGCCGGTCGAGCTGCGCGGCGCCGGGCAGGCCAGCCGCCAGATCAACAACTTCTGTACGCCGGACTCGTTCGTCGCCGACCGGCTGATTGCGGTCGAGGTGCTCACCCCGGGCGGCAACTGGTCGTCGTACCCGCCGCACAAGCACGACGCGCCGGGCGAGCACGAGACCGCGCTGGAGGAGATCTACTACTTCGAGGTCACCGCTGCGCCGTCGGGTGCCGCCGGCGCCGGCTACCAACGGGTGTACGGCCGCCCCGACCGTCCCATCGATGTCTGCGCCGAGGTGCGCAGCGGGGACGTGGTGCTGATCCCGTACGGCTGGCACGGCCCGTCGATGGCGGCGCCCGGCTACGACCTCTACTACCTCAACGTCATGGCCGGCCCGGGGGAGCGCAAGTGGCTCTTCTCCGACGACCCCGCGCACGCCTGGGTCCGCGACACGTGGAGCCACCAGGAGATCGACGCCCGGCTGCCGCTGACGTCCGTAACCGAGAGGAGGCGCTCGTGAGACTCACCGTCGCCCAGGCCGTCGTCACGTTCCTGGCCAACCAGTGGACCGAGCGGGACGGCGTCGAGCAGCGTGCGGTCGCCGGCTGCTTCGGCATCTTCGGCCACGGCAACGTCGCCGGTGTCGGCCAGGCCCTGTTGCAGGCGCAGCGCACCGGCTCGGTGGAGCTGCCCTACCACCTGGCCCGCAACGAGCAGGCCATGGTGCACGCGGCGGTCGGTTACGCCCGGATGAAGAACCGGCTGTCGGCGCTGGCCTGCACCGCCTCGATCGGGCCCGGCTCGACCAACATGCTCACCGGCGCGGCGCTCGCCACGGTCAACCGGATCCCGGTGCTGCTGCTGCCCAGCGACGTGTTCGCCACCCGGGTCGCCGCGCCGGTGCTGCAGGAGCTGGAGGACCCGCGCGGTTACGACGTGTCCGTCAACGACGCGTTCCGGCCGCTGTCGCGCTTCTTCGACCGGGTGTGGCGGCCCGAGCAGCTGGCCTCGGCGCTGCTGGGCGCGATGCGGGTGCTGACCGACCCGGTGGAGACCGGCGCGGTGACGGTCTGCCTGCCGCAGGACGTGCAGGCCGAGGCGTACGACTTCCCGGACGCGCTGTTCGCCAGGCGGGTGTGGCACGTGGCCCGCCCGGTCCCGGAGCCGGCGGCGATCGACCGGGCGGCGTCGGTGATCCGGTCCGCCCGCCGCCCGTTGATCATCGCGGGCGGTGGGGTCGTCTACTCGGAGGCCTCCGCCGAACTGGACGCCTTCGCGCGGGCCACGGGGATCCCGGTGGCCGATACCCAGGCCGGCAAGGGCGCGCTGAGCTGGGATCACCCGAATTCGGTCGGGGGCGTGGGCTCGACCGGCACGCCCGTGGCCAACCGGCTGGCCCGCGAGGCCGACGTGATCATCGGCATCGGCACCCGCTACAGCGACTTCACGACCGCCTCCCGCACCGCTTTCGCCGCGCCGGATGTCCGATTTGTCAACATCAACGTGGCGGGCTTCGACGCGGCGAAGCAGTCGGCGGTCTCCGTCGTCGCGGACGCGCGGGCCGGGCTGACGGCCCTGCGCGCCGCCTTGCCCGCGTCGTACAAATCTGACATGTCTTATGTGGACGCCGTCGCGGCCTGGCAGCGCGAGGTCGATCACGCCTACCACCTGGGGCACGGGCCGCTGCCCGCGCAGAGCGAGGTCATCGGCGCGGTCAACGACGCCTGCGGCGAGCGCGACGTGGTGGTCCAGGCCGCCGGCAGCATGCCCGGCGACCTCCAGCTGCTCTGGCGCGCCCGCGACCCGAAGCAGTACCACGTCGAGTACGGCTACTCCTGCATGGGCTTCGAGATCGCCGGCGCGCTCGGCATCAAGCTGGCCGACCCGTCCCGTGAGGTGTTCGCGCTGGTCGGCGACGGCTCGTACCTGATGATGGCGCAGGAGATCGTCACCGCCGTGGCCGACGGCGTCAAGCTGGTGATCGTCCTGGTGCAGAACCACGGGTTCGCCTCGATCGGGGCGCTGTCGGAGTCGCTGGGCTCGCAGCGCTTCGGCACCAGCTACCGCTACCGCGGCGCGGACGGCGACTACGACGGGGACCGGTTGCCGGTCGACCTGGCCGCCAACGCCGAGAGCCTGGGCGCGCACGTCATCCGCTGCCGGGGCATCGCCGAGCTGACCGAGGGGCTCAAGCAGGCCCGCGAGGCCGAGCGGCTCACGGTCGTGCACATCGAGACCGATCCGCTCTCGCCGGTGCCGTCGAGCGAGAGCTGGTGGGACGTGCCGGTCGCCGAGGTGTCCACGCTGGACACCACCCGGTCGGCCCGGACCGCCTACGACGCCGCCAAGCGCGGCCAACGGCAGTATCTCTAGAGAGGGCAGTGCCTTGACCACCATCGAACACTGGATCGGCGGCAGCCCCACCGCGGGCGCCGCCACCCGCCGGGCCGCGGTCTACAACCCGGCGACCGGCCACCAGCAGCACGAGGTGGTGCTGGCCGGCCCCGCCGACGTGGACGCGGCCGTGGCGGCGGCCCGCGCGGCGTTCGGCCCCTGGAGCCAGACGTCGCTCAGCGCCCGCACGAAGATCCTCTTCAACTTCCGGGAGCTGGTGAACGCCCACGTGGGGCAGCTCGCGGAGCTGGTCTCGGACGAGCACGGCAAGGTGCTCAGCGACGCGGCCGGCGAGGTGCAGCGCGGGCTCGAGGTGATCGAGTTCGCCTGCGGCATCCCGCAGCTGCTCAAGGGCGAGTACTCCGACCAGGCCTCGACCGGCGTGGACGTGTTCAGCTTCCGCGAGCCGCTGGGGGTCTGCGCGGGCATCACCCCGTTCAATTTCCCGGTGATGGTGCCGATGTGGATGTACCCGGTCGCCATCGCCTGCGGCAACACGTTTGTGCTCAAGCCCAGCGAGCGGGACCCGTCGGCGTCGAACTACATCGCCGGCCTGTGGCGCCGGGCCGGGCTGCCGGACGGCGTCTTCAACGTGGTGCACGGCGACAAGGAAGCCGTGGACGCGCTGCTGCAGCACCCCGACGTCGCAGCGGTGTCGTTTGTCGGCTCCACCCCGATCGCCCGCTACATCCACCAGCAGGCGTCCGCCACCGGCAAGCGGGTGCAGGCCCTCGGCGGCGCCAAGAACCACGCGATCGTCCTGCCCGACGCCGACCTCGAGTTCGCCGCGAACCACCTGACCGCGGCGGCGTTCGGCTCGGCCGGCGAGCGCTGCATGGCGATCTCCGCGGCGGTCGCCGTCGGCGGCGCCGGCGACCCGCTGGCCGGCATCCTGACCCGCAGGGCCCGCGAGATCGTGGTCGGCTCCGGCCGCGACCCGAAGAGCGAGATGGGCCCGGTCGTGACGGCCGCGGCCCGCGACCGGATCGAGCACCTCATCGGTACGGGTGCGCAGCAGGGCGCCGACCTGCTCGTGGACGGCCGCGGGCTGAAGGTGCCCGGCTACGAGGACGGCTTCTTCGTCGGGCCCACGGTCATCGACCGGGTGGGCACCGGCATGGACGTCTACACCGAGGAGATCTTCGGCCCGGTGCTGTCGGTGGTGCGCGCGGACACCGTCGACGAGGCGATCGACGTCATCAACGCCAACCCGTACGGCAACGGCACGGCGATCTTCACCAGCAGCGGGGAGGCCGCGCGGCGGTTCCAGCGCGGGGTCCGGGTCGGGATGATCGGCATCAACGTGCCCATCCCGGTCCCGATGGCCTACTACTCCTTCGGCGGCTGGAAGGACTCGCTCTTCGGCGACAAGCACATCCACGGCCCCGAGGGTGTCTCGTTCTACACCCGCGGCAAGGTCGTGACCTCCCGGTGGCCGCACGTCGAGGCCGCGCACGGCGCCAGTATGCACTTCCCCACCGCTTCCTGACCCCTTTTCTCCCGGAGGCCCCCATGTCCCATCGAGCACTGAGAATCGCCCTGATCGCCTGCCTCGCGGTGACCACCACCGCCGCCTGCAGCAGCCAAGGCGGCGCCCAGGAGGAGGAGAAGAACTCGGGAGGCGGCGGCACCAACACCGCGGCCGGCCCCAAGCTGAAGATGGCCATGGTCACCCACGCCCCGGCCGGCGACACGTTCTTCGACATCATCCGCAAGGGCGCCGACGCGGCCGCCGCCAACGACAACGTCGAGTACACGTATTCCAACGACGGCGACCCGACCCGGCAGGCCACCCTGATCGAGAACGCGGTCAACGCCAAGCCGGACGCGCTGCTGGTCTCGGTGCCGGCGCCGGACGCGCTCAAGGCCTCGATCCAGAAGGCGGTCGCCGCGGGCATCCCGGTGATCGGCTTCAACGCCGGCCGGGAGACGTTCCAGGACTGGGGCGCCATCATGTACTTCGGCCAGGACGAGACGATCGCCGGCGAGGCGGCCGGGGCCCGGCTCAAGACCGAGGGCGCCGGCAAGGTCCTCTGTGTCATCCAGGCCCAGGGCCAGTCCCAGCTCGAGGCACGCTGCAACGGCGTGAAGTCCGGGCTCGGCGGCCAGGTCGAGAACATCAACGTCACCGGCACAGACCTGACCTCGGTGCGCTCCACGCTGGAGTCGAAACTGCGGCAGGACCCGGCGATCACTCACGTGATCACGCTCGGCGCCCCGTTCGCGCTGACCGCGCTGCAGGCCAAGAAGGACTCGAACAGCAAGGCCACCATCACCACCTTCGACACCAACGCCGAGCTGGTCGGCAAGATCGAATCCGGCGAGATCGCCTGGGCGGTCGACCAGCAGCCGTACCTGCAGGGCTACATGTCCGTCGACGCGGCGGCCTTCTACCTGCGCAACGGCAACGTGCTCGGCGGCGGCAAGGAGGTACTCACCGGGCCGGCCTTCATCGACAAGGCCAACATCGCCGCGGTGAGCAAGTACGCGAAGGCGGGCACCCGATGAGCCAGACCCTGGTGGCGCCGCCCCCGGCGCCCGACACCGACGAGCGGCTCGCCCGCAAATCCATGCTGGGGCGGCTGATGGCCCGCCCCGAGGTCGGCGCGCTGGCCGGCGCGATCGTCATCTACGTGCTGTTCTTCATCGTCGCGCCGCCGTTCCGCGAGGCGCCCTCGCTGGCGACGGTGCTCTACCAGAGCTCCCTGTACGGCATCCCCGCGGTCGGCGTGGCCCTGCTGATGATCGGCGGCGAGTTCGACCTCTCGGCCGGCGTCTCGGTCATCACGTCGTCGCTGATCGCCTCGATGACGGCGTACCAGCTCAGCGCGAACGTCTGGGTCGGCGTGCTGGTGTCGCTGGCCGCGGCGCTCGGCATCGGCCTGCTCAACGGCTACCTGCTGGTCAAGACCAGGCTGCCCAGCTTCCTGGTCACTTTGGCCACGTTCTTCATGCTCACCGGCCTCAACCTGGCCGTCACGAAACTGGTCTCCGGCGGTGTCGCCACCAAGGACATCTCCGACATCGACGGCTTCGGCAGCGCGCACGCGTTCTTCGCCTCGTCCGTGCAGATCGGCGGGATGAACCTGCGGATCACGCTGCTCTGGTGGCTGGTCTTCGTGGTGCTGGCGACGTGGGTGCTGCTGCGTACCCGTACCGGGAACTGGATCTTCGCCGTCGGCGGCGCCGACGCGAGCGCGCGAGCGGTCGGCGTGCCGGTCGACAAGGTCAAGATCGGCCTGTTCATGACGGTGTCGTTCTTCTGCTGGTTCACCGGCATGCACATCCTGTTCGCGTTCAACACCGTGCAGTCCGGCCAGGGCCCCGGCAACGAGTTCCTCTACATCATCGCGGCGGTCGTCGGCGGCTGCCTGCTGACCGGCGGCTACGGCTCGGCGGTCGGCGCCGCGATCGGCGCGTTCATCTTCGGCATGACCGAGCAGGGCATCGTGCTGGCCGGCTGGGAGGCCGACTGGTTCAAGTTCTTCCTCGGCGCGATGCTGCTGGGCGCGACCCTGCTCAACGTGTACATCCGGCGACGGGCGGAGACCAGGAAATGACCACCGACACTGCCCCCTTGGTGAGGCTCACCGGGGCCGGCAAGAACTACGGCAACATCAACGCGCTGAGCGGCATCGACCTCGAGGTCGGCACCTCCGAGGTGACCTGCGTGCTGGGCGACAACGGCGCCGGCAAGTCCACCCTGATCAAGATCATCGCGGGCCTGCACCAGCACAGCGCCGGCACCTACGAGGTGAACGGCACCGAGGTGCACTTCAGCTCCCCGCGTGAGGCGCTGGAGCTGGGCATCGCCACGGTCTACCAGGACCTGGCCGTGGTGCCGCTGATGCCGGTCTGGCGCAACTTCTTCCTCGGCAACGAGGTCCGCAAGCGGATCGGCATGGACATCGCGTTCATGAAGAAGACCGCCAAGAAGGAACTGCTCGACATGGGCATCGACCTGCGCGACGTGGACCAGCCGATCGGCACGCTCTCCGGCGGCGAACGCCAGTGCGTGGCGATCAGCCGGGCGGTCTACTTCGGGGCCAAGGTGCTGATCCTCGACGAGCCCACGGCGGCCCTGGGCGTCAAGCAGTCCGGCGTGGTGCTCAAGTACATCCTGCAGGCCCGCGAACGCGGCCTCGGGGTCATCTTCATCACCCACAACCCGCACCACGCGTTCCCGGTCGGTGACCGCTTCCTGCTGCTCAAACGCGGCCGCCCGCTCGGCTACTACCGGAAGAACGAGATCACCCGCGACGAGCTGACCGCGCTGATGGCCGGCGGCGCCGAACTGGAGGAGCTCAGCCACGAGCTGAGCGCCCAGGACGGCATGGTGTCGGCGGCCGCGGCCAAGATGCTGGAGGAAGAAGTGCACGACCTCGGGATCACCGGGAAGACGCCGTGACAGCGTTGCGCCTGGGCAGCTGCCCCGACTCCTGGGGCGTCTGGTTCGCCGACGACCCCCGGCAGACCCCCTGGCAGCGGTTCCTCGACGAACTGGCCGGGGTCGGCTACCGCTGGCTGGAGCTGGGCCCGTACGGCTATCTGCCGACGGACCCGGCCCGGCTCCGCGACGAGCTCGCCGCGCGCGACCTGCGGGTCTCGGCCGGGACCATGCACGGCTACAGCGGGCTGCACCGCAACGACGCGTTCCCGGAGATCCTGGAACGCACCCGGACGGTGGCCGCGCTGACCGCGGCGATGGGCGCCCGGGACCTGGTGTTCGTGCCGGTGCCGGGCTACCGCGACGACACCACCGGCGCCTACCTGGAGGCGGGCACCCTCGACGACGACGGCTGGAAGACCCTGGTGCGCGCGGTGGGCGACCTCGGCCGCGCGCTGAGCGAGGAGTACGGGCTGCGCCTGCAGTTCCACCACCACGCCGACTCGTACGTGGAGACCCGCCCGCAGATCGACCGGCTGCTGGCCGAGACCCACCCGGCGTTCGTGTCGATCTGCCTGGACACCGGCCACCTGGCCTACGGCGGCGCGGACGCGGCGCAGCTGATCGCGGACCACCCGGACCGGATCGGCTACCTGCACATCAAGCAGATGGACCCGGCGATCGTGGCCCGGGCCCGCGCGGAGGACCTGGCGTTCGGCCAGGCGGTGGCGCTGGGCGCGAGCTGCGAACCGCCGGCCGGGATCCCGGACGTCCCGTCGGTGGTCCGGGCCCTGCAGGAGCGCGGAACGGACACCTTCGTGATCGTCGAGCAGGACATGTACCCGGTGGCGTTCGACGTGCCGGCGCCGATCGCGGCCCGCACGTACGCCTACCTGCGCTCGGTGGGAATCGGATCGCCGGCCGAGGACGGCAGCGGCGGGACCGGGTCGTCGGCCGACGGCTACGGCGGCATCGGCCCGGCGGCGCAGTCTCCGGGTGGGGTCTCGGGGTCGTCGGGTGCGGCTTCGGGCTCCCCGGGTGCGGGTCCGGCCCCGTCCGGGCCGGGCGGGGCGGGGGAGCGGTCATGACGGTGCGGGTGGGTGTCATCGGGACCGGCATGATCGGCCAGGATCACATCCGGCGGATGACCACGGTGCTGGCCGGGGTGACGGTCGTGGCCGTGACGGACGTCGACGTGGACACCGCGAAGAAGGTCGCCGAGGGCCTGCCCGGCGCGACCCTGCACCCGACCGGCGAGGAACTGATCGCCGACCCCGCGGTCGACGCGGTCCTGGTCTGCTCGTGGGGGCCCACCCACGAGCAGTACGTGCTCGCGTCCATCGCGGCCGGCAAGCCCGTCTTCTGCGAGAAACCGCTGGCCACCACCCAGGGCGCCTGCCTGCGGATCGTGCAGGCCGAGGTCGCGGCGGGCCGCCGGCTGGTGCAGGTCGGCTACATGCGCCGGTACGACGCGGCGTACCGGGCGCTCAAGCGGGTGGTCGACAGCGGCGAGCTGGGCGCGCCGCTGATGATGCACTGCGCGCACCGCAACGCCGCCGTGCCGTCCTTCTACGAGAAGGAGAGCGCGATCACCGACACCGCGGTGCACGAGATCGACATGGTCCGCTGGATGTTCGGCGAGGAGATCACCGCGGCCCGGGTGCTGATCCCGCGGCGCAGCCGCAACGGCGGCCCGCTGCAGGACCCGCTGCTGCTCATCCTGGAGATGGCGGGCGGCGCCCTGGTGGACGTGGAGATCTCGGTGAACATCCGGTACGGCTACGACATCCGCGGCGAGGTCGTGGGCGAGGACGGCACGGCGGCGCTCGGCGAACTCAGCCCGGTGACGGTACGCCGGACCGGCCAGCTGATGACCCCGGTGCCACTGGACTGGCGCGAACGGTTCCTGGCCGCGTACGACGTGGAGATCCAGGAGTGGGTCGACTCGCTGGCGAACGCCGCCGGGGCGCCGGTCGGGCCGAGCGCCTGGGACGGCTATGCGGCGGCGGTGGTGTCGGACGCGGGAGTGGTGGCGCTCCGTACCGGTGAAAGAGTGCCGGTGGCCCTCGCGCCCAAGCCCGCGTTCTACGAGGCGGTGCCGTCATGAAGATCGCGCTCGACCCCTACATGCTCCGCAAGGTCCCACTGCTGGAGCTGCCGCGAACGGTCGCGGAACTGGGCTACCGCCACATCGAACTGTCGCCCCGCGACGACTTCCTGCCGTTCTTCCTGCACCCGCGGGCGTCGTCGGCGGACGTGGCGGCGTTCAGAAGGGAACTGGCCGCGGCGGAGGTGTCGGTGGCCTCGGTCCTCCCGCTCTACAAGTGGTCCGGGCCGGAGGAGGACGAACGCCAGGCGGCGGTGCGGTACTGGAAACGGGCCATCGAGATCACGGTGGACCTGGGCGTGGACGTGATGAACTCGGAATTCAACGGCCGCCCGGAAGCGGCGCCGGCGAGCGAGGCCCAGTTCTGGCGCTCCCTGGAGGAACTCCTGCCGATCTTCGAACGCGAGGGCGTCCGGCTGGTCCTGGAACCCCACCCGGACGACTTCGTCGAGGACGGCATCGCCGGGGTGAACCTGGTGAAAGGCATCAACTCCCCAGTGGTGACGTTCCTGTACTGCGCCCCGCACACCTTCCACCAGGGCGGCGACCTGGCGGCGGTGCTGCGGCACGCGGGGCCGCTGCTGACCCAGGTGCACATCGCGGACTCGTTCGACCACCGAGGCTCGTCGGGGCTGAGGTACATCGTGAACCCGCCGGGCTCGACGGTCCGGGTGCACCAGCATCTGGACGTGGGGCAGGGGGAGGTCGACTGGGACCTGTTCTTCCGGACGCTGGCGGAGGTGGGCTTCGACGGGATCGCGACGGTTTGTGTGTTCGCTTGGGAGGAACGGGCGGCGGAGAGCTGCCGGTTCAACCTGGCCCAGGTGAATCAATACCTGGCCAAGTGCGCGGGGTGAGCACGGTTTGAGGCGGTGCGGCCCTGGCGCCCGGCCGGTGTTGGCCTGCCGGTGTTGGCCTGCCGGCCGCTGGCTTTGCATCGGGCGCCTGGTGAGCTGGCGGCCTGTGGGGCTGACCCACCGGCTTCCTGGCCGGCGGCACTGTCGGCCGTTTCCGCGTTACCAGGTCCGGGCCGTCCGTGGAGGTTTTGGTGTGGTCGGGGGGTTTGGTGGTTGCGCTGGGACGGCGGGGGCCGGGGGTGCCCACGCACGGCTGGTGGAGCGTTTCTATGCCGTGCGTGGGCA
>NZ_JBITLX010000057.1:0-13804 GCF_044465625.1 Actinoplanes sp. NPDC049599
AATCCTCGGAATACTTCGAAGGGCGGGGCACCGGGACATCCTTCCCCCAGACCACTGTCTGGTTTCAAGGTGTCCGGCTCGAAGGTGGAACTTCATCCTTCGTACGCTGCCGAGCCGGTGCCGACGGTGACGTTGACCGCTGAGCAGAAGGCCTCGAAGCAGGCTCGCGAGAGCGGCAAGACCGTCCCGGTGGCTTCACTCCTGTCGGAGACGACCGAGGTGGTCGCCAACCCGGACGGGACATTCACCGCTGAGGTGCATGCCGGGCCGACCCGTTACCGCGACGGCGATGGTGCCTGGAAGCCGGTTGATCTCACGCTGGCCAAGCGTTCCGACGGCCTGATCGCACCCAGGGGCCACCCGCGCGGTCTGGTCATCTCGGGTGCTGCCGGCGAGGGCGACCACGATCTGGCTCGGCTGACCAGCGGCGACAGCAACCTGACATTGGGCTGGTCGGGGACGCTGCCGGAGCCCGAGTTGCTGGACACGACCGCGACTTATCGCGATGTCCGGCCTGACATCGATCTGGTGATCGACGCGACCCGTACGGGCTTCGAGCAGTTCCTGGTCGTCCACAACCGGGAAGCTGCCGCGCAGGTCACGACGATTGCGATGCCGTGGCGAACAGGCGGAGTCGTGCCGGTCTCGACCGCGGACGGCGGTCTGTCGTTGCGTGACGAGGACGGCATGTACGTCGGTCATGTTCCTCCCGCGGTCATGTGGGACGCGACCGTCGGTGCGGAGTCTGGTGACCACACGAACCGGGCGCCGGTGAAGATGGCGGTGAAACCGGCGGCCAAGGCAGGTGCAAAGGCGCTGGCGTTGACGCCGGAGGCGGATTTCTTCAACGATCCGACGACGGTGTATCCGGTGACGATCGACCCGTCGCCGACGTTGAAGCCGGGCTTCGACACGTTCGTGCAGGACAACATCAGCTCGGACCTGTCGACGTCCAAGGAGTTGAAGCTCGGGTCGGTGACCGAGGGCAGCACCTATCGGGCGCGGTCGTTCATCCGGTGGCCCACCAGCGTGTTGGCGGGCAAGCGGGTCACCAAGGCGACGATGTATCTCTATAACACCCATTCGTGGAACTGCACCGATCAGGAATGGCAGGTGTGGATCACCGGCGCGGTCGGTACATCGACGTCTTGGAGCAAGCAGCCCAAGTGGTACAGCGACCGGCCGATCGCGAAGTCGTCGATGACCAAGGGCTACAGCGGTTGCACCGCCGGGTTCGTGACCGCGAACGTGCAGCCCTTGTTCGACTGGGTCGCCGACAACCCCGCGTCCACGCTGACCACAGGTATCCGGTCCAAGCAGTCCGACGAGGATGACCCGGGTCAGCACGCCTGGAAGAAGTTCCAGTCGACGGAGGCCTCGAAGGATCCGTATGTGTCGTTGACGTACAACACCAAGCCGAAGACGCCCACGAGCTTGACCATCGGCGGAAAAACATGCGTCACCGACCCGGGCGTGGTCGTGTCGACGGTCGCGGGATACCCGTCGGCGCAGGCGATCGCATCGGATCCGGACGGCACCGAGCGTGGTCTGACGGTGCAGTTCTTCCTCGCCAAGAAGGGCACGGCGCTGCCACCTGAGCCGACGATGTTTAAGGCGACGACGTCGGGCGCGTCGGCCACCATTGCGGTGTCGAGCAAATTCGCGCTGGTCGAAAGTCAGGCGTACCGGATGTATGCCCGTACCTATGACGGTCTTGATTATTCGGCGTTGACGGCGGAGTGCATCTTCACGGTCGATAACACCGGCCCACTACGTCCCCCGACGGTGACCTCGAGCGACTATCCGGAGTGCGCCGATCCTGAGACGTGTGTCGTTGCTGGAAGTGTGGGCAAGAGCGGCCTGTTCACCTTCGGTGCCAACGGTGTTCCCGACATCATGCAGTACCGCTACTGGTTCGACGGCGGCGCGAAGATGACCGCGGCGGCGCTCAGCAAGGGAGGTGGGGTCACGGTCGGCATCCACCCGCCACCGCCGAGCAACGTCCTGCATCTGAGCGATCTCAAGAGAGGCGGGCAACGCTATCTGCACGTCGTGAGCGTCGATCAGAACGATAGGGAGGGCCCCGAGTACACGGTGGGCACCGGTGACGCCAGCATGGGCGGCTACGGGATGAAGGTCGACAACGCCGCCGGTCAGGCCGGCCGGTGGAGGCTCGACGAGGCCTCCGGCACCACGACAGTCGTCGACTCGGTCACCGACGGCCATGACCTGGCGGTGGCCGGTACGACGGCCAGCACGGCGGGCAGCGGTGACGGCGGCACGGCTTTCGCCTTCGCACCTACCGGCACGCTACAAGGCGATCTCACTGTCGACCTGCTCGGCAGCCGTACCACGACAGCGACGGCCCGGCTGTCCACTGCCGGCGGTGAGTCCACCATCGTGCGCCACGGCCGATACGGCGACCCTTACCGCCAGGACGACCTCTATTTCGACGGAGCCACGAAGAAGGTGTGCTACCGCGTCCAGGTCGGCCAGACTACTACGGCGAACCCGCCGGTCCGTGGCGAGTGGAAGGCCTGTTCCGCCGAGCCGGTTGCGCTCGGCGTCTGGATCCGCGTCGGTGGCGGCTTCGACGCGATGCGCCGTGAAGCGTTCGTCGTGGTCAACGGCGTCCGCACCGCCAGCGCGACGATCGCGACTTATACGGCGACGGCCACCGGCACCGGCGGTTTCACCGCCGTGGGCAACAAGACACTGACCGGTGCGGTCGATGACGTGCAGGTCTGGAACCGGCTGCTGGACCCGCGGGAACTGGGTGCGCTGGCCGCGACCGAAGCCGGCCGCTGGGACCTCAACGCGAGCGCCGACGACACCACCGTCCATCCGACCAAGCATCCCTTCGTCGACTGGGGATTCCCTGGTGATCAGTGGAACGACGTCGGTCATCTCGAGGGCGACTTCGGGTCCGCGTACTTCGACGGTACCAGCGGCATGTACACCAGCGGCAGCGTGATCAGGACCGATGAGTCGTTCTCGGTGTCGGCCTGGGTCAGTCTGGACGCTGTGCCCGCGCGGAACATGACCGCCGTGTCGCAGGACGGTTCCGTGCAGTCGGCGTTCTTTCTCGGTGCTCGCCTGTATTCGGGGGTGCCCAAATGGGCGTTCGCGATGGAGAACGCCGACTCGGCGACCAACGTGGCATTCACCCACGCCTACGGCGATGTCATCACGGACGACGACACCGGTGGATGGGTTCATCTCACCGGAGTCTATGACGCCTCAGCCCAGAATCAGACGTTGTACGTCAACGGGACAGCGGTGATGACCTTCGGGCGGACCGCCAGGTGGCAGGCCGCGGGCACGTTCAACCTCAGTAAGGCCACCATCACCCCGGAGGGCAGTACGCCCCGGACCACCGAACGCCTCGCCGGCAGCATCGACGCGGTCCGTGCCTACGCCGGTGTCCTGACGCCCGACATGGTCGCGCGCCTCTACGAGACCGAGGACGGTCAACTGTGATCAGCACTATGCGTCGACGGATCGCCGTGGTCACGGTTGCCGCCATGGCGGGCGCGCTGCTGCAAGCCGTTCCGGCAGAAGCCGCACCGACCAAACCGGAGCCGCTCAAGCCGCAGGCCGGAGTGTCGATCGGCGGCAAGCCCGTCAAGGCGATCAAAACCAAGATCCCGACGATGGCCTCGACACCGGCCCGGACGCCGAAGTGGCCCGCTGCGGGGACCTCGACCATGCAGGTGACAGCCGACGGCACGGTGAAGCGCTTGAGCAAGGCCGACGCGGCAGCGCCGTTGGACGTCCGAGCAACGGACGGCAAGGCCAAGCGGCTTACCGTCGAGGTGCTGGGCCGCGCTGAGGTCGCCAAGGCACACCGCGACGTGGTCATGCGGCTGCGCCCGGCCGATACCGCTTCGGCCGGCAAGGTCAACGTCACCATCGACTACACGGACTTCGGTGACGCCTACGGCGCGGACTGGTCAGACCGGCTCCGCCTGGTGTCCCTGCCGCCCTGTGCCCTGACCACACCGGACGCCCCTGGCTGTGCGGCCACCCCGCTGGCCTCCACCAACAACGGCACGTCCGTCTCGGCCCCCGTTACTGTGAGCGCGGCTGGCTCGGTGGTCGCACTGGCCGCGGCCGCAGCCGGTAGCTCCGGCGACTACGCGGCGACGTCGCTGTCGGCCTCGGCGACCTGGAACGCCGGCGGTTCCAGCGGCACCTTCGGCTGGTCGTACCCGATGTCCGTGCCGCCGTCTCTTGGCGGCCCGGCGCCGAACCTGTCGCTGGACTACTCGTCGCAGGCGGTCGACGGTCGCACGTCGGTCACCAACAACCAGCCGTCGTGGATCGGTGAAGGTTTCGGCTTCGAGCCCGGCTTCATCGAACGGCGCTACGCGAGTTGCGGCGACGACAACGATGACGACAAGCGCAAGGGCAACAACACCAACGACACCGGCGACCAGTGCTGGGGCACCGACAACGCGACACTGTCGCTGGACGGCGTCGGCGGCGGCGAACTCATCTACAACTCGACCGAGAAGCGCTGGCACACCCGCAGCGACGACGGCACCCGCATCGAGCGGCTCTACAACGCCACCAACGGCGACAAGGGCGACACCGGTAGCGCGGCCGGCGGTCCTGGCGAGTACTGGGTGGTCACCGCGACCAACGGCACGAAGTACTACTTCGGCCTGAACCGGCTCCCGGGCTACAGCGCCACCAACAGCACCGAGACGAAGTCCGTGTTCACCGTGCCGGTGGCGGGCAACCAGAGCGGCGAACCGTGCAACAAGACCGCGTTCAAGGACTCGTTCTGCGACCAGGCATGGCGGTGGAACCTCGACTGGGTCGTGGACACCAACGGCAACGCTGAATCGTTCTGGTACTCCCCGGAGACCAACAAGTACGCCCGCAACAGCGCCACCGACGTGCACTCCTACGTCCGTGGCGGCAACGTCACCCGTATCGACTACGGCCAGATGTCGGCCAGCGCGTACGCCAAGGCGCCGATGAGCGTCTCGTTCGGCACGGCCAACCGTTGCCTGACCAGCTGTACCGTCAACGCCAACTGGCAGGACACCCCGCTGGACCAGGAATGCACCGGCACCTCCTGCACCCAGTACGGGCCGACCTTCTTCACCAAGCGCCGGCTGTCGACCGTGACCACCCAGGTCCTCAAGCCCGGCACCACGACCTACCGCGATGTCGAACGCTGGACGCTGACACACACCTTCCCCGATCCCGGTGACGGCACCCGCAAGGGAATGTGGCTTTCCACGATCAGCCACACCGGCTGGGACGCCAAGAACGTCGCCACCTCCGTACCGGACATCACGCTGGTCGGCGTGCCGATGGACAACCGGGTCGACACCGCGCTGAGCAACGGCCTACGGCCGATGCGCTGGTACCGGATGAAGACCATCTACACCGAGACCCAGGCCAGCATCGACGTCAATTACCTGCCGACGAACTGCGCCGCTGGGTCCACCCCGGATCCGGCGACCAACACCAAGCGGTGTTTCCCGGTGCGGTGGGCGCCACCGGACCTCGGCGGCGCGCCGGGCAAGGAGATCACCGACTGGTTCCACAAGTACGTCGTCGACAGCGTGCGCGAGAACGACACCAAGAGCCCGTTGCAGGGCTACCCGCTGAACGTGCTCACCAGCTACAAGTACGACACCCCGGCCTGGCGGTACGCCGACGACGACGGCCTGACCAAGGACAAGTACCGCACCTGGTCCCAATGGCGCGGCTACGGCCTGGTCAGCGTCATCAAGGGCGACGACGGCGACCGCACGAGGGTCGACACCCGCTACTTCCGCGGCATGGACGGCGACAAGTCCACCAGGACCGACACCGTCGGCACCAAACGGGCCAACGTCACCGACTCCAAGGGCAAGGCCACGATCGTCGACGCCGACGACCTCAACGGTCAGATCCGCGAAACCGTCGTCTACAACGGCCCGGACGGCGAACCGATCAGCGGCACGATCTCGGATCCCTGGCTGGGGACGATCACCGCCACCCACAAGGTCGACGACGTGAGCGTCAACGCCCGCTACATCGACACCGCCGGCAGCTGGACCTGGACCGCCCGCGACGGCGGCCGCCCGGACACCTGGACCCACACCACCACGGCGTTCGACACCTACGGCATGCCGACCGAGGTCACCGAGTTCGGCGACACCACCCGGTCAGGCGATGAGAAGTGCGTGCTCACCGACTACAGCCGCGACGACGGCCCAGCCTGGATGATCGCGTTCCCCTATCAGGTCCGCACGTTCGCCCTGACCTGTGACGAGGCCACCGAGCCCGGCCGGATCATCACCAAGGATGAGGTTCTCGGCGCCACCCGCGCCAGCTTCGACGACAAGGAATACGGGGTCGCCCCGACCAAGGGCTTGACCACCATGTTCGAGGCGCTGGAGGACTGGAAGGACAACAAGCCGGTCTACTACATGACCGGGAAGACCAAGTTCGACGTGCACGGACGGCCGAGTTCCTCCTGGGACGCCGACAATCTCGAGACCAAGACGACATATACGCCGGTCACCGGTGGTCCGCTCACCCGCGTCGACGCGGTGAGCCCGCTCAAATGGACCTCGTACAACCTGATCGATCCCGCCACCGGTACCACGACGCTGTCGCACGATCTGAACGGCCGCGACACCGAGACACTCTATGACGGCCTCGGCCGGCTGATCAGCGTCTGGAAGCCTGGCCGCAGTAGCGCCGCCGGGGATGTTCCCGACGTGCGCTACACCTACAAGCTCAACACGGACAAGGCCAGCGTCGTCCAGACCGACACGCTCAACGCCAACAACAAGATCACCACCAGCTACATGTTCTTCGACTCGCTGCTGCGCCCGGTTCAGCAGCAAACCCCGGCGGCGACGACCGGCATGCTGGTCACCGATACCTTCTACGACACCGCTGGGCGGGCCAACGTCAGCTACGGCGCGTACTGGGTCGACGGCACGGCTCCGTCGGCCACCCGCTGGCAGCCGCCGATGCCGGCCGGCCGCGACAACATCCTGTCCTGGTCGAAGACCCTCTACGACGGCGCCGGCCGGGAAACCAACAAGATCCTCTTCTCGAAGCTCGCCGAGAAGTGGCGCGCCACCACCGTTTACGGCGGCGACCACGTCGACACGACACCCCCGCTGGGCGGCACCGCCGAGTCCAAGTACGTCGACCCGCGGGGACGCACCACGGAGATCCGCCAGTACAAGGGACCCGAACCGGTCGGCGACTACGAGCGCACCACGTACGGCTACAACACCAAGGGTCAGTTGACCAAGGTCACCGACCCGATGGAGACGGTCTGGGAGTACGGCTACGACGTCCAGGGTCGGCAGGACTACACCAAGGATCCGGACAAGGGCGAAGTCACCACGTCCTTCGACAAGCTCGGCCGGGTCCTGAGCACCAAGGACCAGAAGGGCCAGGTGTTGGCGTACAAGTACGACGACTTGGGCCGCAAGACCGGCATGTTCAAGGACTCGCTGACCGGCACCAAGCTGGCGGACTGGACCTACGACTCCCTTACCGGCGGTCTCGGGGTGCTGGCCTCCAGCAACCGCTACGTCGACGGGGATCTGACCAACCCGTACACGACCGCGACCCTGGCGCTGGACGCCAAGACCGGCCTGCCGACCAAGACCGCCGTCACCATTCCCGGCAGTGAGAAAGGCCTGGCCGGCACCTACACCTACCAGGCCCGCTACGCCGTCAACGGAGCCCCGAAGACCAGCCTGCTCCCGGCGATCGGTGACACCAGCCCCGCGAGGATCCCCGGCGAGACGCTGACCACCGGCTACAACGACCTCGGCGCCGCGACCACCCTGAGCACCACCATCGGCGGATCGCTGGTACCCGCCGTGGAGTTCACCGAGTTCGGTGAGATCTCATCGGTCGTGTTCGGCGCCTCGGACGGCAAGGCGCTGCAGGTCACCAACCACTACGACCCGTCCACCCGCCGTCTCAGGGCCACCCAGGCATTCCGTGACATCAATCCCGCGGTCGTGTCCTGGAAGGAATACCAGTACGACGACGCCGGCAACATCATCCGCACTGAGGAGAAGGCGCCGGTAGCCGGCGCCGAAACCCAGTGCTGGCGGATGGACCACCTGCAACGCCTCACTGACGCTTGGACCCCCAGCGACGGCAACTGCGACGCCGATCCCTCGCCAGAGGTCCTGGCCGACTCAACCGCGGCGCCGGCGCCGTACTGGACGTCCTGGTCGTTCAACGCCTCCGGCAACCGGCTGCAGCAGATCGAGCACAAGACCGCCGTCGGGATCCGCACCACCGACTACGCCTACCCGGCCGGAACCGCCGACCACCCGCACTTCCCCACCCGAACGACGACCACCGGCGACGCCGGTACCAGCAGCACCGCCGACTACGAGGTCGACGAGCTGGGCAACACGATCTCCCGACCCACCGCCAAGAACGGCCAACAAGCACTGACCTGGAACGCCGAAGGCCAACTCGCCTCCGCCCAGGACAGCACCGGCACGACCACCTACGTCTACGACGCCGACGGCAACCGGCTCATCACCAAGGAACCAACCGGCAAGACCCTGTATCTGCCCGGCCAGGAAATCAAGGTCGACAACAACGGCACGGTGCAGTCCTGCACCCGCTACTACTCCTACGGCGGCAAGACGGTCGCTCAGCGCACGTCGGCAGGCCTGACCTGGCTGGTCAGCGACACCCAGAACACCGCGTCGATCAGCGTCGACGCCGTCACCCAGCAGGCCACCGTCCGCCATCTCACCGCGTACGGCGAAGACCGCGACGGCCAAGCCGGCTGGATCAACGACAAGGGCTTCCTCGGCAAAACGATCGACAACACCGGACTGACCCACGTCGAAGCCCGCGAATACGACCCCGGCATCGGCCGGTTCATCTCGGTCGACCCGATCATGGACGTCACCGACCCGCAGCAGATGCAGGGCTACAGCTACGCCAACAATTCACCGGTCAGCTTCGCCGACCCCAGTGGCGAATCCGTCGACACCGGCAACGGCTCCGGCAACGGCCAGCGCATCAACCCGGACAACGGCGACGTCCTCGACGACGGCACCGGCCAAGGTAGCGACTTCGACAACGGAACCGGCGGCGGCACCGGTGGCACGTCCGGCGGCAACGGCGGCGGCAACGGCGGCGGAGACAACGGCGGCGCCACCAACTCGGGCGGGCACAAACAGCCTGCTAAATGCAACTGGTGGTGCAAGTCCAAGAAGTGGACGTCGGACCACAAGGCCACCATCGCCGCCGTCGCGGTCGGTGTCGTCGTCGGTGTCGGCTGCGGCTTCGCCATCGGATGGACCGGAGTCGGCGCGGTAGCCTGCGGCGCACTCGCCGGCGCAGCGGGATCCATCGCCCACGACCTAGTCGAGGGCGGTCACAGCGTCGCCGACATGGCAGGCAACGCAGTCGTCTCAGGCGTCATCGGAGGAATCACCGGCGGTCTGATGTCCGTCGGAGGCCAGGCACTCAGCACAGGTGTCCGAAGCCTTGTCACCAACCAAGGAGCGCAAGCCGCACGCCAAGCAGCGGCCGGTGCCGCGAAGGCGGAAGCCAAAAGCATCGGCGCAAGCTTGACGAAGCCGTTCGCCAAGTGCCCCACACACAGCTTCGCGCCCTCGACAGCCGTCCTGATGGCTGACGGCTCCGCCAAGTCCATCGCTGAGGTGAGGAACGGCGACGTCGTCCAGGCCACCGACCCCCGCACCGGCGAAAGTGCCGGACAGAAGGTCATTGACCTCCACGAGCACCACGACACCGCCCTCACAAACCTGACGGTAGAAACCGCGGACGGCCGCTCGGCGACGCTCCACACCACCCAGGGGCACCCATTCTGGAGTGTCAGCCGTGCCGATTGGGTCGATGCTGAAGATCTGGCTCCCGACGAGCGGCTGCACGCAGACGACGGCGGTCTAATTGTCGTCAGGTACGTGGACAGTTTTGTCGGCAACGAAATCATGCATGACCTCACCGTCGATGAGGTGCACACCTATTACGTCCTCGCCAATGAGACTCCAGTCTTGGTTCACAACTGCGGGCCGGCCCGCTTTGAGGTCGACTCCAACGGTGTAGTCAAGGACTTGACGGCTGACATGGCGCGAGCGAGCAAAAACTTCACTCGCGCAGGGAAGCGTCATGTAGCCAATAAGAGTCGCGCGAACAATGCAGGTCGCACGGTCTGTGACGATTGTGGGATCGTAACAATTCCCGCTACGCGATCGATGAGTGGAGTCGCTCCCGCGCGTAATGAGACACGTATCGACCACATATGGCCTCGGTCGTTAGGTGGACCGGGGTCTTTATGGAACGGGCGAGTTACCTGCGTATTGTGCAATGAGCGCTGGTCCAACACTCCCAAGGGGCCCCTGTGACCAGCTCAGGTATAGCGCCGAGATCCGGTACCGGTGGGCGGAGGATGAGTTCATTGAAGAGTGCGATATAGTGGCAAAATTGTGATCCTTTGAGGAGGTAGACGGTTTGGGCGCCAGTAATTCAGGAGGCGGTGTGACGGAACGAATCCGCATTCGCTTCAACTTGGAACGCGACGATGAAGGCTGGCCTCCCGCTGATAGCGAGTACCTCTGGGCTGTCACTCTTAATTCTGAAGTTGCACGAGTGGACAGCATCCCTTTCTTTGTCCCCAATGTTGCGCTCGACGACCTTGTTAGCATACGGCTGGGACCTGAGGGCTCCGGAATCTTCCTCGAGACATTGAAATGGTCCGGAAATAGCACCATGCGGGTCATTCCACTCATTGACGATGCGGAAGCCGGGATCGAGGATGTGCGCGAGCGGCTATCTTTCGTCGGTGTTGAACTGGAAGCACTGAAGCAATTCGGGATCGTTGCCGTAAACGTGCGCCCGTCAGCGGATGTCGTACAGGTCAAACGAGTCCTCGACCGCGGCGAAAAGTTGGGCTGGTGGACCTATGAGGAGGCCTGTGTGGGCGGCGCGTGGCCGCAGTGATCGTTTGAAATTGGATGGCTGCCATCCCTGCCTCGATCTGCCACATTTACAGAACGGCGCGGCGACAGGTAGAGCGCTGTCGAAGCTGAGGATCGACACGACACGTGCCGCCGATGCCCCGGCCTGGTTCGCCAAGCCCGGCGAACGCCCTCCTGCACTCGAGCACCCTCAACGCGGCGGCGCACCGGCAACGAAGGGGCGGGCCGAAAAGTGGCCTCGCCTGCAGGTGTCGCGGCGACGGACCGTCGTGGCCGGCGTGCCGGTTCGGACGAGTGGCACCACGACTTCTTCGCCGTAGCGCTCACGCTCATCGCTTCATTTGTGCGGTCTGAGCCGGCCTGAAGGGGGTTACCTTCTGTAGCGACTGGTCGAGTTGGCGTGGAGTGCGGAGATTGGTCGATATTGGACAGAGCATTCGGGTCGGCGGAGCTGCGAGTGGGATGATGGACGGAATTCTTGGCGGGGAGATGTGTCGCGTTGACTCGTTCACGGGTCCTGGCGTCTCAATATTCGAGACCATGAATTTGAGGCCTTGAACGTAGCGGATAGTCGCAAATGGGGCTTCTCCGAGGTGGGATCGGAGGGCTTTGACCTCTTCTGATTGCGGCGCTGTCTACGGATCAGAAGGTTAGGGGTTCGAGTCCCTCCGGGCGCACAAAAGATCAAGGCCGTGACCAGCGAAAATAAGGGTCACGGCCTCTTTGTTTCCCATTCTCGGCCCCGATACTCCCACCTGGTGGGAGCGTGGTGATCGGATGGTGATCGCGTGTCGCCGACGTGTTCCGTCCATAGTGGATTTCGGCGTTGAGCTGGACTTTAGCCCCGCGAATCATGGCCTGACCCGCAGCCCTTTCCGGTTACTGTGTGTGATGCCTGCGGCGGTGTTTGTCGTCCGGTCAGGTGCTACCACGGGCCGTGCCTGCCGGTGCCTGGTGCGGAGGCCGATAGCCGGCACAGGGCGAGTCGTCTGCCGGCCGGGGTGGTGTCGCGCCGTCGAACGCTAGGGGTGTCCGGTGGCGACGGCGGGCGCCGTGGATCCGGATACGAGGGAGCCGGTGTCACCGCGGTGTGGTGATGGCTGCAGACGGCGGCGGGCAGCTCGTCCGGCTGTGCGGGACATCCGGTTCACGCGGCTGTCCCGGGAAAGCCTGCGCCGGAACCGGCCGACGGGTGGTTGCCGCCGGACCATGCTCGGGCTGTCGTGATCGTGCCGGAAGTCCCGCCGCACCGGCTCGGCTACGACCATGCGTTCCACCCGAGTGCCGCCAGCCGGCCCGAGTAGATCGTCACAGGGTCAGCAGAGGGCTGATCACAGTTCCGGTGCCGCACCGTGCAGGACAGGCCGAGGGCTCCCGACGCCAGATGAGCCGAAGGCCCCAAGGACGCGAGACCACCCAAGCGCACCCCGCCCGGTACGTTCCCTTGTCGCACTGCCGCCTCGGATAGTGCCGACATCCGACCGCGCTCGCGTCACCGAACGCCGCTGAGAAAGCCGCGACAAAGCATGATCATGTTTACTGATCTGAGCCGATGTGAGTGCGTCATCCTAGCAATCTCGAGGCGTTCATTTGTATCGCCGATCCGCTCCACGTTGCCCAAATGGCTGGTGAGGCGTGGCAACTATGATCATCGACCGTGGGCGGCAGGGTGCATTACATAGTGGTACGAGGCGGCCAGGTCCGTAACTCCATTCTCGGCGGCGGGTACGGCTACGGGCTGGACTACCACGTAGCTGTCGGACCGGAGCTGGTGTTGGCGTGGCTGGACGAGCGTGCGCAGGCGTCTGACCCGGCTGAGGGGCAGGAGTGGCTCGGTGACACTCTGTGCGAGGGCGGTGTGCTGCTCGACGTCGACGAGCAGGTGATGCTCGTCTTTTCCGAGCTGCCGTGGCTGAATTCGACGAAGGCGGCGTATGAATGGCGCCTGGCGATGCTCGATGGCTGGTCGCGAACCTGGCCGGGCTGGCGGATCGAGTGGGCCTACGACGGCCTGGCCGACCTGGCACGTTATGTCGGCGTCAACCCGGAAACCCTGCACGATCTCGACCCGCCCGAGGACCCGCCCATCGATCCCGACGACGCAGGCTACCTGGTCACCATTGCCGGTACCTCCTGGACGTTGCCGGGTTACGCCGACGCACCATGGGAACACGGTCTACGGCTGATCGGCCTGCTCGCGGGCCGGCAACCGATCACCGCCCCCGACCACGTTCCGCTCGGTGGCCTACATCTGGACATCCCGCGCCGCCGCGCTCAGCTCTGGACGATCAGGCCGCTCTGCGGCGCCCGGGAACGGTGGCCGCAGCTCTGGCCCGGCTGGGAGCTGTCGTTCCACGAAGACCGTTACCCCGCCGGCCTGCCCATCCCGGATCCTGGTCCGGCGCTAGCCGGACTGGCGGAACGGGTACACGAACACTGGGCTCCCGGGCGGGCTCGCGAAATCAGAAACGAGGTGCTCTTTCCTGCCGCCGGCTCCGCGCGTGACGCGCTACGGGGTGACGAACCGGCGTACCGAAAGGCCTTTGAGGCCGACCGCGCCGCCGCTCAACGGGCTGAAGAGGCCGCTCTACCCGGCCTGCAACATCTCGCCACAGCCCGAGCGAGACTGCTTCTCCGCACCTGACTCGATTTTCTTTCGGGCACGCCCACCCACGGCTGAACGGAACGCCGGCCGGGTATCCGGATTTGCCGCCGATCGAGCGCGGCGGTCGGCGAGGCATCGTCACGCACGGCGATGCTACTTGCGGCTGACCGGCGCATGCTGTGCCGAGATCCGTTGCAGGCTACTGCGTGAGGTGGCCGATGTGTTCGAATGCGGGGTCGAGCTG
>NZ_JBITLX010000058.1:0-13139 GCF_044465625.1 Actinoplanes sp. NPDC049599
GATTCCGCAACCCCAAAAACCAACGACTACGCACCCGCGCAGCCACCACCCGCCGCCACCGCGGACACCTCAACCCCGCTTAACTTCGAAGAGCCTGTATAACGTTGATAGGGCCTCCTGCAGGGTGGTAGCGAATCGAAGCTTGAAGGTTTCGGATTGCGCTAGTGCTATGGTTAGTGATCTTGAGAACCAACTCGAAAGTTCCGTGGCTCTCCGTGGAAGGTTCTTCTGGTGGTACAAGGTCGCTGTTGACAAGTCTTGCTTGACTTAGGCTCTTTTGTTCTTCTTGGAAGCGTTCGGCCTCGGCGGCATCCTCTTGCGCCTGTGCCCGCTCTTTGGACTCTCTGAGCGCGATCCACAATGCAACCACGACCGCTGCGGTAGTAGCCACAGCGCCAGCAACTTGTCCACCAGCAGCTATCCAGTCGGCGACGTTTGGTGCGTCTGCGAGGCCTACCACATCCCTCATCCTAGGTGGCTTGGCGACGGCTCAACCGTCCAGCGCATCGGCACCCGAACGCCCTCGCTGAGTCTTAAGGGTCGCGGCTGTGGCAGCGGCATCTTCGTTGCGCAGGTGTCAAGGACGCGTTGACGAACTGAGTCGGTGACGGGGACGGCGGTGCGGACATCGTGAGGGCAGGCCAGCGGCCTGCCCCTTGACCTCTGCCCTCCCGGGGCGCGGAGGCTCCAACGTCCAGGGCGGCCGTAGGCCGTCGCTTGCGACGCGAATCGCCCTTGACGTTGGAGAGCGGCCCGGCCACACTTTCGCCGCCGTCCCCGTCGCTCGACGGCCGTGACCTGCCAGTGGCCCCCAGCATGGCAGGTCGGCCGCGTCGTCCAGGCCCGCCCCGGTAGGCCGCCGGCCAGCTCCCAAACCTCGACCATCTGCGACCTGTCGTCATGGCGGCCCGATCCGCTCGTGCACGCCAGCCGATGGGCCGCCTGCGTGGCCGTCGCGTGCGTCAGCTAAGCGACGGACGCGCGCCCAGGCGGCGGCGTGAGCGGCCCGTTTAGGGCCGCCTTGAAGACGCACAGAAAGTCTGAGCGGATGCCTCGGCTGCGTTCGGCTGCTTGGTGCGCACGCGGGCGGCCACTACGAACCTCTGCGGCTCATCGGGTTTGGGGCTCGTCGCCGTGTTCGGCGTATGCCGGCACACCGCGATGCCTTGCCCTGATGGCCGTGCGGATCCGGCGTGAGAGGCGTGCAGGGAGGTATCCGTCCATTTCCGCTTCAGCGACGAAGCGCGACTCGGTCAGCTCGCCGTCCCCGAACTTGATCTCCGCGCGCGCCTCCTCGGTGAGGATGCCCGCGTCGAAGATGAACAGCACCTTGTCGCCCTCGTTCTGCGCCGGCGCCCAGTCGACCACCAAGTGACCGCCGATGGCCGGCGAAACTCCAAGCTCCTCCTGGACCTCGCGGATGCAAGCTGCCCGAGGCGACTCTCCCGGCTCGACGTAGCCACCTGGGATCTCCCACCCATCCTTGTAACTGGGCTTGACGAGCAGGACACGTCCCGACTCGTCAAAGAAGAGGGCGCCGGCAGCGACGCGCGGGGTAGCCATGGGAGGCGTCTCGGATGTCGTCACACCGAGCAGCGTAGATCCAGTGGATCATTCGAGCACGTGGAGGCGACGTGCCAGACCAACCATTGTCGAGGAGGGCTTGCCGCGCTGCTGCCGTATCCACGTGAGGACGAGCTGGCGGCCGAGGTAGTGATGCCGAACCTGCTCGGGGGCCATCCGCTCAGCGTCGAGCAGGATGGCCAGCGCGTCGTCCTGCCGGTTCCACGAGCTGTATGCGCGGACACCTCCAGCGCGTGACGGACTCGCCGTTCCATCGGCAGCGAAGCCGTGTCCAGACTCGGTCCGAGGTCTATCGCCACCTGGAAGTCGCCGAGTTCGCCGGCGGCTGCAACCCGATGAATGGCGACGTTTGTCGGCCCGAACGCGGTCCAGAGGTGGTTTGCGTCTTCGCCCAGCCGAGTCGCGGCATCGTCAGCAGCCGTGAGGAAGGTCCGGGCGGTGCCTGCATCGCTCGCGCAGGCGGCGGCGACGGACCCGCCGAGCAGCAGAGTCCCGTAGACCGACAGCAACTCGGGGGTCGCGTCGCCCAAGTGCTGATCGAGGTAGCTGGCGGCGTCGCTGGTAAGGCGAACCGCGTCCTTGTACCTGCCGGTGGACAAGAGGGCGTGACTCACCGACCGGAACAGGGACCCCATCACGACCGGGTTGCCGATAGCCCGCGCTCGGCCGCAATCCACGCGAGGTCCGTCTCGCCGAGCTTGGTGAGCTGAGTCGCGGCGAGCTGGTAGGTCAGGCCGAGCAGGTGGCGTGCGTCCTCCTGGTCTTGTCCGTCGAATTCGTCGGCGGCGGCCTGGGCGTGCTCGAGCAGGGCCGGAAGCCTGCCAGTGACGAATCCGAAGCGGGAGCCCTGATAGGCGTCCCACAGTTCCGAGGTCTCGCGGCGTAGGCCGGCGAGGTCTGGCGGTTCCTGACCTGCGCCGGCGGTACCGAGCGCCGTGATGCCTCGGTATTCCATCAGCGCCGACCGCAGTGCCGGCACTGTCTCCAAGCCACTTTCACTGTTCCAGTCGAGCAGGGACGGCTCGGCGAGCAGATCGCCGAGCGACACGTCCAGCACGTCGGCAAGTGACTTGATGACGGAGAGTCGGTCAAGCTCGATCCGGTTGTTCTCGATCTTTCCGAGCCAGTCGGAGGTGCGGCCGACGAGTCCGGCGAGGACTTCCTGCGACATGCCGCGTCGTCGTCGGTACCAGGCGACCCGCTCGCCGATGGTGAGCTTCGTCGTCATGCCGCGCATCCGCTGACCCTCTCGTGGAGATCGGCGACCCCGGAATGATTTTCCGGGGTCCGGGTCGGATTTGGCCACAACCTGTGTGCATGACCGAGCCCACCGTATCCATCTCATTCCCCGCTTGCCGGTCCTGTGCTGGCGCGGGATGGAAGTACGCGACCCACCGCACCGCGCTGCGGATGGTGGCGCAGTCGTGTCGAGATGGCCGGCTGACCTGTCGCCGCTCCTGCCTGGACTGCGGCGGTAGCGGATTCCGGGTGATGGCGGTCTCCTGAGCTGGCACCGGGGCGGGTGCCGGCCAGCCGGTTGCTGTCGTGTTGGTGTCCGCGAGATGCTCGCCTGCCTCGGTGCCCTCCAACGTGGTGGAGGACGAGATGGTTCCGCATCCGGGCGATGTGCTGGTGGTCGATCACGAGGCGTCCGTGCAGTTCTCCGGCCGCCGCCAGATACGGCTCAGAGTGATCTCGGTGTGTGAAAAGCCGACCTATCGGGGCTGGGCCTGGGTAAACGGCTACGTCCTGAACAGCACGGGGGCGGCGACCGAGCGCCGCGAAGTCTTCGTTCGCCTCGCGGGTCTACGCCTCTTCGAGCCCCCGCGCGTCGGCCGTGGACGGAGCTCGTGCGGTGAGCGTCTTCCCGTCCGGTGCGGTGATGGATGAGTTGCGGGCCGCTCAAGCCCAACTCGATCGGCACACCGCGTCCAGCGGCGACGCTCGTTGCGCCGACTGCGCCCAGGACGACCCGTGCGCCATGCGCCGGGCCGCACTGCGGGTCTTCGGTCGATACGGCTGCCTGCCGCGCCGGTGGCCCGGTGCATCTCGTCCGGATCGGGTTGCGGAGGCACCCGCATGGTCCGGCTGGCTCAGGAACGCTGCGGGCGTCGACGACACGGCAGACTGACGCGTCTTGTTCCGTCATCCTTACAGGCACTACGCTCCTGTATTGACATGTCGTGATCTTCTTTGACCCTGGTGGGTGTATCCCGTGGCGTACGAGATTCCGACGCCGAAGTACCTGCGCGTGCTGAACGCGCTTCGCGGCCGTATCGAAGACGGGACTTATGCGCCCGGGGCCGGCCTTCCGTCCGAGAGTCAGCTCTGCACCGAGTTCGGAGTGTCCCGCCCGACGGTGCTTCGCGCGCTCGGCATCCTGAAGCAAGACGGGTGGATCGAGTCGCAGCAGGGCAAGGGCAGCTTCGTCCGTGGCCGGCCACCGTCGGAACGCAGCTCGCCGCAGTACGCGCAAGATGCCGTCGACCTGGACGAGACCGCGGAGACGGAGATCCTGCACGTCGGCCCGGTCCTGGCGTCGCCACGCGTCTCGGCCGCGCTGGAAATTCCGGAAGGCACCCCGGTGTACGAGCGCCGGCGCCGCACGGTGTCACCGTCCGGCCCTATCGATCTGATCTGCACGTATGTGCCGGTGGAGATCGCAGTCGGTACCGATATCGCCAAGCCTGAGCCGATCGCCGGCAGCATCCTCGACCACATCGCCACTCGCAAGGGACTGCGCGCGGACTACGCCACCGAGCGGCTGACCGCCCGGCAAGTCGACGCAACAGAGATCGAGGCCCTGGGCGTGCCCGCCGACGAGGCCGTGCTGAGCGTGGTCATCACCGCGCATCAATCCTCCGGCGTACCAATCCTGACCTCGCTGATCGTCATGCCCGGTAGCCGTCACGAGATCGAGGACACCTACCCGCTGTCCTGAGTGGTCAATGCGCCATCTGAAGATCAGACATCGATCCTTGCTCATGCTTACATGCAGACTTAACTTGTAAGTATAACCGGATGTCATGCTGGCACTCGGTAGACCAGGAGGCTCGATCTGATGGTTCCGCTGACGTTGAAAGTCCCCGTTCCGTTCGACTACGTGTTCCCGTCCGGGGTGCTCTGCCTGGGTGTGGATGCGGCCGTCGACTTCGACCGCCTCAACGAGCCCGACAACCAGGCTCGCGACAAGGAGACCGGCGAGCGCATGTGGGTCGTCCGGGTCATGGACCTCGACCCCGCCGCCGGCAAGTTCGGTCGCACTACGGAAGTCAAGGTCAAAGTCATCGCGCCGCACGCGCCGGTACCGCTGGCGTCCGCCGTGCCCGGATACCCGCCGTCGGTCGAGTTCGACGGCCTGACGCTGACGCCGTACGTCGACTCGCAGCGGTGCAAGAGCACCGGGACGTGCATGGCCCGGATGGCGTACTCGCTGCGGGCCACCGCCATCCGCCCGGCCGGCGCCCTCGCCGCCGCTGCCTGACGGACATCTCTCGCTGGTTGCGCGGGCGGGCCGTTCCCCTGCCAAGAGTCCCGGCCCGTCCCGCGCGGCGACCCCTGAACCCCTCGACTGACGAAGGAGGACCTCGTGCCCACCGTAATTCAGGCTGCCCGTCGCATGTCCCGGCGGTGGCCGTCATGACCGACTTCGCCGCCGACCTGTCCGCTCTGCTCCGGCGGATGCCGGGGCTCCGCACCCCGGCCGGTGATCGTGCCGACTGGTTCGACCGCAAGGCCGCACTTCTGGACCGTGCCGACGCCCCCGACCTGGCCCAGGTGGCGCGGGAGCACTCCGTACGGCTGCGTGCGGGGTGATCGGAATGACCGCTCACGGCTCCGGCCGTCCGCTGACCCGGATCACCCATCAGTCGATCGGTCTGCTGCGCCGGGCCGTCGGCCTTCCCGCCCTGGCGGTGGTGGAGGCGGTCTGCTGCCCGCGCTGCCGGATGTGGGTTGCTCCACGACGGTTCGACCTGCGGCACATGGCATGCCGGACCTGCATGCGCACCCTGGCACGACCCGCGCGGCTCGGGCGGGGGTGGCGGTGATGGCGGTTCTCGTCGTTCGTCTCTGCCAAGGTGAGATGGCCAGCACCCGGTTGCCGGTACGGCGGATCCCCGGCTGGCTGTTCGCCGTCGTTTGGCCGGTGCGTGAGGTCTCCCGCTCGGTCGTGCTGGCTGTCCGTTACCGGTGGATCTCCGAGCCGTACGGCTGGCAGATGCTGCTCGGCGCCGTCCTCGTCCTCACCGCCGTATGTGGCGGCGGCACCCGTCGAGCTGGCTGCGGGTGGCCGATGCCGCAGTCTGTGGATCTATCGCCGGGGTGGACACCGGCCATGACCGCCTGCAGGTTGGCCGGCGCACATGGCGGCGACCGGTGGGTGCCGCGCCGCGTGGCCCGGCTGCGTGGGGTGACCCCGTCACCACGTGCCCTCGATCGACGAGCCGCTGATCGGGATCGTCGACGAACTCGAGCGCTGAGCTACTGACCCACCAGTGGCCCGCAAGATCGTCCACGGACCTGGAATGACCACGCCCCAGATCCAGAAAAGCGCCTCTGACCTGGGCTTTTGCTGATGGAGCGGGCGACGAGAATCGAACTCGCGTAATCAGTTTGGAAGACTGAGGCTCTACCATTGAGCTACGCCCGCGTGACCCGCACCTGAGTGCGGCACCGGCCCCACACTACTGAATGCCGTCGCGGCGCGCGAACCCGATATCCCCCGCGTGGCGCGCCCGGGTGACGCCGCGGCACACGACACTCCGCCGACCGCATACACTTGCCGTCGCCACGGGGTGTGGCGCAGCTTGGTAGCGCACTCGCTTTGGGAGCGAGGGGCCGTGGGTTCAAATCCCGCCACCCCGACTTCACCAACATCGAAGAGATCCATCAAGGAGTACGCCTGTGAAGAGCACCGTCGAGACTCTGAGTCCGACTCGGGTGCGGCTCGCCATCGAGGTGCCGTTCGACGAGCTGAAGCCCAGCCTGCTGAAGGCGTACCGCGAAATCGGTTCTCAGGTCCAGATCCCCGGCTTCCGCCGGGGCAAGATCCCCGCCGCAGTGATCGACCAGCGCGTTGGCCGGGGCACGGTCCTCAACGAGGCCGTGCAGGAGGCCATTCCGCAGCAGATCCTCGCCGCGGTCCGCGAGCACGACGTCAAGACGCTCGGCCGCCCTGAGGTGGAGATCACCGAGTTCGCCGACAACGAGCCGCTGAAGTTCACCGCCGAGGTCGACGTCCGCCCGGAGATCACGATCCCCGACCTGGCCGGCATCGCCGTCACCGTTCCGGCGGTGGAGATCGGCGACAACGAGATCGATGAGCAGATCAACGGCCTGCGGGAGCGGTTCGCCACGCTCAAGACCGTGGACCGCCCGGCCGCGGAGGGCGACTACGTCCAGCTCGACCTGCGGGCGACGGTTGACGGCGAGGAGGTGCCCGGCGGCTCCGCGACCAACATCTCGCACGAGGTCGGCAGCAAGCAGCTGCTCCCGGGTCTCGACGAGGTCCTGGTCGGCCTGGTCGCCGGCGCCGACGCGACGTTCACCACCCAGCTCGTGGGCGGCGACTTCGCCGGCCGCGACGCCGAGGTGGCCGTCAAGGTCAACACGGTCAAGGACAAGCAGCTGCCCGAGATCGACGACGAGTTCGCGCAGCTGGCGAGCGAGTTCGACACCCTGGACGAGCTCAAGAACGACCTGCGCGAGCGGCTCGGCAAGGTCAAGAAGGTCGAGCAGATCTACGCCGCCCGCGACGAGGCGCTCAAGCAGCTCGTCGAGGCCGCCGACATCCCGGCCCCCGAGGGCATCGTCAAGGACGAGGTCGAGGGTCGCAAGCAGGCCATGACCGACCAGCTCGAGCGGATCGGCGCCTCCCTGGAGGACTACCTGACCTCCGAGGAGAAGACCGAGGAGCAGATCGACGCCGAGCTGACCGAGGCGGCCACCGAGGGCGTCCGGATCCAGCTGCTGCTCGACACCATCGCGGACGCCGAGGACATCCAGGTCTCCGACGACGAGTTCGGGCACGAGATCGTGCACCGCGCCCAGCGCGCCCAGATGCAGCCGCAGCAGTACTACGACCAGCTCGTCCAGTCGGGTGCGGCCGCGGCCGTCTTCGGCGACGTGCGTCGCGGCAAGGCGCTGGCCAGCGTCATGGAGCGGGTCACGATGACCGACAGCGAGGGCAACACGCTCTCCCTCGACGACCTCCGCGAGGCCTCCGAGGACGAGCACGCCGGGCACAACCACTGACCTGGTGCGTCGGATCGGCCGCCGCGCGTCACTCACGGCGCGCGGCGGCCGCTCTGTTTTCCGGTACGGCGGGAGCCGGTGCGCTGTCAGCGAACACCTGCCCGAGCGGGAAGCTGATGCGCATGCGACCGGTTAGGTTGGTCGTACGACGGACAACCTGCCGGCCGGATCCCTCGGCCGGCACAGTCAGCTGTGAAGGGCTGCCATGACCGATCTGCACATCCCAGCGAGTCCCCTCCTGCGTGGTGGTGACTCCATCAGTGGCAACCTCGACGACTCGGTCTACAACCGCCTGCTGCGGGAGCGGATCATTTTCCTCGGCAGCGAAGTGACCGACCAGGTCGCCAATCGCATCTGCGCGCAGTTGCTCCTGCTCTCCGCGGAGGACCCCGACCGCGACATCAACCTCTGGATCAACTCGCCGGGTGGTTCCGTCTACTCCGGCATGGCGATCTACGACACGATGCAGTTCATCGACAACGACGTCTCCACCGTGGCCATGGGCATGGCCGCGTCGATGGGGCAGTTGCTGCTCTGCGCCGGCACGACGGGCAAGCGCTACGCGCTGCCGCACGCGCGGATCATGATGCACCAGCCGTCCGGCGGCATGGGTGGCACGGCCGCCGACATCGCCATCCAGGCCGAGCAGATGCTCTACACCAAGCGCATGTTCCAGGAGCGGGTGTCTTTCCACACCGGCCAGGACCAGGCGCAGATCGAGGCCGACTCCGACCGGGACCGCTGGTTCACGGCCGAGGAAGCGAAGAACTACGGCTTCATCGACAAGGTGATCACCGGGGCCACACAGGTTCCCGAGGGCGCCGGAACGCTGAACTGAGGAGCTGAGAATGACTGACCTGACGATGTCTCCCGGGTTCGCTCCGGTGCACAACCGCTACGTCCTGCCCTCGTTCGTCGAGCGCACGTCGTACGGCGTGAAGGAGTCGAACCCGTACAACAAGATGTTCGAGGACCGGATCATCTTCCTCGGCGTGCAGGTGGACGACGCGTCGGCCAACGACGTGATGGCCCAGCTGCTGACGCTGGAGAGCGCCGACCCGGACCGTGACATCCTGATGTACATCAACTCGCCCGGTGGCTCGTTCACCGCCATGACGGCGATCTACGACACCATGCAGTACGTCCGCCCGGACATCAGCACGGTCTGCCTCGGCCAGGCGGCCAGCGCGGCCGCGGTGCTGCTCGCCGGCGGCACCCCGGGCAAGCGGATGGCGCTCCCGCACTCGCGGATCATCATCCACCAGCCGGCCACCGAGGGCGGCTACGGCCAGGGTTCGGACATCGAGATCCAGGCCCGCGAGATCCTCCGGATGCGCAGCCAGATGGAGGAGATGATTTCCCGTCACTCCGGCCGCACCCCCGAGCAGGTCCGCAAGGACGTCGACCGCGACAAGATCATGACGGCCGCCGAGGCCAAGGAGTACGGCCTGGTCGACACCGTCCTGGCCACCCGCAAGAAGAGCCTGCAGGGCGTCGGCGCCGGCAGCTGACCCTGCCCCGGCACGCGGTGTCGGGGGTCGGTCGGCTCACGCTAGACTGACTGACCCCTGACACGCCCGTTTTGGGGGGTCGGAGAACTGCCCGGCAGCGGGTAACGTCAAGCCAGCAACCTCAGTATCGCGAGCCGGCAGACGATGAACTCTCTGTAAGACGAAGTTCGAGCACCGAGCACGCAGTTCGGCAACGAGGAATCATCCTCAGGCCAGGGGCCGGCAGCAGCCGGCCGATGAGCGCAGGGAGAACGTAGGTGGCACGGATCGGCGACGGTGGCGACCTACTGAAGTGCTCCTTCTGTGGGAAGTCCCAGAAGCAGGTCAAGAAGCTCATCGCGGGCCCTGGTGTTTATATCTGCGACGAGTGCATCGACCTCTGTAACGAGATCATCGAAGAAGAGCTGGCCGAAACCGGCGAAGTGAAGTGGGAAGAGCTTCCCAAGCCGATGGAGATCTGCCAGTTCCTCGACACCTACGTGGTGGGGCAGGAGCAGGCCAAGAAGGCCCTCTCGGTAGCTGTCTACAACCACTACAAGAGGATTCAGGCCGAGTCGGCCGGCGCGCCCGGGGGTGGCAGCGACGTCGAGGTGGCCAAGTCCAACATCATGCTCATCGGCCCCACCGGCTGCGGCAAGACCCACCTGGCGCAGACGCTGGCCCGGATGCTCAACGTGCCGTTCGCCATCGCGGACGCCACGGCGCTGACCGAGGCCGGCTACGTGGGCGAGGATGTCGAGAACATCCTGCTCAAGCTCATCCAGGCCGCCGACTACGACGTCAAGCGCGCCGAGCAGGGCATCATCTACATCGACGAGGTCGACAAGATCGCCCGCAAGAGCGAAAACCCGTCGATCACCCGGGACGTCTCCGGCGAGGGCGTGCAGCAGGCACTGCTGAAGATCCTCGAGGGCACGGTCGCAAACGTCCCGCCGCAGGGCGGCCGTAAGCACCCGCACCAGGAGTTCATCCAGATCGACACCACCAACGTGCTGTTCATCGTCGGTGGCGCGTTCGCGGGCCTGGACCGGATCATCGAGTCCCGGGTCGGCCAGGGCGGCGTCGGCTTCGGCGCCCACCTGCGCTCGGTGTCGGAACGCAACACCGACGACATCTTCAGCAAGGTGATGCCGGAAGACATGCTGAAGTTCGGGCTCATCCCCGAGTTCATCGGCCGTCTCCCGGTGATCACCACGGTCCGCAACCTCGACCGCGAAGCACTGATCAAGATCCTCACCGAGCCCCGCAACGCGTACGTGAAGCAGTACCAGCGTCTCTTCGAGCTGGACGGCGTGGAGCTGGAGTTCGACACCGGCGCCCTCGAAGCAATCGCCGACCAGGCGATGCTGCGCGGCACCGGCGCCCGCGGCCTCCGCGCGATCATGGAGGAAGTCCTCCAGACGGTCATGTACGAGGTCCCCAGCAATCCCGACGCCGCCCGGGTGCTCATCACCCGCGAGGTCGTGGTGGAGAACGTCATCCCGACGATCGTCCCCCGCGAATTCGTCGGCCGACGAGCTCGCCGCGAACGCGAGGAAAAGTCGGCCTGATCACCCCGGTGCACCAAGGCTTGCGTTGTTGACGCCACCGCCACCCGTCTCGGGCGGCGGTGGCGTTCTTTGCGCCTGGGGCGTCGCACGCGGGCCTGAGCCGGTCTGCGTGCAGCGGTGCATGTCCGGGTATGCACCGGCGTCTCCGGGCCGCTGGACGGGGCTGTGCGCCGTACCCTTGCAGTCATGCGTGTTGCCGTCTGTCAGCTGAATGCTCGCGATGACCGGGCGGCCAACCTGGCCGCCGCCCGCGACCTGCTGGGCCGCGCGGCCGCGGCCGGCGCGGACCTTGCGGTGCTACCGGAATACGTGGACTACTTGGGCCGGTCCGCGGGCCTGCCGAAGCCCGAGCCGGTCGACGGCGAGTTCGGCACGTTCTTCGCGACCGCCGCCCGCGAACTGGGCATGTGGGTGCACGCCGGCTCCTTCCACGAGGCCGGCCCCGACGAGGACCACACCTACAACACCTCGCTGATCTTCAACCGGTCCGGCGAGCTGGCCGCGACCTACCGCAAAATCCACCTGTACGACGTGGAGATCCCCGGCCGCGTCTCGTACCAGGAGTCCCGCTCGGTGGCGCCGGGCACCAACACCGTGGTGACCGACATCGACGGCACCCGAACCGGCCTGTCGATCTGCTACGACCTGCGCTTCCCGGAGCTGTACCGGCGCCTGGCGGTCGACGGCGACGCGAAGGTGCTCGTGGTGCCGGCGGCCTTCATGATGCACACGGGCCGCGACCACTGGGAAGTGCTGCTGAGAGCCCGAGCGATCGAAAACCAGTGCTACGTGGTGGCAGCCGCCCAGATCGGCGACCACGACCCGGGCCGCACCTGCTTCGGCCGCAGCATGATCATCGACCCGTGGGGGACGGTGCTCGCCCAAGCACCGGACACGACGGGAATCGTTACCGCGGAGATTGATCTAGGCCGATTGGACGAGATCCGCCGAGAGCTCCCGAGCCTGGCCAACCGCCGCCTGCAGTAACTGTCCGTCGCCAAGGTTGTGGTGGGCTTGGCGCCGTTCACCATGGGCTCGTCGGCTCTTCTTCGCCGGGCCGCGTTTGGGTGTGCTGGTTCGCAGCGCGTTCGTCACGCGCGGTGCTCGGTCCTCGCGCCGGCGAGGGGTTGCCGGGCTCCGCCTTCGTGCGCCAGGTCGGACAGCGTCCAGCCCGGGCAGCTCGGCTGGGTTCTCGTGATCAGCGCGCTTCGCCCGTGCGTCTGCGCGCAAATCTTGCTCTTCTGCGCTGCCCCCTGACACCTGTGCCTCGGCTGTTCACCGCGCACTCACCACATACAGCCGGCTGTATCGGCGGCGGGTTGGTCGTGTTCGTCGGGGCTCGTTCGTGTTGGCGCTTGGCGCGCTTGACCCGTACCGATTCGGGGTTTCCTTGGTCCCGGGCGCCGGCGGCGCGCGTTGCCCGAGCTCGGGGGTTGTCCGGGCGCTGCCTCAGAAGGTCTGCACGAGGTAGCTCAATACCGCCACGCACACCAGGGCGCCGCCGATGAGCAGCATCGCGCCGCCCATCCGGGTCGGTCCTCGCTGAACCAGGCGGTGTACCGACACCACGACCGCGGCCAGCACCAGAACACCGATGATCACCTGTGTCAGCGGCACCAGGAGGCTGGACAGCGCGTCGGCGGCGAGCACCGGGGGAGGGGCCATGACTGCCACTCTGGCACGGCGCGGCACCCGATGGCGGGACGGGCATCGCCGTCGATTTGCGTTTCGGGTGGAGGGTCGCGTAACTTTCTCTCTGCCCGAGGGGAACCCGGACGGAACGGCACGAAAGTGACCGATCCGGCGGTAACTTGGAGGCAGCTGAAGGGACGCGCTAAGCTGACTGACAGCACCGGGCGATGCAGGCGAGACCGGGAAACCGGAGTTGCGCCAGCGAGACCGACCGGGTAAAGTACAACAGCCGGCAGGAGCCGGGCGGATGGATCGCTAAGCGATCATCGGCCGGTCTGCAAGGCCACCCGACGACTATCACACCTTCCGGGGTGAGCGTCAGCGCGGGAACCATTCGGGCGGTGCCACGAAGGTCTTCGGATCTTCCAAGACTCAGGTCTTGCGCTGGCGAAGCCGACCGGGTAAGTTAGTGAGGTTGCCCCGAAGCGGGTTCCCGAGAGGGAGTTCGGTTCGGTGTGTGGTTGTTCTTTGAGAACTCAACAGGGTGCTAGATAAGCCAGTGCCAATTGGTTTTGCTTTGGCTGGCTGTCCTCTTTGTGGGGGATGG
>NZ_JBITLX010000059.1:0-6932 GCF_044465625.1 Actinoplanes sp. NPDC049599
GTATTTCGACCGCGGCGATCGTGACGTCGACGAAGTGCTGGTAACGAGCTTCCTCGACATGTTGCCGTGGCCGAATCAGCCCGGACACGGCTTGGCGGATCAATTGCCCGACCGCCTCCGCACCCGATTCGACCTGCTACGGCCGGCTGCGTCGCCTGGCTCTAGCCAAGCCCGGCGCTGATCCCAGCCATCGGGATCTCTGCCGCGATCTGGTCGCTACCCTGAGTTATCCGGTGCCACCACGGCGGCGCTAGCTCCCTGCTACGAGCGCCGGCACGCGGTTGGTGCGTAGTGGCGCTGGCTGTCAGGACGGATGTCGTTGTGAAGGCAGGACGCCGGAGGCAACGCGGTCCTTGTCGGGGCGAGATGACCGCCGCGACGAGTTCCCCGATGGTGCCCTGGTCGAGGATCTCGACTGGCCATGCCGTGCATTCACCGCGTTGGCTGCATCCTGGCTCGGCTACCAAGAGCTGCCGGATGTGGACGAAGGCATCCTGAGGGAGATCTGCCTGGACGAGGTACCAATGGCCGGTCTGGTCGGCTGCGTCGAGCAACGCGACAACACCAGGCTCCATGCCGCGATCCGCGCGCTGCCACGCGTGACGGGGTGCCCAGGCGTGGCGGAGTGCCGAGCCGGCAGCTGGGTGGATCGGCCCAGGAGTGGGAGCCGGATCAAGCTGGACTGATGTTGAGCAGTTCCGGCGATGGGAACTGGTCGGGATTTGTATCCTCGACGCCAACCCACTCGATGCCGCCGAGGACCTCCCCGCGCTGCGGATCCTCGATCGTGTAGAGGAACAGACCGGCGCAGGAGTCTTGAACACCCGCGTTGACTCGGATCGTCATCCCGAGGCCGCGACCATGCTGGAAATCGATGGACGGGCACCCGCAACCGCACGTGCCGACGACCTCTACTTCCGTCGCCTGGTCCCGCAGAGTTTCCACGTCAGGGAAATCAACGGCCAGCAGCGCGTTGAGCACAGCTCGCTCTCGCTGGGTCAGCGGCCTTGTGTCCATTCCGGGAACCTCCCATCAGCGCCAGGCGGTCAGCATCCGCAATTGCCCGCATCAAGTGCGCGTGGCGAGCTCGCAGGGCGTTGCTGAGCTCGTGCTGGCGTTCGGATCGCCCGTCATCGTTGGGCGTGGTCCCGCGTAATGCAGCAGAGGTGAGCCGAAACCGTACGGCAGGCGCAATCCGAAGCCGTGTACCGGGGCGGCTGCCGCGCAGACCAGCGTGAGCGCTACCGAAATCGTCACGCTCGACAACGCTGCAGCGCGCAGGGCCTTCGCCGGCAGGACTCCTGCTGCGTAAAGACCCGCTGCCCAGGGCAGCGACCACCACAGTGCCACCTGCCCGACAGCCGATAGTCCGGCCTCGTGCCAGAACACGTACGACGAGATCGGTAGCCCGGCCGCCACAGCCAAGCCGGCGATCACCATGGCGGGCCGTGGGGGCAAACCACTGCGCTGGCCGGCGCGGCAGCGATACAACTTCACACTCGCCACGACCACACCGACGGCGATGGCGGCCATCGCCAGGGCCAGCCACGAGCCGACAAGCGCACGCTGGTAACTCGATTCGTCGGCCCCGCCGAAGTTGAGCCAGTCACGGGTAGCCACCAGGGCTATGCCGGCCACCTGCAGACCGTTGACCGCGCAGATCACGGCGACCGTACCTGCGGTAGCCGGACGGCACGCCGCGACGAGCCCAGCGATGCCGATGATCAGGACAACCGGCAACAACATCAACGGATACACCGTCGCCTCTGTGCGGTCCGACGTGCTGCCCGGCAGAGCCAAAACCCCGGCCACCGCCAACGCCAATAACGTGATCAGCGAACCCAACAGTCGGCCACCGGCGGACTCGGAGCGCCCTCGGCGCTCCTTGATCGACGACGCAGTCATCGGCCACCCAACGTAACGCTCCTACCGGATTGAACGCGCTTGATCATCGACCGCTGCCTCCCAACAAAGGGCAGGCCAGCGTCCGACAGAACAACGCGGGCTGCAAGCCGAAGTGACGGTAACGCCGGGCTGTTGCCAGCACCGCGAGCCTGCGACCGACCGAGCGTTTCGCCAGCCGATGATGCCGGGGCACTCACCTGCCGAAAACAATACGGTGGCGGTTGAGATCGTCGAGCAAATAGAGAAGCGGCGGCTCCCGTTCATGAGGGCTGGTTGAGGCCGGAGGCTTGGGCCAGGAAGGCGACCGCATCGGCGCCGGCTCGTTTTCGCACGTCTGCCCCCTTGATCTCGTCGGGAAAGAGGTGATGGTGCTCAACGTGGCGACCAAGACTTCGCCCGCGTGCTCCGCCTATCAGCTCGAGATATCGCAGAGCGGTCTGTTCCGGACGGGTGATGACGTCAGCGTCCGCCCATCGGATCTCCACCGGCCGGGTCACCTCGCGCAAGCTCGTAGCGCTGGACATCCCGCCATCGCCGGGGCAGACGAGGAAGGCGGCCTGCACACGATCGTCGCTCTGGTCTGCGCCGGCGCTCTCCATCAGACCGCCGATCGTGTCGGTTGTGGTGGTGCCCCGCAACCACTCGAAAGCACTTGGAAACTCCGGGAGAGGCGGATCCGGGATCTCGCCTTCGGCGAGGAGTCTGATGAGATCAGGGTCGAGACGCACTCCGAGTAGCGCCGCAGCGGCATATCCGCCAGCCGAGAAACCTGCCGCCCCGACCCAGTCGACGCGGCGGTGTCGCTGGATGAGGTTGAGAACATGCCGGAGGTCGGCCGGGCGTTCCCAGATGAAGACGAACCCTGGCGCCGCATAGCCGTCGACCCAGTTATTACCGTGGTGATCCACTGCGGCGACCAGGAAACCCGCCTGCGCAAGCGGTTCGGCCAGCCACGCCAGGTCGCGGCCTGAAGCACCCGTGCCGTGTGACAGCAGAATCAGCCGCGTCAGGCCATCCACCGATGGGATGAGCGGCTCCCATAGGTAGACACGGACTGGCCGAGGGTGCGCGGGATTGTCGAATGATGCCCGCATCTGGTCGACGGACTCGACTATCTGTGGTGACGACACGGCGGGAACATATCGCAGGCCAGCGCCACAATCGACCCCGCTAGGACGATGACCGCCAATTCGCGAGCGCATTCTCATGCCGCGATCCGCGTGCTGGCCATCAGAGTTCGTACGGGTGAAGAGCGATGTTTTCCCGCTGAAGGTAGAGGTTCACCCAGGATCCGTCGGTCGCAATCGGGATGGATCCGACAACGTCCAGCAGGACCTGATCGCCGCCCAGTTGGAGAACCGCTGCGCCATCAACGGTGAGCTTGAGCCAGCCCCGGACGATGACGCAGTGACCTTCTTGCTCGAGACCCGATGACGCCTCGTCGGCCGGGCGAGCGTTCTGACCCCACACGATCTCCTCGTCGATCGTCCACTCCACGTGGTAATGCCCGGACGGGATATCTGGAGCTCCGCACCAGCGAACTGCGGTATGTCCGAAAGAAGTCCTGACCTGGACCATAAGAGAACTCCAGGGGAACTCGGCGGTCTTCTCCACCTCGACAAGCATGTAGGCATCATGGCAGGCCGTTTTGCCACGGTGGCGTGCGCTCATCTGCCGCGTTGAAGGGCGGCGGCAAACGAGGTCGTCACCCTCGGTAAAGATGTCGCTTGCCAGCTGTGACGCTCCTGGCGCGGTGTTGACCCTGACTCCTACATGCGCTGGACGAGAGTGCGTTCTGCGACGTTGAAGGTCGTCCGGCCACTCTGGTCTTCGATGTCGAACCGTAGGCGGACGAGTGCCGACCGGTTGCCGCCCAGGTCCACGGCCCAGTCGAGCAAATCGCAGGGGACTTCAACACCCACCGGGAGCTTGGCCTCTGGTTTCAACCGATCATCGGAGTCGAAAATCGGGGCCTTGTCGATGAGGGTTGCTACACCGCCGTCCGACTCGGCTAGGTGCACCAGCACCCGTCCCGGCCACTCGTCGTCGACCCAACGGACTACTTCGGCGTGGACGTAATACATACGGAGATCATGAGCGACCCGGAGGGCCCCGACAAGATTGCGGGCGGCAATGTCATCGCAAAGGACTTCGCATCCGGCCATTGGCACTGTTCAGCAGGGAACCCAGCGGCACGCACTCTGGACCGGTTGGGAGGGCTTGCACGCCGCTCTGCCGGCGCCCAATTCTGCCGCGACGCGCGTGGACGGCGGCCCTGGCTGGCGGTTACTCGGCGTGCTGGTGCGACCATTAGGGCATGGTCACGATTGAGGTCGTTCTCGGCGACATCACCGGTCAGCGCGTCGACGTCATCGTGACCGCCGCGAACGAATCGCTGCTCGGTGGCGGCGGGGTTGACGGCGCCATCCACCGGGCAGCCGGACCACGGCTCGCACAAGCCGGTGCGGCGATCGCGCCTTGCGACCCCGGCGACGCCAAGGTCACTGCCGCGTTCGACCTCGACCCGCCCGTTCGCCACATCATCCATACCGTGGGCCCGGTCTGGGAGGGCGGCACCTACGGCGAAGCCGACGTTCTGGCCGCCTGCTACCGGCGCAGCCTGCGACTGGCCGACGAATTCGGAGCACGAACGATCGCGTTCCCCGCCATCGCCACCGGTGTCTATGGATTCCCCGCCGCGCAGGCCGCCCGCATCGCCATCGACACGATCAGATCAACAGCCACGGCGGTCGACATCGCATACCTGGTCGCCTTCGACCAGGACACCTACGACACGCTCACGACGGCGTTGCACGACCAGGCCCAGTAGACCGCGTCGGGGCTGGCTCCCGCGCCGGACGGGTACCGGCAGCTGTCGCCGGGTCAGGTGGCGCCGAATCTGAGGCTGTGGGCGCCGCCCCGTAGCAGCATGTCTGGAATGGTGGCGAGTGCGAATCGCGTGTGCGATCTGACAACCGGTCTGGTCACTGGGCCAGCGACTGGTGAATGTGACAAATGAGCCGCTTGACTGGAGCGGCGGGCACCATATGAACATTGGGCCGACGTCTGCGTGACCGAGCGGGGCGATCTGGTTGTCGGCTGCGGTGAACGTGCGGACAGGTACGGGGTGATGTGCATGCCTGTCTGTGCTCGGCGAGGCTCCTGTGTCCTCGTCTGGTTGGTTTCCCCGTCTGGCTGGGCTGCACTCTTTGCGGAGCAACACAGGCCAGACGCCCGGACGAATCCGGGTATCTGGCCTGTTCGCACGTGACCCGTGGTCGAAACGGGGACGGGGCGGAAGGTCGGTGAGCCGCCCGCTCTGCCGGGCCGGAGCCTCCTCCGGCTCTCTGAGCTATCGCCGTGCCAGCCCAGGATTCTCGATCGCTGCGGCGATCGCAATGCATTTATCGCGGCTGTGCCTGGCCGGAGAACACACCGATCTGGCGCAATACCCCGGCCAGCAGCGGCGACGACACCGTCACCCCGTGGACCAGGTCCCGGGCCGGCGCCGGCCGTTCGGTCAGGTCCTGCCGGTACGGCTGTGTCCAGCCGGTGGTCTCAGGGTCGACCCCGTGTCGCCGGCATGCCTGCCGTACCAGGTCGGCGTCGCACGAGTCGTCACCGAGCACGACGTCCCACGGCAGCGGCAGGTCCGCCCACACCTGCACGTCGGCGTGCTGATCACGGCCTTCGAGCCGGTGCCAGACCGCCACGTCCGCCGCCACCAGTGCGGGGACCTTGCCCGGGCAGCTGGCCTCGATGACGTCGTCGTACCCGAGGCCGCGCGTCAGGTTCAGCCAGCCGGTGCGCGCCTGGTTGAACGCCCGGGTCGCGCTGTTCCACGTCGACGAGTCGTCACCCACCCGCATGATCATGTGGGTGGGGTCGCGACGCACGTCGTAGGCGCTGCGCAGCGCCCTCGCCGACGCGGCGAGCTGCTCGTAGTACAGCCCCATCAGCCGGCCGCACTGCGCGTCGTCGAGCCGGTCCAGCACCGACCAACGAGTCAGCACCGAGGCCAGCACCCACGGCCGGCAGGTCGGGGCCGACAGCGCCGCCGCCAGTAGCTGTTCGGCGAGGGTATCCATCGGCCGCGCCTGGCGGCCCGACGTGAACAGGGTCCGCACGTTGAGCCGCGCCATGTAGTACGCGGTGAACGCTGCGGTGGCCGGGCACGCCACGAAGTCCTCCTCGGCGACGAGGTACGCGAGGCGCGCCTTGCCGAACGCCGTCGACGCCTCCCGGTCGCGTTCGGCTGCCAGTACCTCGGTGCGCTGCTGCAGGTGCAGCGCCGCCCGCACCGCCCGCCGGTACGTGCGTACCGACACCCCGGGAAGGATGTCCCGGCGCGTGGCGGCGTCCATCCGGTCCCGGGCGTCGGCATGCCCACCCCGGTCACCCCGGGCCCCGGACGGCTTCCGCAGCCGGTAGTAGGTCCCGCCGGTCCAGGACGTCATCGGCACCGGGCGGCGCGGCATCGTCCGGCGGGCCGGCCACGGCTCCTCGTCGGGGAACCCGAGCAGCGTCAGAGCCGACCCGAGCCACCGGCGCAGCGACGCCGGATCGGCCGGGTCCGCCGCCGCGGGTGCCGACCGGCTCGCGGTGAGTGCCACCGCGTCCACCGCGGTCCGGGCCGTCTCGTACGCGCGAGCCAGCCCAGGATGACGCCGCCAGGTCGTCGGCATCGATGACCCGACCGGCCCCGTCGAGACAACCGGACCGCTGTCGGTGACCGGCAACTGATGGGCACGTTGGTGCCGGCTCATCGCGTACAGATCCCGGGTACCCACCGCACTGAGCCACCGCTGCGCACCGAGTTCCACGATGTCCAGCGCCACGTCTTGAGGCGACCGCCGTTCGCGAATGCCGGCGTACAAGCGGTGCAGAACGGCTTCTTCCGAACGCTTCACCGACATCAATGACCACCTAACTCGAAAATCGACGGTGACCAGACGCGCGGCAGCATCCCGCGTCGCGCAGCGGCGTGGGATGGGTCCTTGGTTGAAGCGGTGGTTATGCGGCGAGGT
>NZ_JBITLX010000060.1:0-6387 GCF_044465625.1 Actinoplanes sp. NPDC049599
GGTATCGGTTATGGCTTGTTGCGGTATCTCAACGACGACACTGCTGCGGTCCTGGCTGCTGAGGCGGTTCCCCAGATCGGCTTCAACTACCTCGGACACCTGTCGGCGGCCGACCTGCCCGAGCACCTCCGAAACAGCGGGTGGGCCCCGGAAACCGGAATGCAGAATGTCGTTCCCGCACCGGACCCTGACATGGCCGCCCTGTCCGCTCTCGAGGTCAACGTCATGCTCACCGGTGACGCCGACGACCAAGCGGTGACCGGCCTGATCTCGTACGCGTCTCAGGTCCTTTCCGCATCCGACATCAACCAGATCACCGCGTTGTGGAGCGAGGCGCTTGCCGCTCTGGCCGAGCACGCCCGCCAACCCGGCGCGGGCGGCCTGACCCCCAGCGACGCTCCGCTGGTCGCCGTCACCCAGTCCGACCTCGAAACCTGGGAACAGCGCTACGGCCGGCTGAGCACCGTCTGGCCGGTCACCCCTACCCAATCCGGGATCCTCTTCCACACACTGTTCGACGACGCCTACCACATGCAGCTGGTCTTCCACCTGCGCGGCCACGTCGACCCGCAACGGATGCGCCGCGCCGGGCAAGCCCTGCTGCGGCGCCACCCGAACCTGCGCGCCGCCTTCACCACGCGCGCCGACGGGGACGCCGTCCAGATTGTTCCCGCCCACGCCGAACTGCCCTGGCAGCACCTGGACCTGCGACACCACGACGACGCCGAGACCGCCGACCGGCTGGAGAGCTTCCTCGAGCAGGACCGCGCCGACCATTTCGACCCGGCCGAACCTCCCCTGCTCCGCCTGGCCCTGATCGCCACGGCCGGCGACCGCGCGGAACTCGTGCTCACCGCTCATCACCTGCTCTTCGACGGCTGGTCGCTGCCCCTGCTCACCCAGGAACTGATCGGCCTGTACCAAGGCGCCGCCGTGCCGGTGCCGGCGCCGTACGAGGACTTCCTCGTCTGGCTGCACGACCACGACACCGACAGCTCCGCGTCGGCCTGGTCCCGCCTCCTCGCCGGGCTTGCGGAGCCGACGCTGCTGCAGCCCTCGATTGCGGTGTCCGCGGCGAACACCGAGGGCGGCGAAGGTCATCTCGCGCTCGACGCCGGCATCGACGGCCACCTCGTCGCTCGGCGTGCGGCCGAGCTCGGTGTCACGGTCAACACCGTGGTGCAGGGTGCCTGGGCGGTGCTGCTGTCCGCCCTGACCGGTCGCGACGACGTCGTGTTCGGGGCCACCGTCTCGGGCCGCCCGGCCGACCTGCCCGGCGTCGACGCGATGGTGGGGTTGTTCATCAACACCATTCCCGTACGGGCCACCTGCCGGCCTCGAATCACCGCCCGCGAGCTGCTGACCGGCCTGCAGCACCAACACGGCGAGCTGCTCGAACACCACCATCACTCGCTGGCCGACAGCCAGCGCTCGACCGGGCTTCCGGCCCTGTTCGACACCCTGGTGGTCTTCGAGTCGTATCCGGTCGACCGGGGCGGCATCAACCGGCTCACCACGGGCGCCGGCTTCACGCTCACCGGCGTCCGGCCCTCCGCGGGCTCGCACTATCCGTTGACGCTGACCGCAACGGCGGAACCACACCTGCAGCTGACGCTCCAGTTCCAGCGGCAGCAGATCGACGACGCCGCAGCCGCCATGATCGCGAGCTGTTACGCCCACGTGCTCCGCCAGATCCTCGCCGATCCCGACGTACCGGTGGGGAAGATTGATCTTCTGAGTGCGCACGACGTTGATCTGCCGCCGGCGCCGGTGGTTGGTGTGGCTTCGGTGTGGGGGTGGATCGCCGAGCGGGTGGTGTCGACGCCGGATGCGGTGGCGGTGGTCGACGGTGCGGGGTCGTTGACCTATCGGGAGCTGGACGAGCGGTCGGCGTCGGTGGCGGCGGCTTTGGTGTCTCGGGGCGTGGGTCCGGAGTCGGTGGTGGCGGTGGCGTTGCCGCGTTCGGCCGATCTGGTGGTGAGTCTGCTCGGTGTGTGGCGGGCCGGTGCGGCCTTCGCCGCGCTCGACACGGGCCTGCCGAGTCTGCGGCTGAGCGCGATTCTGCGTGATGCGGATCCGGCGGTGTTGCTGACGAGTGCGGACGTCGCCGGGTCACTTCCCGGGCACGGTGTCCCGGAGCTGTGGTGCGCGGAGGTGGAGCCGGCTCCGGCTCCGGTGGTGGATGTCCGGCCCGACAACCTGGCGTATCTGATGTACACGTCGGGTTCGACCGGCACGCCCAAGGGAGTGCAGGTGACGCAGGCCGGAGTCCTCAACGGCTTGGCCGGGTTGGTGTCGGCGATGGGGATCGGCGTGGGGGCCCGGGTCCTGGGGTCGACGTCGGTGTCGTTCGACGTGTCGATCTTCGAGTTCTTCATGACGCTGGCTTCCGGCGGCGTGGTCGACGTTGTGCCGGACGTCCTGCAGGTGGTCGAGCGCGGTGGTTGGTCCGGTGCGGTGATCTCGACGGTGCCGTCGGCGTTCGCGGCGGTGCTGTCCGAGGTCGGCGCGAAGCTGGATGTGGGCACGGTGGTGTTCGCGGGCGAGGGTCTGAGCGGCGATCTGGTGGGTCGCTTGCGGGCGGTCCGGCCGGATGTCCGGGTGCTGAACGCGTACGGGCAGACGGAGAGCTTCTATGCGTCTTTGTTCGAGGTGCCGCAGCAGTGGCGTGGCGGTGCCTCGGTGCCGATCGGCCGGCCGCTGGGCGGCATGCGGGCGTACGTGCTGGGTGCGGGCCTGCAACCGGTGCCGGCCGGCGTGGTCGGTGAGTTGTACGTCGGTGGCCTGGTGGGCCGTGGTTATGCGGGTCTGGCCGGCCTGACCGCCTGCCGGTTCGTGGCTGATCCGTTCGACGCCGGCGGGCGGATGTATCGCACCGGTGATCTGGTGCGGTGGAACCGCGACGGGCAGCTGGAGTTCGTCGGCCGGGCCGACACCCAGGTCAAGATTCGCGGGATCCGGGTGGAGCCGGCGGAGGCCGAGACGGCCTTGACCGCACATCCCGCCGTTGATCAGGCGGTAGTGGTCGCCCGGGACAAGAGGCCCGGCGGCACCGAACTCATCGCCTACGTCGTGCCCGGCGCCCCGGACGGGCTGGACCAGTTTGTTGCCGACCGCCTGCCCGAGCACATGCGTCCGGCCACGATCGTGCCGCTCGACCGGCTCCCGTTGACCCCGAGCGGCAAGGTGGACCGCCGGGCCCTGCCCGAGCCGGATCACGACGGCCGGCCCTACCGGGCACCGCGCACCGCTCAGGAACGCGCCCTCACCCGGATCTTCGCCGACCTCCTGCACCTCGACCGGGTCGGCGCCGACGACAGCTTCTTCGCCCTCGGCGGCGACTCGCTGCTGAGCATGCGCCTCATCGGCCGGATCCGCGCCGAGCTCGGCGCCGAGCTCAGCGTCCGGACGGTTTTCGCGGCACCGACCCCGGCCGCCTTGGCCGTCCGGCTCCCGGCCGGCGTGCAGCCTCGCCCTCCGCTGCGCCCGGCCACCGAGCGCCCGGAACACATTCCGCTGTCGCACGCCCAGCGCCGCCTGTGGTTCCTGCACCGGTTCGAGGGCCCGTCCGCCGTCTACAACCTCCCGTCGGTGCTCAAGCTCACCGGGGAACTGGATGACGCGGCCATGGCCGCCGCCCTGCGCGACGTCGTCATCCGGCACGAGAGCCTGCGGACCGTCGTGGCCGAGGACGCGGGCGGCACCCCGTACCAGGAGATCCTCTCCATCGACGACGCCGCGCCCAGCCTCCCGATCATCGCGGTGACCGACGCCGGGACCGACGCGGCGGTGGCCGCCGCCGTCAGCCGCGGCTTCGAGCTGGACCGCGAGATCCCGCTGCGCGCCGTGCTGCTGCGCCGCAGCCCGCTCGACCACACGCTGGTGCTGGTGCTGCATCACATCGCCGGTGACGGTGGATCGACCGCCCCGCTGGCGCACGACCTCGTCGAGGCCTATACCGCCCGGCGCCAGGGGAACGCGCCCGGCTGGGACGACCTGCCGGTCCAGTACGCCGACTACACCCTCTGGCAACGGGACCTGCTCGGCGACGAGCAGGACCCGGACGGGCTCGCCGGTTCCCAGCTCGCCTACTGGACCGACAAGCTCGCCGGCCTTCCCGTGCCGATCACCCTGCCCACCGACCGCCCACGGCCGGCCGAGGCGAGCCACCGGGGCGGCGCCGTCCCCTTCACCCTCGATGCCGATCTGGTTGATGCCTTGGAGGGGGTTGCCTCGCAGCGGGGTGCCACGGTGTCGATGGTGGTGCAGGCGGCGTTGGCGGTGTTGTTGTCGGGGTTGGGTGCGGGTGAGGACGTGGCGATCGGGGGTCCGATCGCGGGTCGTACGGATGAGGCGTTGGCGGGGTTGGTGGGGTTTTTCGTTAATACGTGGGTGTTGCGGGTGGATTTGTCGGGGGGTCCGTCGTTCGGTGATGTGGTGGGTCGGGTGCGTGGTGATGCGTTGGCTGCGTATGACCGGCAGGATGTGCCGTTCGAGCGGTTGGTGGAGGTGTTGAATCCGGATCGGTCGACGGCGTATCACCCGTTGTTCCAGGTCATGTGCGCCTGGCAGAACAACACCGCCCCCGATCTGAGCCTGCCCGGCCTCCAGGTGGAGGCCCAGCCCGCGGCCACCGGCACGGCGAAGTTCGACCTCTTCGTCAACCTCGCGGTGACCCGCCGGGACGGTGAGACGTCCGTCGACGGCCTCCTGGAGTACGCGATCGACCTGTACGACCACGACACCGCCGCCCGGCTCGCCGCGCGCTTCCTGCGCGTGCTCCGCACCGTCGCCGCCGATCCCGAGGTCCCGGTGCGAAGCATCAACCTGCTGGACGACAGCGAACGCGCTCAGGCGCTCACCTCGGCCATGCCGCCGGCGCCGGTGGTCGGTGTGGGTTCGGTGTGGGAGTGGATAGCCGAGCGGGTGGTGTCGGCGCCGGATGCGGTGGCGGTCGTCGACGGTGCGGGGTCGTTGACCTATCGGGAGCTGGATGAGCGGTCGGCGTCGATGGCGGCGGCTTTGGTGTCTCGGGGCGTGGGTCCGGAATCGGTGGTGGCGGTGGCGTTGCCGCGCTCGGCGGATCTGGTGGTGGGTCTGCTGGGTGTGTGGCGGGCCGGGGCGGCCTTCGCCGCGCTCGACACGGAACTGCCGACTCTGCGGCTCGAGGCTGTGCTGCGGGACGCGGATCCGGCGGTGCTCCTGACGGATGCGCACGTTGCCGGATCGTTGCCCGGGCATGGAATCCCTGAACTGCTGTGCACGGACGTGCCGCCGGCGCCCGCCCCGGCGGCGACGGTGTACGCGGAGTCGGTGGCCTACGTGATGTACACGTCGGGTTCGACCGGCACGCCGAAGGGTGTGCAGGTCACGCACGGTGGTGTGCGCAACGGTGTGGCCGGGCTGGTGTCAGCGATGGGGATCGGCGTGGGCGCCCGGGTTCTCGGGTCGACATCGGTGTCGTTCGACGTGTCGATCTTCGAGTTCTTCACGACGCTGATCGCCGGTGGCGTGGTGGAGATCGTTCCTGACGTCTTGCAGGTGGTCGAGCGTGGTGGCTGGTCGGGTGAGGTGATCTCGACGGTGCCGTCGGCGTTCGCGGCGGTGCTGTCCGAGGTCGGCGCGAAGCTGGATGTGGGCACGGTGGTGTTCGCGGGCGAGGGTCTGAGCGGCGATCTGGTGGGTCGCTTGCGGGCGGTCCGGCCGGATGTCCGGGTGCTGAACGCGTACGGGCAGACCGAGAGCTTCTACGCGTCGCTGTTCGAGGTGCCGCAGCGGTGGCAACGTGCCGGCGCGGTGCCGGTGGGCCGGCCGCTGGGCGGTATGCGGGCCTACGTGCTGGGTGCGGGCCTGCAGCTGGTGCCGGCCGGCGTGGTCGGCGAGTTGTACGTCGGCGGCCTGGTGGGCCGCGGCTACGCGGACCAGGCAAGTCTCACAGCCTCCCGGTTCGTCGCTGACCCGTTCGAAGCCGGCGGGCGGATGTATCGCACCGGTGATCTGGTGCGGTGGAACCGCGAGGGGCAGCTGGAGTTCATCGGCCGGGCCGACGCCCAGGTCAAGATCCGGGGAGTACGGGTCGAACCCGCCGAAGTCGAAGCGGCGCTGACCGCCCATCCCGCGGTCGAACAGAGCGTTGTTGTCGCGCGAGCCGGGCGCGACGGCGGCAACCGCCTGGTCGCCTACGTCGTCCTCACGGGCGACGACCTGCCCACAGCAGACGGATTCGGCATTCACGCCGGCGTCTCCACCACCGAACTGCGCGACCACGTCGGCCGCCGTCTGCCGGATTATCTGGTGCCGTCGGTGTTTGTGGTGTTGGAGCGGTTGCCGTTGTTGGGTAACGGGAAGGTGGATCGGTTGGCGTTGCCGGAGCCGGAGTTTTCGGGG
>NZ_JBITLX010000061.1:0-6064 GCF_044465625.1 Actinoplanes sp. NPDC049599
GACTCCGAAGGGCCAAACCTTCATCTCTCGCACAGCATCAACTCCAGAGCCTGCCTACAAACACAACTCCTTCGCTGTTCAGGGCACAAATGCTGCTCCACGACGCGGTCGCGGGATGCCAGGAAGTCCGTCGCGGCCGCTCGCACCTCGGGCGACTGGTCATGTGTCATCGCCTGAACCAGTTGCACAACGGTGTCGCAGCCCAACGTCGACGGTGATGACTCGGGGATCGCGGCACGCCGGATTCTCGGCTCCGGATGCCGGGTGGCGGCTGCGAGCACCCGCCGGTCGTGGGTCACCTGATCACAGACCTCGCCGGCCAGCTCCGCAGGTGTCATCAAACCCCGCGCCGACAGATTGTTGAGCCGGTCCAAGCACGGATAGAACACATGGTCCGGCAGTGGCAGGGTCCGGTCGGCAAGCAGCGCTGCGCCGACTCGAGCATCGGGGTCGTCGACCAGCTGCAACCTGACCTGCGGCTCGATGTGGCGGTTGCCGGCCAACGCGCTGCGGATGCCGGGATGGGGATCAACCAGCATCGCCGCGAGTACCGGTGCCGGCAGCGCCGCTCGGCGTCGCAGCGCGGCGGACACGACATCGGGATACCCGTGAAGCAGGCGCAGCAGAACCTCGGCAGGGGCGGCAGGATTCGCGGCCAACCCGTACAGCGTCGGCACCCGCATGGACTCGTCGCGGCGGCCGTCGCGGCGAAGACACAAAACTCGACGTGAACTTCTGTCTGCCGACCCGATCCACTCGTCATCAGCCACGACCAGCGAGCCTACGCCGAGGCCGCGACGGCGGAAGCGGTCCGCCTCGTGCCCTTCGACGGGCAGACCCGCGACGCCGCGGCGCGCGCCTCTCAGGCCTCCGGCTACGGTCGGTGACACAGGGCTGAGGTCACCACACTGCACGCGGAAGTGAGGACATACTGCTAGCCTGCCGCGCGTGCGGCTACTAAAGATCATCACTGCTGCGTCGCTTGCGATCGCTGCCCTGACGGCCTGCTCGATCTTCGAGGAATCTGACGAGGAACGCGGACAGCGCCTGCTCGACGACAATGCGGCAATCGTCGTTTTCCTCACCGACGACGCCACCCAGCAGCAAAAGGGCGACATCGAGGCGAGGCTGCGAGCGCTGCCGGACGTGACCGACGTCGTCTTCGAGGACGAACAGAGCACGTACGACAACATGAAAGACGGCCTGAGCGACGACCAACTCCTCGACAACTTCACCTCAGAGAACTTCCCGGAGGATTTCCGGGTGAAGATGGCCGACCAGGCGGCGGTCCGGCGTTTCCGGGATTCCAGGGCAAACAGCGAACTCGGTGCACTGGCCGGGGTCGAAAAGGTCGTTATCCCGTGCACCACGGTCGCGGAATGTCGGGAGAGCGCCCGCAAACTGCCTACCAAATCCCCAGACTGACGTGCTGGCTCCGCGCCGAACCCGACCGAGCTCAACCATGGTCCGTCAGATTCTCTTGCACTTCCGCTGGCCGGGCGCGGGTGTCGTCCGGAAATCGACATAGCTCTCTTGCGCTGCCAGCATGTTCCGCAAAGCTCGTGCGCAAGGGGCTGAATCCGCACCAGGCCCAGGCGTTGCGCGGCCCACGGCTCGGCTACGTCCTGGCCGTTGCCCCCCTCGCACCAGACGCCTGGTTCCCTGGTACTCCCGATCAACGTTCCCGGCCGGTCGTGCCGGGAGGCTCGCTCATCAGGTCGCGCAGCACCTCGTCCGCGGTCAGCCCGGCGAGCCGTCTCATCCTGTCCGCGGTCGCCCGGAGTTCGGCGCGGGTTTCCTCGTCGGGGGCCTGCTCCTCGAGCTCGCGCAGGAAGACGATCGACCGCTCGACGGTGCCGGGACGCAGTGTCGCTCCGTCCTCCCGCAGCAGCGCGCCGGCTTCTTCCAGCAGCTCGGCCGCCTCCCGGCGCCGGCCCTCGTCGGCCAGCACGGCCTCCATCAGCCGGTGCGCCACGTGTTCGAACAGGGCTATCCAGGCGCGCCCGACGGCGGTGGTGGCCAGTAGCTCGTCGCGGGCGGCCCGTAGGGCCCTCACCTCGTTGTCACGGGCCAGCACCCGAAGCCCGATCAGCTCGATGGCGCAGATGCACTGGTACGCGAACGCGATGAGGCCGGACTCCGTCTCCTCGATGATCTCGCTCGGGTTCCGCGGGTGGAAGGACTCCCAGACGCCCTCTGGGTTGTACGGCCCGGTTTCAAGCGTGTACCCGTACACCTTGCGGCGATCCGGGACCGCGATGTGTCTGCTGTAGGCGTAGTCACTCAGCGTCCCGGTGACCGGGTACAGGTCGTAGGCCGGCTGGACGGTGTAGACCTCGCCGCGTACCGCCCGGATCGCCTCGCGGATCCGTGCCCCGACCTCCCGGTAGCGGAGCAGGTCCCGCGGGCTCAGGTACTCCTCGTATCCCGCCTTGATCGGCTGGCAGGTGCCGGTGGGCAGCGTGGTGAAGACCGAGGTGTCGTCCGTGGTCTGGGCCGGCGCGTGGCCCCACGGGTGCAGCACCAGCTCGGAGTAGGAGTGGACGTCGGCGAAGCAGCAGATCGGGTACGTGTCGAACAGGTGCTTGACGTTGCGCGTCTCGGGTTCGGAGAACGGAGCGGGGCCAGCGTACGTCTCGTCGTCCGGCCGGCATGACGTGTACCCGTCGGTCACACCCCACATGAAGTCCGCGTTCCGGTTGAGATCCACGCCCACGCAGGCCGGGTCCGGGTCGGGACGCCGGTTCTTTCGCCAGGTCTCGTCGGTGTTGAGCACGTACTCGTGGCCGTCGGGATTGACGCACGGAACGAGGTACAGATCGATGGAGTCGAGGATGAGCTTGATGTCGCCGGCCGTCCAGGTGTGGTTGCCGAGCACGATGTCCGATTGCAGCAGATAACTGATGACGAGCTGCCAGGCCAGATCCACCAGGCATTCGGGGTTCATCAGCTCACGGGCGTGCGTGCCGCCGACGAGTAGCACGCCACGCCGGGAGTCGTCATCGCCGTCGCCGGATCGCGCGCCGATCCGGAGCGCCGAGACAGGGCGGCCCTCGGCGGAGGTCTCGGGCAGCGGGATCTCCCGGCAGAGCTGCGGGAAGCTGTGCGCGAGATAGCTGATCTCCGTGTCCAGTTGATAGACGGTGTGGTATTTGCCAAGCGTCATGACTGCTCCCTCCGGCCGGCGAGGCGCATCCGTTCCCCGATGAGGGCGCGGACCTCGTCGTCGGTGGCGACCAGCGCGGGATCCAGCGGCTGCACCGGACGCACCCCGTGCAGCCGGACCTCGTAGCCCTCCTCCAGCAGGCGTACGCACGCGGCGAGATCGATGAGCGCCCGGATCTCCCCGTTCGGGCTGGGGACCCGATCGATGCCGCGTCCGGCGATCCGGCTGGGATCGGCGTCGCCACGGCGTCCCGGATGGACGCTTGCCTCGAACCGCAGATCTCGTGGCGCGTCTGTCATCTCCACCACCTGACCTTTCTCACGCTCAGTCCGAGCCGTACGTGCGGAACAGGAAGTCGTTGTCGTGGAAGACCTGGCCGGCGAAGTACGCCGTTCCCGCTGGATAGCTGTCGCCGCCCTGGTATTTCCACCAGAACGCGTTACGGCCGGTGTCCTGCAGCGTCAGCGTGAGCGGCGCGCCGACGGTCACCGCGGCGCCGTCGCCCGGCACGTCGAATCGCCAGAAGCCGTCGAAGCCCGGCGGAACGGCGGCCGTGGTCTTCAGGAGCACCGCGCCGGTCGCGTCCGAGACGGTGAGCGTCACCTGGTCACCGCCGTACTGGGGGTTGCCGTTGACGAGCGCGACCTCGACCGCGCGCAGGCGCCGGCGGGTCGGAACGACGACCTGCTGATCCCGGTTCGCCGGCACGATGTTGACCGCGGCGCCGGACCAGGCCGGATCGTTGACCTGGTCGAGCACGGCCGGTGGCAGCGGTGGCGCCGTGCGTACGCGCACGGTGGGCCCGCCCGTGCTGAGGTTGCCGGCCGCGTCGACCGCTTCGATGCGGAAGGCGTACTCGGTGTTCGGCGCCAGCCTGGTGGCGGTGTGCTGCCGCGCGGCCGCCCCGGGCGAGGCGATGAGTGCTGCGTCCTGGTAGACCCGGTACCCGGCGATCCCGCGGTCGTCCTGGGCCGCGGTCCAGTGCAGGGTGGCCGCCTCCCTCGTCACCGCGTCCGCGGTCAGCACAGCCCCGGCCGGCCACGTCGGCGGCGCGGCGTCGCGTACCGTGGCGCTCCCTGAGCAGGTCAGCTTGTCGTCGCCGAGCGCCGGGGTGCGGCTGATCGGCAGGGTCACGCTGGTCCAGGAGCCGGCCGCCGCCGGCGCGAAGATCACCGTGACGGACATGCTCGCGCCCGGTCCGAGGCCGGCCGGGAACGGCACGCTCGGCCCGGTGCCGGAGAACGGATCCTTGCGGCCCACGCCATCGATCCGCAGGCAGTCGGTTCCGGAGTTGGTCACGGTAAACTGGCGGGTCGACGTCGCCGGTCCCGGGCCGCCCAGGATCACCGCGGGGAACATCTGGCTGGAGGGGCTGACCTGGCAGCGGCCGGCGGGCAGCGGCGTCCGGGCCAGCACAACCGTACCGTCCACGATCTGCAGCTCGGTGGTGGTCGCGCGGCCCTGGGTGATGACCTTCGGCAGATAGTTCGCGGGTCCGGTCAGCAGCCCGAGGCCGTTGTCGCTCCGGCAGATCCGCAGCCCTTGCACGCCGACCCCGGTGCCCGGCGCGCCGATGCAGCACACGTCGCCCGAGCCGCCGCTGTACTGCAGCCAGGGGAACAGGTCGGTAGCGAGGGCCGACACGAACATCACGTTCTGCGGCTTCGTCGGGGCCGCGTCGAAGTCGATCAGGTACACCCGACGCTCGACTGCGCCGATCTTGCCGCTGCGAAGAACCGCCAGGTGGTTGGCGCTGCCGAAGAACATGTGCCGGACCAGCTCGTTGCCCGCCGGCGTGAACCGGGTCGAGCCGTTCGGGCCGCTGACGACGAGGCTGCCGTCCGGCGCGTAGGTCGCGGACCGGCCGGTGGAGCGGGTCTCCGACGTACTCCGCCAGACGGTGTCGGTGTAAAAGAGTCCGGTCGGGATGGCGAGCGGCGTGCAGGCCATTGGACACCTCCGCACGAAAGGAGAGGACGCGGTCCGCAGTGTCACCGGCTCGTGACACAGCGACGTGGCCCCCGAGCTGATTGTGTGCTCCCGGCGACGCACCGGGGCAGGGTCCAAAGGCCTGCCGGACGCCGACGCGAAGGCCTCAGGCGGGCTTCGACCGGGTGATGCCGATCCCCGCCGGTAACCAGCACCAGCGCGGTGATCGGCGCTGGCCCGAGATGCTGTTTCAGGATGAGCCACTCGGCGATCGCCGGATCGGCCGGCTGCAGGCTCATCAGGACGCCGAAGACGCGGGTCGAGGTGGCGCAGGGCGGCCGGCTCCAACGCGTACGGGGGATGGCCCGCAACATGGCGACCGCCGGTCCGCCGAGGATCCAATATCCCTATATCGGCAGTTCAACGGCTATGGCTCGATCACGTCTGCGCAGCTCGTCGGGAGGTTCTTGCCTCGGTTGGGTACGCGTTTCGACCTCTGCGCCCGGGCACCGACCTACTCCCCCGGCAAACGAGTCGACCGTGGCAATGATCCCCGGGACGGCGGATGAAGGCGTCAGCGACACGGCCGGAGCCGATCTCCTTCAACCCGCCCCAGGTCGCGGACGACGTCCACCGTCGACCAGGCGGGCAGGCCGGCGGGCGCCCGCAGCAGCAGATCACACAGTTCGCGCCTTCTCGGCGGCAGATGAGCGCACGCCACCGTGGCAAAACGGCCTGCCATGATGCCTACATGCTTGTCGAGGTGGAGAAGACCGCCGAGTTCCCCTGGAGTCCTCTTCTGGTCCAGGTCAGAACTTCTTTCGGACATACCGCAGTTCGCTGGTGCGGAGCTCCAGATATTCCGTCCGGGCGGTACCACGTGGAGTGGACGATCGACGAGGAGATCGTGTGGGGTCAGAACGCTCGCCCGGCCGACGAGGCGTCATCGGGTCTCGAGCAAGGAGGTCA
>NZ_JBITLX010000062.1:0-4797 GCF_044465625.1 Actinoplanes sp. NPDC049599
CCGCGCCTTTATGTCTCAATCAGACAGGTACGGGCGTTTCCTGCACACTCTGGACACTCACCGAACGCACGCGGTCCCTTACCCGGAATGGCTCACTGACCGCGTGAAATCGAATGCTTTGTTCAGAATTAGTATCAACAGCTCAAGCAATTCAACCGTCCTACTTCGAAAAATCCTTCCGCTGGAAGGGTGATTGACGGCCACTCGCGTCACGCAGCAACATCCCTAGCTTTCCAAGACAAGACATGCATATTATCCAAGTCGCCGCTTCCGCAAAAGGACGTGTCGAATACTGCCCATTCCGGCGGCAGCCGGATGGAGGCAGCAGACCCGCCGGAGTTGAAACCCGGATGCGAACAGTGATGGGGTGTACTCATCTCGGCCAGGTCTGGATGCCGACGGACACCGACACATCCGGTGACCGGAGGTCGGGCGCGCCGGCCGGTCATTTCGCGCTTCGCCAGATCGGCCGACTGTTCTACGCCCTGATCATCAACCCTGCACGACGCGTCGCCGACGTCATCGCCTGGTCCGTCCCTCGATGAGGGCATCATGCCACCGCCAAGACCAGGCACTACGCCCGGCAAGCACTCACGGAGTCCGGAAACGGATCTCCTGTTGGAGTACTGGCGGCCGGGTCACCACGTCCACGCACGGTTGCGTCGCTGGAGCGGGCCGAAGCATCTACTTCTGAGCAAGATCGGCGACTGTTGAGCGCGGTGTTGCCTCGCCGGTTTCGTCGACAGCCATGGTCAGATCTCCGTCCAGCCGGACAGGGGCACCCACCCGGGTCCGGGCCAACCTCCTCACACGTGTACGGAGATCGCCGCGTTCGGAAAGGCCGCTACCTCGACCGAAATGACCGCTCGGGGACACCGCCCCGGGCGGTGCGCGAACGGTCGCCCTGAGCCGGGTCGAAATCGGTGATGTCGCGCCCGCCGCCGCCGGCGAAACGGTCCTCGTCCGGCCCACCGGTCAGGGTGTCGTCGCCGGGCCCGCCGAGCAGCGTGTCCGCGCCGGCTTCGGTGATGATGGTGTCGCCGCCCCTGCCGCCGGACGCCACGTCATTGCCGACACCGGTGGTGATCCGGTCGTCGCCGCCGGCGTCGCAGACCAGGTCGTCGCCGCCGAGAGTGGTGGTGACGTCCCGGCCCTTGCCGGGGAAGACCAGGTCGGCGCCCTCGGTACCGGTGATGGTGTCGTCGCCGGAGCTGCCGGCCACCACGGTGAAGGTCAGCGGGCCCGCACCGGGCGGGGTCACGGTGAGAGTGGACCGGCCGGCTACCGGCCGAATCGTCACGGTTCCGGCGGTGACCCTGATCCGATCAGGCGGGAGCACGGCGCGGTTACTGCTCCGCACGGTCGCTCCGGCCGGAATGGTCACGCTGCCACCATTGGTGGTGCACGCCATCTTCACGGACGCCTGACTCAGCAGCACCGTTGCCTGGGTGGCGTCAACGGCCGTGACGATGTCGGAGCGGCCGTTGCCGTCAACGTCTCCGACCCCGCGGTGCCACGAATGCAGGCCGTACGGTCCGGCCGGAACCGGCATGACGGACGGGAAGGCCCCGTGCCCGTCGCCCAGCCCGACCAAGAACTCGGCGTCGCGAAGGAACGCGACGTCGAGGTTGCCGTCGCCGTTGAAGTCACCGATCTGCGGCTCGTCTGCCGGGTATCCGAGGATGCGCTGCGGAGGCTGGAAGGTGCCGTCCCCGTTGCCGCGGATGAGATCGATGCCGTGACCCCCGCCGTCGCCGTTCGAATCGACGACGATGTCGACCAAGCCGTCGTGATCCATGTCGTCAGCGTCGATCACATTGATGTACGGCAGACTCGTTCCCGCGGCGCCGGACCCGCGAGTGAACGAGCCACCGGCCGACCCCAGGAAGATCACGACCCCTCCCCTCCGGGCGGTCCCGAGATCCGGGTGGCCGTCACCGTTGAAGTCGGCGACCACGACCGCTTCGACTCGCGGCGGGCCACCCGTGACCCGGACGGAGACGTTCGTGCCACCGGCGAAGGTGCCCTGGCTGGTGCCGAAGGTGACGTGCAGCGACTCGGCAGCGGAGTCAAGGACGATGAAGTCATCGCGGCCGTCGCCGTTGACGTCACCGAGGTACCGTGCACCGGTAGGCGTGACAACGGGAACCGGCTGGAAGCTCGCGCCGGGAACACCGACGAACACCGCCTTGTCGGTGACCACGTCAGGGTCGCCGTCACCGGTCACGTCGCCGACGAGGAGGGTCCCCTGGATCGGGAGGGTGCCCGTTGCGACGAAGGCTACCGGCGGCGGTACGGACTCCTCCGCGGCGGCCGGCGACGCCGCCCCGACCAGGATCACACACGCCAGAGCACACACGGTCGAACGCATGGACAAGCACCTTCCGACGGGGAATGTACTGGTCAACGATCACGGCGCGCCCGCGACGCGCGCTATCGGCGGCCATCGGAGCAAGACGACCAGACCAGCGGTTCCGGCCGTCCACCCGAACAGATCCGCCCGACGGCCCGATCTGACCGCCGAACGCCCCCACGGGATCACCGATGCACTGACCAGCGCGGTGTTACCGCGTTCGGCTATGCCTTTCGGCCTCTACCGCCGAGATACCAACCCACTCCCTGGAAGAGCTCGGGAGCCGGTGCGTGCGGGTTGCGACTCTGTGGGCCATGACGAGCGTCCAGCCACGGGGATCTTGCTGCTGCATCTGGGGCTGGCGCTCGGACTGAAGTGACCGTCGCCGCCCGCGAGGGTCATCATGACGTATCCGGCGTCGGAGCCCAGAAAGGCGTCCTTGCCGAAGACCACGACACGGTCAGGTTCATCATCGGCGATATACGCCGACACCAGGAGCTCATCGACCACGGCGCGCCGGTGGAGCAAGCTGACCAGCCACTCCGGCGTCACGACACTCACCAGTGTGATCTCAGTAGGCATACGGATCGAACATGCTCAGGACGCCTCTGTCGACAGGTCGAACGCGTCCGCGCGCTGCACGCCAGATCCGGACGCCTCACAGGTAGTCGAAGTAGCGACTCCACCACCGTGCCCCTTGCGTACGCAAGGGGGCCCAGACACCGTCGTACATCTCCTCCAGCGGGTCCAGCCGCAGGACGACATAGCCCAGATCCTCCAGGACTCCGTAGACACGAGCGGCATCAACGGGGTGCATCACTTCCGCGAGCTCGGCGTCGTCGCAGTAGCGGGCCCGGTCGGAGGACACCGCGGTGAGGCCGCTGAAATTGCTGACCATCACCCTGAGCAAGAGGCCACCAGCGGTGCGTTCGGCAGGCACTTCGACGCCGCCGTGGAAGCTGCAATCCTGGCCGTCCCAGAGATGAACTGTGCCGAACGCGGCGCGCAGTTGCGCATCGAGTCGGCCGAAGCGTGCCGCGGTTCGCTCGTAATCAAATCCAGCGGGGAACTCGAGGTGAGCCGGATCGTCGTGAGCCCGCAGCAGCTCGCGGGTTCGGACCTCATCAGCTCGCATCAAATCACTATCGCACCCGGCCGGGAACCCACCTCGGCCCCACTCACCTCGCCGCCGCCGGATCGACCGCCCGTGAGTCCGCTCTCGGCATATCAGCGTGTCCGGTGCTGGCAGCGTCCTGGCTTGGCCGGTTGCTCCGCGCCGGCGCTGGCATCGGTGCCGGCCGCAAAGCCGGCGCTTCGACGGCACCCGTTGTGCGCTTCACGCTGCCGGGCGAGGAGCTGAGCGCGGCATCCGGCTGCGTCCGGCACTGCGGGCGGAGTGGGGGCGTAAGGGGTGACCGGCATCAGGTGTGGAATCGGCTGACGACTAACGACCGTGTTCGTTGCGGGTCAGCAGATCCCACATGCGTGCCACGGGCAGGGCGGGGTTCGCGGCGGCCGGCTCGGCCAGGTCGGCGTGGTCGAGCAGCTCGATGATCCGGTCGAGGGACAGGCGGGGGCACTGCGCCATCGCGTACCGGACGGTGGTGTCGGTGTCCTGGGTGAGCCGGTCGATCAGCTCGGGCGGTGCGAGTGGGTCCAGGGCGACGAGCTGTCGCACGGCTGGGTCGGTGTCGTCGGCGAGGCGGGCCAATCCTGCGGTGGGGAAGTTCGGCAGCCAGGGCAAGCGGCCACGGGAAGAGCTGGGGTATTCACGAAACGCACGCAGCAGCAGCCACGGCGGCGCGTCCGGGTGGTAGTGGGCGAGCAGAACCCGTACACCCAGGTCGGTGTCGTCAGCGAGAGCCGGTACGAGTGCGCTCGGTAGTCGATGGTCACGGGCGGCGCGGCGGCGTAGCAGCGGGTTCACCGAGCGCGCCCAGGCCGTGCTCTGCTGCACCGACGGGACGGGCCGCGCCGGATCCCACGGATTCTCGGTATACGCGATACCCGCACCGATGGCGGTGGTCATGTCGATGTCGATGGCCGCTCGCTGGTGTTCGCTCAGCGCGGGATGGACCGAAACGGCTGTTCGTACGGACGGGTCAGGGTCGGCGGCGAGGCGAGCGAGTTGCGCCGGGGTGAGGTCCGAGCGGCCGGCCAGCGCACGCCGTACCTGTGGTGCGGGATGATCGAACAAGGCCGCTACGACCTCCGGCGACAGGCTCGCATTGGCGGCCAGCGACTCCAGGTCGTAGTGGCTGCCGTCGGTGATGCGCTGGTCGACCAGCGCTCGCGACAGCCGCTGGTGCCGCAGGATCCACTGGACCTCGTAGCCGTTGTATCGAAGGTCGCCGAGTAGCCGGAGGGAGTTTCACCCTCCGGCCCTCACAGATCCGTACGTGACAGTCTCCTGTCATACGGCTCTTGTCGTCCTGATCATCAGA
>NZ_JBITLX010000063.1:0-4510 GCF_044465625.1 Actinoplanes sp. NPDC049599
ACCGTCACCGGGACGAAGAACCAACGCGGCGGCAACAGACATGCCTCATTGTCCCGCACCCACACCGTCAAATCACTTCAGACACGCCACACTAGGAGCGGCCCGTCCTCGCTTCGGAGGGAATCGCGATGCCCGCCGCCACCAGCGGGGACGCACCATGACGATGCGTCCCCTCCCGGCACGCTGACCCGCGGCGCTTCGGACGGTGGGGTGCTTTTCAGCTCATCCGGCCCAGGGCTGCGCGGACCCGGGCCAGGTCTCGCCGGCGGCGTTCCAGGGTCATTGCCAGGCCGACCAGCAGCAGGCCCGCCGCGGCCAGTGGGATCCAGCGCGGGAGGAGGTCCCAGACCAGCACCACCTCGTGCAGCGCCACCACCGCCAGCACCGCGCCGCCTGCCACCACTGGCGCTCGCAGCTGCCGATATGCGCCGGCCAGCAGCACCGCGAGTGCGCCCACGCCGAGCAGCAGCCGGCGCATCGGCTGGCCCTCGTCTGCCAGGACCGAGGCCAGGCTCGGGAGCAGTGCCGCCGCCAGCGCCGGGCCGTAGGTCACCCAGCTCGACAGGCCCGCGCGGGTGCGCCGCGCCAGCCAGCCTGCCAGCAGCGCCACCGCGGCTGTGGGCAGCGTGTACGCCTCCACCGTCGCCACCTGCTCCGAAGCCACCAGCAGCCACCAGCCACCGAGCTCCGCGACCGCCGCCGCGAGCACGTGTCCACGCCGGACGGTTACCCGTTCGCCGGGACGCAGCGCCCGCACCCCGAGCGCCACTCCCCAGAACGTGCACACCGCGGCGGCGTGCCGGATCGACGCGGCCGTCAGCAGCAGCGCGACGAACGCCCCGGCGTGCGCCGCCACCTGCACGGTCCGGCCTTCCACGGAGTGACGCGCCGCGAGCAGAGCGCCCACGGTCAGGATCGCGGCGGCGGCCCCGAGCACCACGAAAGCGCTGCTCTCCGGGGACAGCTCGGCCGCGCGGCCCACCGTGTACGCGAACGCCACCGTCGCGCCGGCGCCGGCCAGCCAGCCGGCCAGCCGAGCGGCGAGGACGCGGCCCCCGACACCGGCGACCGCCCCGGCGACCAGGGTCAGTCCCAGCGCGGCCAACGTCGCGCCGCGGGTCGGCAGCGCCCCGGCAAGCCCGGCACCGACCAGGGCCGCGCAGGCCATCACCACACCAACGACCGCCGTGCCCGACCGACGCGACGCCACCGCACCACCAAGCGCACCCGACCTGCGCGGCGCCACCGCACCACCGGCAACCGCACCCGACTCCCCCGGTGCAACCACACCACCAGCAATCGCACCCGACCTTCGCGGCGCCACCGCACCACCAGCAACCGCACCCGACTCCCCTGGTGCAACCACACCACCAGCAATCGCGCCCGTCCCTCCAGGCGTCACCGCGTCCGACCTGTCCGATGCCACATTCCCAGCAACCAGGCCCGACCCGCCCGTTTCCCCACCACCAGCAGCCAGGCTCGGCCGTGCGGGCGCCACCGCACCCGACTCCCCTGGCGCCCCGTCGCCGGCAAGCGTGTCCGTGCGGCGCAGTGCCACCGCGACCAGCCCGGCGAGGCCGATGATCAGGCTTTCCGCCGGTACGCCCGGCCATGGCACGCCCGCGGCCGCGAAGCCCATCGGTGCGATCACGGCCACTACCGGTGCGGCCGCCCACGCCGCGGCTCGGCGGCCGGATGCGGCCTGCACCGCGACCACGATCGCCATGGCCAGGATGCCCAGCGCCACCACTGCCGCGAGGGTGACCCGGCCGGTTCCGGTGCCTGTCGGGCGGCCGGTCCAGATCTGGTCCAGCCATCCGTAGGGCGCCAGCAGCACGCCCGCCAGGCTCGGTGCCGTCGCCACGAGCAGCGCGGCGCCGAGTGGCACAGCGGTGAACGCCGCGGCGACCGTGCGGGAGAAGGTCAGCGCGACCAGCAGCAGCCCGATGGCCGCGTAGATCGCCGGCGAGTCCCCGGTCGCGAGTGCCCAGAGCGGCGCCGACACGACGCTGAGCAGCACCGCGGTCAGGGCGTAGGGCCGGTATCCCCGGCCGGTGAGCCGGAGCGCGCCCACCAGCAGCGCCGCGGCGACCAGGGCCGCGCGGCTCCGCACCGGGTCCGCTTGCGACAGTGCCGCCGCCCCGGTCCAGGCCGCGGCCGGGACCGCCAGCATCCCCACCACCAGCGCCACTCCCCCGACCACCCGCGAGGCACCCGCCCCGACGAGGCCGCCCACCGAGGCGAGCGCGGATGCACCGGCCGGCCGCGACGCCCCAGGCACCGAAGAAGCCGCGGCGACACCACCCACAGAGGCCGAGCCAGAGACGGCAGCCGGAGGCGACGCCTCCGGCGCCGAAGAAGCCGCGCCGCCGCCACCCACCGGATCCGGTCCAGAAACGCCAGCCGGCCGCGACGCCCCGCGCGCCAAGAAACCAGACTCCCCGCGCGCCAGCAAACCAGACGTCCCGCGCGCCGAGAATGCAGGAGCCGCCGCGGACGCCCCGCGCGCCGAGAAAGCAGAAGCCGCCCCGGACCCCCCGCGCGCCAGGAACGCCGTAGCGATCCCGAGCGCAGCCACCCCGGTGAACGTCGCGCAAGCGACCCAGGGCCGTTCAAGCGCAACCCCCACCGCATGGCTCGTCAGCACCGCCGCCACCGCACCAGGCCACAGCGGCACCGCTCGCAACGCCAGCCCCAGCGCCGCCGCCACGACCATCAAGTTCAAGCCCGGCGCGGTCCACCAGGGCAGGTCGAAGCCTGCCGGCGTCGCGACCGCCAGCACCGCGAGGCCGCCGAGGGCGGCGTGCGGCTGGAGCGGCCTTGGCATCAGCACCGTCAGCGCGCCCGTGACCAGCACGATCACCGCCGGCAGGCGCCAGTCGCTCTGACCCGTGATCGCGGCGGCGATTGTCACGCCCACGACCACCAGCCCCGTGCCGGCGGTCACGAGGAGTGCGGCGATCCAGGGTCCCTGGCGTACCGGTGTCGGCAGCCACCGACCCGCCACCGTGACCAGCAGCGCCAGGGCCGTGACGACCGCCGCGATCAGCACCGGCGCGGCGAAGCTGCCGCCGGCGACCGCTGCGAACCGGCTCGCCGCGACCGCCAGGGCGACCACCAGCAGGCCGCCGGTGATCGATTGCGCGCGCGGCGCGCGGGCCAGGATCGTGGCCAGCACCGGTACGGCCGCGGCCAGCACCAGCGCGCCGGCTGCCAGCGCGACCGCGCCGGTGGTGAAGAGCATCAGCAGGTCGGTGAGGGCGAGCAGGGCCGCGAAGGCTGCCGCGCCGGCGCCGAGCACGTACGCCGTGATCCCGAGCGCCGTCAGCGTGGAGCGCCGCAGCTGGACCACCGCGAGGTTCAGCACCGCCACCGCCACCAGCGTGTACGCCCAGCCGGTCGCGTCCGGATGGAACGGCGCCACCAGCAGCGGCAGCACCGGCTGGGCCACCAGCAGCGCACCGAAGCGCGGGCCGATCAGCCCCGTCACGTGCTCGTACCCGGCTGCCACCGCGGCCGTCACGGCGCAGACCGCGCCCGCGTAGCCCAGCGCCGAGTAGTCCGCGACGCCGAACAGGTTGACGTACCAGGCGGCGTACCCGTCGAGCAGCACCAGCAGCAGGCCGACCGCCGCGAACGTCTCCGCCGTCGCGGTCAGGCCGCGGCGCAGCGCGGCGAGCGGCGCCGCCAGGGCCGCCACCGTGAAGGCGGCGAGCAGCAGCGCGCGGCCACCCACGCCGAACTGGGACCAGGCCACCGCCGTGAAGACGATCGCGGCCACTCCCAGCAGCAGGCCGCCGAGCAGGAACAACGCGTTCTGCACCAGCCGGGTGGAAGCCTCCTTGGAGCGCGGCGCGGGAGGAGGCGGCACGGGCGTGGGCGCCGGCGGAGTCGAAACCAGGGATGCACGGACCCGGGCCGCCGCGGCCTCCCGCGCCGACCACGCCCGGCGCAGGGCCGCGTCGGTGGTCCGCAGCCGGGTGGTGAGCTCCGCGATCTCCGCGTCGAGGCGGATCACCTCGGCGGCGTCGGGGTCCGGGCCGCGACCGCAGCCCGGGCAGCCGGAAGTCAAATTCGCCGGGGTACGGCAGGACGGACACGGGTACGAGGTCACACCGTCGATCCTCGTCGCGACGGCCCCGCGCGCCCTGAGTTCGCGTACCTAACTCACCCGCCGGTGAGCGCGGCGATCACCCGGCCTCGACCTCGTCGCGGGACCCGGACGGCAGCCGGCTCGACGCCCGCAGCGGCCAGCTGTTCCAGCGCCTTCGGGTCCGGCGGCACGCTCAGCACCTGGACCTGGACCTGGACCTGGATCGGCCGGTCCGCGCGGGCCGGCGGCTCGGCGATGCGGGCGAACAGGTCCCTGTCGTGCCACTGCGGGAACCAGCCACCCACGCGCAGGGTGCTCGCGATCCTAGTGCAGCACCGCGTTAGTTCGTCGGGGGTGGGAGCCATGCGGTGGGGTCGTTGAGGTAGAGGCCGCAGGCGCAGTCGAGGGCTTCTTCCG
>NZ_JBITLX010000064.1:0-4286 GCF_044465625.1 Actinoplanes sp. NPDC049599
CCCGGCTCCACCGTGTACCGGCGGCCACCACTGTTCAGAAGACGTACCAGTACATCACGAGCCTGGCACTGCTCCGGGCGTCCGCATCCTCGCGGGCCCGAATGGAGGCATGAGTTACGCACTCCGGATGGCAAAACAATGACAAAACAGTGGTGGCGGCCTGCTCCTGACCGTGTCCGTTACCCCGGAATCTCCGTTAACCCCTGCGCGAGGCGCGGGTGAAGATTCGACGGGTGAACACGGCCATGAAACCGGAGCGGCCGCCACCACTATCTATGAAGTTGTCCGGCGATGTCCTACTCTCCCACACCGTAACCAGTGCAGTACCATCGGCGCTGGCAGGCTTAGCTTCCGGGTTCGGAATGGGACCGGGCGTTTCCCTGCCGCTATGATCGCCGTAACTCTCCCGGCACAACCACCAACCCTGTTCGGGTGTGGGTGGTCGTTTCCCGTGAACCGCATAGTGGACGTGAGCACGCATTCTTTACCCGCGCATCATCTGAGCGGAGAGTGTGTAGTAAGTCATCGGCGTATTAGTACCGGTCAGCTTCACGGGTCTTCAGTCCCCGCTTCCACATCCGGCCTATCAACCCAGTAGTCTAGCTGGGAGCCTCCCGACACTCAAAGGTGCCATGGAAACCTCATCTTGAAGCGAGCTTCCCGCTTAGATGCCTTCAGCGGTTATCCCTTCCGAACGTAGCTAACCAGCGGTGCCCTTGGCAGGACAACTGGCACACCAGAGGTTCGTCCGTCCCGGTCCTCTCGTACTAGGGACAGCCCTTCTCAAGTTTCCAACGCGCGCAGCGGATAGGGACCGAACTGTCTCACGACGTTCTAAACCCAGCTCGCGTACCGCTTTAATGGGCGAACAGCCCAACCCTTGGGACCTACTCCAGCCCCAGGATGCGACGAGCCGACATCGAGGTGCCAAACCATGCCGTCGATATGGACTCTTGGGCAAGATCAGCCTGTTATCCCCGGGGTACCTTTTATCCGTTGAGCGACCGCGATTCCACCATCCACGGCCGGATCACTAGTCCCGACTTTCGTCCCTGCTCGACCTGTCGGTCTCACAGTCAAGCTCCCTTGTGCACTTACACTCGACACCTGATTGCCAACCAGGCTGAGGGAACCTTTGGGCGCCTCCGTTACTCTTTAGGAGGCAACCGCCCCAGTTAAACTACCCACCAGGCACTGTCCCTGATCCGGATCACGGACCGAAGTTAGACATCCAGAACGACCAGAGTGGTATTTCAACGTCGACTCCACCAACACTAGCGTGCCGGCTTCACAGTCTCCCACCTATCCTACACAAGCCGTACCGAACACCAATACCAAGCTATAGTAAAGGTCCCGGGGTCTTTCCGTCCTGCTGCGCGTAACGAGCATCTTTACTCGTAATGCAATTTCGCCGAGTTCGCGGTTGAGACAGCGGAGAAGTCGTTACGCCATTCGTGCAGGTCGGAACTTACCCGACAAGGAATTTCGCTACCTTAGGATGGTTATAGTTACCACCGCCGTTTACTGGCGCTTAAGTTCTCAGCTTCACCCTTGCGGGTTAACCGGTCCCCTTAACGTTCCAGCACCGGGCAGGCGTCAGTCCGTATACATCGTCTTGCGACTTCGCACGGACCTGTGTTTTTAGTAAACAGTCGCTTCTCCCTGGTCTCTGCGGCCCTCAAACGCTCACCAATGCAAGACTGGTTCACGCCTCAGGCCCCCCTTCTCCCGAAGTTACGGGGGCATTTTGCCGAGTTCCTTAACCACGATTCACTCGATCGCCTTAGTATTCTCTACCTGACCACCTGAGTCGGTTTAGGGTACGGGCGGCTCGAACCTCGCTAGATGCTTTTCTCGACAGCATAGGATCACCCACTTCCCGCCAATGCGGTCATCATCACATCTCAGGCTCATCATCAAAGAAAGCGTCGCGGATTTGCCTACGACACGCCCTACATGCTTAAACGTGGACAACCATCGCCACGCGGAGGCTACCTTCCTGTGTCACACCATCGCTTACCTACTACCAGTCCAGGTCACAGCCATCCACGCTTCGGCCCGAAGGCCGGCACGCTTCAAGGAGTTTAGTATCGCTGGGTTCGATATGGGCGGTTCTTCGCCGGTACGGGAATATCAACCCGTTGTCCATCGACTACGCCTGTCGGCCTCGCCTTAGGTCCCGACTTACCCAGGGCGGATTAGCCTGGCCCTGGAACCCTTGGTCATTCGGCGGACGGGTTTCTCACCCGTCTTTCGCTACTCATGCCTGCATTCTCACTCGTGTAGCGTCCACACCTGGGTCACCCCGGCGCTTCACCCGCCACACGACGCTCCCCTACCCATCCCAGCACCTGAACGCACCATCAAGGGCACGCTGGGTTATTGCTGAAATGCCACAGCTTCGGCGGTGTACTTGAGCCCCGCTACATTGTCGGCGCGGAATCACTTGACCAGTGAGCTATTACGCACTCTTTAAAGGGTGGCTGCTTCTAAGCCAACCTCCTGGTTGTCACAGCAACTCCACATCCTTTCCCACTTAGCACACGCTTAGGGGCCTTAGCTGGTGATCTGGGCTGTTTCCCTCTCGACTACGAAGCTTATCCCCCGCAGTCTCACTGCCACGCTCTCACTTACCGGCATTCGGAGTTTGGCTGACGTCAGTAACCTTGTGAGGCCCATTAGCCATCCAGTAGCTCTACCTCCGGCAAGAAACACGTGACGCTGCACCTAAATGCATTTCGGGGAGAACCAGCTATCACGGAGTTTGATTGGCCTTTCACCCCTACCCACAGCTCATCCCCCAGGTTTTCAACCCTGGTGGGTTCGGTCCTCCACGCGGTCTTACCCGCGCTTCAACCTGGCCATGGGTAGATCACTCCGCTTCGGGTCTAGAGCATGCGACTCAAACGCCCTATTCGGACTCGCTTTCGCTACGGCTACCCCACCCGGGTTAACCTCGCCACACACCACTAACTCGCAGGCTCATTCTTCAAAAGGCACGCCGTCACCCCGCAAGGCTCCGACGGATTGTAGGCACACGGTTTCAGGTACTATTTCACTCCCCTCCCGGGGTACTTTTCATCTTTCCCTCACGGTACTAGTCCGCTATCGGTCATCAGGGAGTATTTAGGCTTAGCAGGTGGTCCTGCCAGATTCACACGAGATTCCACGAGCCCCGTGCTACTTGGGACGCCCACAAGGAAGACCACATCATTTCGGCTACAGGACTAACACCCTCTACGGTCGCCCATTCAATGACGTTCGCCTATGACATGATTTTCTGACTCCCCACACCCATGACAGTAGATGTAAGTGGGATCCCACGACCCCGGACATGCAACGCCTGCCAGCTATCACACACGCCCGGTTTAGCCTCATCCGCTTTCGCTCGCCACTACTCACGGAATCACTGTTGTTTTCTCTTCCTGACGGTACTGAGATGTTTCACTTCCCGTCGTTCCCCCTCAACACCCTATATATTCAGGTGAGAGTGACTGGACATGACTCCAGCCGGGTTACCCCATTCGGAAACCCTCGAATCACAGCTCGGTTGCCAGCTCCTCGAGGCTTATCGCAGGCTCCTACGTCCTTCATCGGCTCCTGATGCCAAGACATCCACCGTATGCCCTTAAAAACTTACGACACACACCCATCAGACCCACCCAAAGGCAAGCCATCCGGAATGCGCACGAAAAAATGCACAGATAAAGATGCTCACGTCCACTATACAGTTCACAAGCAACGAACACACACAACCCACAGACACACCAGTTACCCAACAACCCCCAGAAAGGGAACTGCCGGCAGTTTGATGAAGGGACTGTCATGCCAGTCGAAGAAGACCTTCCGGCCCTCTTCCCGAGATCACGGCCCACACACTCGAAAGCATGTGGCCCGCTCCCTCAGGACCCAACAGCGCATCACACACTCCAACCCCGGAGCACGTGCCAACCGATGTTCCACCCGAGCGGTCACCCCGACACCAGGCCGGCCCTGATGGGCCAGCTCATCGATCGGGAAATGACATGCCTTGAACCCTGCGGTCCGAGGTGCTCCTTAGAAAGGAGGTGATCCAGCCGCACCTTCCGGTACGGCTACCTTGTTACGACTTCGTCCTAATCGCCAGTCCCACCTTCGACGACTCCCTCCCTTACGGGTTAGGCCATCGGCTTCGGGTGTTACCGACTTTCATGACGTGACGGGCGGTGTGTACAAGGCCCGGGAACGTATTCACCGCAGCGTTGCTGATCTGCGATTACTAGCGACTCCGACTTCACGGGGTCGAG
>NZ_JBITLX010000065.1:0-3730 GCF_044465625.1 Actinoplanes sp. NPDC049599
AGCGACCAGCCGGTGGAGAACGGCACGCTGACCTGCACCGGGGACGTTCGCTGCACGATGGTCCCGTCACCGAGCTGACCGACGGAGTTCAGGCCCCAGCACCAGAGCGTGGTGTCGGCCCGGGTGGCGCAGGTGTGATACTGACCGCCGGTCACCTGGTGCCAGGTGGTCGCGGAGCCGACCTGGCGCGGGCTCGTGACGTTGGTCGTCGAGCCGACCCCGACCTGCCCGTTGACGTTCGTGCCCCAGCACCACAGGCTGCCGTCGGTCTTGATCCCGCAGCTGTGGCCCTGTCCGACCCCGATGCTGGACCAGGCCCCCGGGATCGCGACCGGAACGGTGTAGGCGCTGGTGTTTCCCTGCCCCAGCTCGCCTTCGGGGTTGGTTCCCCAACAGTAAAGCGCGGCGCCGGTCGAGATCGCACAGGTGTGCCGGTCGCCGTTGCTCATGCTGCGCCAGCCGCTGACCGCCGCCACCGTGACCTGGACCGGTGTGGGGCGGTTGGTCGTCGTTCCGTCACCGACCTGCCCGCGCTGGTTGTCGCCCCAGCACCACAGGGTGTCGGCCCGCAGCGCGCAGTTGGCGCCCCAGCCCGAGGTCAGCAGCCCCCAGCCGGTCGTGGCCGGGGAGGTGACCTGGGTCGGGACGGTCGCAGCGGTGGTGGACCCGTTCCCCAGCTCCCCGAAGCTGTTGGTGCCCCAGCACCACAGCGTGCTGTCCGCGCGGGTGGCGCAGGTGTGCAGGTTGCCTTCGGACACCGAGGTCCAGGTGGAGTCGCTGCCGACCTGCGTCGGGGCGCCCCGGGTGGTGGTGTCGCCCAGGCCCAGCGCCCCGGTGCTGTTGGCGCCCCAGCACCAGAGGGTCCCCGGGGAGCGGATCTCGCATGCGCTCGCCGACCCGTGGGCGGACGCGGTGTAACCGGAGTTCGCGTCGATCCGGGCCGGAACGGTCTGGGCGCGGTTGGGGCCGCCCCAGGTCAGCAGAGAACCGGTCTCGAAATCCGATTGAGCGGAGAACGAGTTACCCGAGCCGGCGGTCGACGCGGTGAACGCCGCGTTGACGGTGGGAAGGGCCAGGACAGCCAGTAGGACAAGCGCCAGCAGGGCCACGACCGCAGCAGAACGTCGGCGCGACTGCATGCTGCTCTTCTCATCCCCGCCGTTTGCTCTGGTACTGCTTCCTGCCGGCCATATCAGGGGCCTGTCGACGCAAATCCGGCGGACTTGAGCGTTACCAGAAAGGTGAAACCGTGAGCCGCACCTGAACGCGGCTTGAGCCGGCGCGGACGATGAGTCCGGAGGACGGACGCGCCCGAACATCTCAGGTGATGGCGCGGGTCAGCTCTTCGACGCCGCGCAGCAGATCCTCCTGGGTGATCGGCCCGGGCCCGCCACCACGGGCGCCCGTCATCGCAAGTTCTTCGGGATCTGAACCGACCGCGAGTCACTCGGGGAATCAGTTACAGACCAAGGCTGGCCTCACCACGCTGCGGTCTGCCGTGCTCAACGAAGGTGATTTCGCCTTCTCCTAACCTCGATCATTCGCGGGTGAGGGTCGCTCGGTTCTTTCCTGGCGGTTGTTGATCTTGTTCTCCTTCCTGTCGATGGTTGGGGCGTGCGGGCGGTCCGACTGTCGGGTCGGTGGCCGCCGGTTCCGGGCCGGGGCGGTTTCCTCCGGGTTGGGGGGCAGGAAGTGGGGCTGCTGGTCAGGTGGTGAGCGGCAGGTTCATCGCAACGGTGAGGCAGTCGCGTAGTTCTTGTGCCCAGGGCCAGGTTTCGGGGATACGGATGGTTCGCCGTCGTTGGCCGTGGATGATCCGGGCGCTGGTGTGCAGGATCCGGTAACGCAGGGTCTTGGGTTCGGCCCGGGCCAGGGGCCCGGTCAGGCAGAGCAGCCGTAGCCAGGCCAGCAGGTCGCAGGCCATCGCGGCGGCGGCGATCCAGGCCTGGTTGATCCGGGCACTTCTGGAGGGGAAGTGGCCCAGGCCGGTGTTCTTCCCGGTCCTGATCCGGTCCTCCACCCGTGCGTGAGCACGGTGACGGGCTTCCAGGACCGCGATCTGCCCGAGCAGGCCCCTCGTCGTGACCGGTGTGTTCGTGGCGAGGAGCTGGTAGCGCCAGCCGTCCAGTTCCTCGAAGAGAGACAACTGGGCTCCCGGGTGCGGCTTTTCGCGGCGGACGATGACCCGCATCCCCTCGGGCCAGGACTTCAGCCGATCACCGCCGGCTGACTCCCGCAGGAGCCCGGTGAGCTCGACGACGCCGGCCTTGTCCAAATCCCGGGCTTGTCCTTGGGTGTCCAGGACATGCTGCCACGCGTTCGCCGGGACTTTGCCGATCGCGGTCCTGGCGCGGGTGTCGAGGTCGAACCCGACGCTGTAGTGCACTTTCCGGCCAGCCGGTTTGTTGAGTTCGGTGATGTGGTGCAGGAGATCGAGGGTTGATCCGGCGCCGTCGCAGGTGATCAGCAGGTCCCGGCGATAGGGCGCAGGAACCTGCCGGATCGCCTCGGTCAGGACCTCGAGATGATCGGCGGTAGTGTTCGATCCTGCATTGCCCGGACGGAATTTCACGGCCAGGTTCTCGTCGGTGTTGTCGCACCAGGCGGTCAGTGCGTGATGGCCGAAGGTGCCCTTGAACGTGCCGGCGGCTTGTTCCTTGTCCGAGTGGGCGATCGTGATCGTGGCGTCCAGGCGGATCACGATCGTCCGGCCTAGATCCTCGCCCCCGGCCAGTCGCGCCGCCGGGATCGCCCCGTGACGGGTTCTGATCAGGTTCCACACGTGGACGCGGGTTTTCGCCCGTGCGGCCGCAATCCGGGTCAGGGTGTGCTCGTCGATGGAGTTCAGGGTCCGCCACAGGGTCGGGTCCGAGGCCACCGGCCCGAAGAGTTCGTCCTGGTCACGCAGCACGGCCAGGTCTGACATGACCCGGCCGCCGTCCGCGATCACGACCGCGGCATCGGTCAGGACCCGGCCGCGATCATGCAGGATCAGAGCGTCTTTCGGGTTCAGGACCTGCGACAGGCGTTGTGTCAGTCCTGAGCGGTCGGCCAGCAGCCGCACCGCGACGGACCCGGTGTGGGCCACCACGCCCTGGCCGGCGACTTCTACCCGCAGGTCACGGGCCCATCCGCTAGAATCCTGCACTTGGAAAGTGCCCCCTTGAGCTGGCTCGTGGTTGTCTTCGCAAACACCATCGTTCCAGCTCAGAGGGCACTTTTCTTATTTTCAGCCGTTAGAACGCGGCTCTGCGTGAATAGCCAGGGCTAAGCGGGTCGTTCCACTCACCGGTGGAGATCAGTCCAGCAGCTTGACCGCGGCCGTCCGCAGCGCCCGGGGCAACCGCCGGCTGGTCGCGAGCAGCCGGGTCTCCGGGATGGACGGGCGCCGGCCGAGCAGCCGGGAAAGCAGCCGGCGAGCCTCCTCCGGGGCCAGCGGGCCGACCGGCAGGGGCCGGGCACCGTACCGGGCGGTCAGCTCGGGTAGCGGGCCGCGGCTGGTCACCAGCACCAGGCAGCCCGCGGTGCCGGGCAGCAGTGGCGCGACCTGCTCGGCGTCCCGGGCGTCGTCGAGGACGATCAGCAGGCGTTTGCCGGCGAGCAGGGTCCGGTACAGCGCGGCAGCCGCTTCGACGCCGTCCGGGGCCTGCCCGGCCGGCACGCCGAGACCGAGCAGCAGCACCGAGAGCGCCGCGACCGGCGTCTGGTCGCGGAGGGTGACGTACAACTG
>NZ_JBITLX010000066.1:0-3554 GCF_044465625.1 Actinoplanes sp. NPDC049599
ACGTTAAGTCCGGCGGCGTCCTACTCTCCCACACCCTCCCGAGTGCAGTACCATCGGCGCTGGAGGGCTTAGCTTCCGGGTTCGGAATGAGACCGGGCGTTTCCCCTCCGCTATAACCACCGAAACAGCTGCCAGCAATCACAAACAACACCAACATCGTGATGGTTGTTTGCAAGCTGTGAATCACACAGTGGACGCGTAGAGCATAAAGTTTAGGGTAGTTAAGCCCTCGGCCTATTAGTACCGGTCGACTGAACCTATTACTAGGCTTACATCTCCGGCCTATCAACCCAGTCGTCTAGCTGGGAGCCTTACCCACTCAAGGTGGTGGGATACCTCATCTCGAAGCGAGCTTCCCGCTTAGATGCTTTCAGCGGTTATCCCTTCCGAACGTAGCCAACCAGCCGTGCCCCTGGCGGGACAACTGGCACACCAGAGGTTCGTCCGTCCCGGTCCTCTCGTACTAGGGACAGCCCTTCTCAAGTATCCAACGCGCACGGCGGATAGGGACCGAACTGTCTCACGACGTTCTAAACCCAGCTCGCGTACCGCTTTAATGGGCGAACAGCCCAACCCTTGGGACCTGCTACAGCCCCAGGATGCGACGAGCCGACATCGAGGTGCCAAACCATCCCGTCGATATGGACTCTTGGGGAAGATCAGCCTGTTATCCCCGGGGTACCTTTTATCCGTTGAGCGACACCGCTTCCACACGCAAGTGCCGGATCACTAGTCCCGACTTTCGTCCCTGCTCGACCTGTCAGTCTCACAGTCAAGCTCCCTTGTGTACTTACACTCAACACCTGATTGCCAACCAGGCTGAGGGAACCTTTGGGCGCCTCCGTTACCTTTTAGGAGGCAACCGCCCCAGTTAAACTACCCACCAGACACTGTCCCTCGACCCGATCAGGGCCGCAAGTTAGATACCCAAATCCAACAGAGTGGTATTTCAAGATTGCCTCCACCCGAACTGGCGTCCGGACTTCACAGGCTCCCACCTATCCTACACAATTACATTCGGATACCAATGTCAAGCTATAGTAAAGGTCCCGGGGTCTTTCCGTCCTGCCGCGCGTAACGAGCATCTTTACTCGTACTGCAATTTCGCCGGGCCTGTGGTTGAGACAGTGGGGAAGTCGTTACGCCATTCGTGCAGGTCGGAACTTACCCGACAAGGAATTTCGCTACCTTAGGATGGTTATAGTTACCACCGCCGTTTACTGGCGCTTAAGTTCTCCGCCTCGCCCCGAAAGGCTAACAGGTCCCCTTAACGTTCCAGCACCGGGCAGGCGTCAGTCCATATACATCGTCTTACGACTTGGCATGGACCTGTGTTTTTAGTAAACAGTCGCTTCCCCCTGCTCTCTGCGGCCATACCACGCTCCACCCGCAAGGGGCTTCACGCGTCCGGCCCCCCTTCTCCCTAAGTTACGGGGGCAATTTGCCGAGTTCCTTAACCACAGTTCGCCCGTCGCCTCGGTATTCTCTACCTGACCACCTGTGTCGGTTTGGGGTACGGGCCGCTCGGAACATCGCTAGAGGCTTTTCTCGGCAGCATAGGATCACTGACTTCACCTGAATCGGCTCGGCATCACGTCTCAGCCTCATGCGTCACGGATTTGCCTATGACACGGCCTACACGCTTACCCCGGCACAACCACCGGCCGGGCTCAGCTACCTTCCTGCGTCACCCCATCGCTAAACTACTACCTGCCAGGTTCCCAGGCTCCACACCATAAACCCGAAGGTCGCCGGCGCTTCACGTGGTTAGCACAACAAGGTTCGTCTTGGGCGCTCCTTTGCGGGTACGGGAATATCAACCCGTTATCCATCGACTACGCCTCTCGGCCTCGCCTTAGGCCCCGACTCACCCAGGGCGGATTAGCCTGGCCCTGGAACCCTTGGTCATCCGGCGGAAGGGTTTCTCACCCTTCATTCGCTACTCATGCCTGCATTCTCACTCGTGCAACCTCCACGGCTGGATCACTCCGCCGCTTCACCGGTAGCACGACGCTCCCCTACCGACCCACACACCTGCACCCATCAGTAAACTGACAAGCGGGGTTAATATGTGAGTCCCACAGCTTCGGCGGTGTGCTTGAGCCCCGCTACATTGTCGGCGCGGAACCACTTGACCAGTGAGCTATTACGCACTCTTTAAAGGATGGCTGCTTCTAAGCCAACCTCCTGGTTGTCTATGCGACCCCACATCCTTTTCCACTTAGCACACGCTTAGGGGCCTTAGCTGGTGATCTGGGCTGTTTCCCTCTCGACTACGAAGCTTATCCCCCGCAGTCTCACTGCCGCGCTCTCACTTACCGGCATTCGGAGTTTGGCTGATTTCGGTAAGCTTGTAGGCCCCCTAGACCATCCAGTGCTCTACCTCCGGCAAGAAACACGCGACGCTGCACCTAAATGCATTTCGGGGAGAACCAGCTATCACGGAGTTTGATTGGCCTTTCACCCCTAACCACAGGTCATCCCCCAACTTTTCAACGTTGGTGGGTTCGGTCCTCCACGCAGTCTTACCCACGCTTCAACCTGCCCATGGCTAGATCACTCCGCTTCGGGTCTAGAACATGCGACTCAAACGCCCTCTTCAGACTCGCTTTCGCTACGGCTGCCCCACACGGGTTAACCTCGCCACATGCCACTAACTCGCAGGCTCATTCTTCAAAAGGCACGCCATCACCCCAACAAGGAGGCTCTGACGGATTGTAGGCGAACGGTTTCAGGTACTATTTCACTCCCCTCCCGGGGTACTTTTCACCATTCCCTCACGGTACTTGTCCGCTATCGGTCACCAGGAAGTATTCAGCCTTACCAGGTGGTCCTGGCAGATTCACGGCAGATTACAGGAGTCCGCCGCTACTCGGGAACACCAAAAAGAGGTCTACGATTTTCGTCTACGGGACTCTCACCCTCTACGGTTGGCTTTCCCACACCACTCGACTAACCGCAAACTTTGTAACTCTCCACCACAGTGTCAGCTGCGACAATTGGGTCCCACAACCCCCATGACGTAACCCCTGACAGGTATCACACGCCACAGGTTTAGGCTAGATCCGCTTTCGCTCGCCACTACTCACGGAATCACTGTTGTTTTCTCTTCCTACGGGTACTGAGATGTTTCACTTCCCCGCGTTCCCCCCATACACCCTATGAATTCAGATGCAGGTGACACCACATGACTGGTGCCAGGTTTCCCCATTCGGACACCCTGGGATCATAGCTTGGTTGACAGCTCCCCCAGGCCTATCGCGGCCTCCCACGTCCTTCATCGGCTCCTGGTGCCAAGGCATCCACCGTTCGCCCTTGACAACTTAACCTACAGAAAACAAGATGCTCGCGTCCACTGTGCAATTCTCAACCAACAACCAACCCACAACCCACAAGGCCCCACACCAGCCACCAGGAACACAACCCCCACAACAGGAGCCGGCTCTCCGACACGGTATGCAAGACCAGGCCATGCCTGGACAGTTCCGAAACAACAACCCCAACCCTCACAGGCCACAGTTGTTCCTTCAGGACCCAACAGGGTGCTAATCATC
>NZ_JBITLX010000068.1:0-2342 GCF_044465625.1 Actinoplanes sp. NPDC049599
CTTCAAGGGATTTGGAGGCCGGCCGCGCTGAGCCGTCATAGAAGCCGTCAACCTGAGTGAATGCGTTCACCGGCACTGGGGATGCGGCTTGTGCATCAAATGGCGTCCGCGGTCCAGCCGACAGCGCGGGTAACCGCTTGCGCCACCTGGCGAGGCGTCTGCTCCACCCCCACTGGCACGTCGACATCGGCGACCCCGGCTGCCCTCTCTGCCAACCTTCCATGAGACACGCAGCGGTAATCTCATCTGTAGCGAGAGGGCGAGATGTGGATCATGAACGGTGACTTTGACAGTGGCAGACATAGCATCGCAGGACCCGGACCGACCAGGCCCTGACGCCGGCGCAGCGAGGTCTGGACCAAGGTCCGGGCAGCGCACACGCCGGACATTCACGGCGGCTTACAAGGCCCGGATGCTGGCCGAGTACGACCGCCTCGACACCCCCGGCGCGAGGGGCGCTCTCCTGCGGCGGGAAGGCCTCTACCACTCACACATTCAGAACTGGCGTAAGGCCGCCCAGCCCGGCACACAAGCCGCTGGAACGCGTCCTGCCGGGCGGGACCAGCCGGTCCCGGCAGCCGCTGAGTCGCCCGAGATGCGGAAGCTGAAGAAGGAAAATGCCCGCCTTCAAGCAGAACTGGTCAGGAGCCAGGCTGTTACGCAGGCCCTGGGAAAACTTGCCGGTCTCTTGGAGACGCTCTCCGAGGGACCGGACACCGGCAAACCGTAGAGGCCGCTGTCGGGGAGACGTTCGAGCAGATCGCCGCCAACTCCTCGACCAAGACCGCGTGCGCCCTGCTGGGCGTCTCGAGGGCCACGCACTACCGGCGCCAGGCCCCGCCCGTCCTGGGCCCACCCAGGCCGCCCGGGGGCGGCCTGCAGCCGGCGGCCCTGACCGATGCCGAGCGGGCCGAAGTCCTGGCCGCGCTGAACAGTGATCGCTTCGCGGACAAGTCGCCGTCCCAGGCCTGGGCTGTCCTCATCGACGAAGGGTGTTATCTGGCCAGCATTTCCACGTTCTACCGGATCCTGCGCGACGCCGATCAGGTCCGCGAGCGTCGAGCTCAGGCCCGCCATCCAGCCCGGGTGCGGCCCGAGCTCGTGGCCACCGGACCCGACCAGGTCTGGAGCTGGGACATCACGAAACTCAAGACCGCGGTCAAGGGCGTCTACCTCGACCTTTACGTCGTCATCGACATCTACTCCAGGAAAGTCATGAACTGGGAGGTCCACCCCACCGAAACCGGCATCCTCGCGAAAGATTTCATCGACCGCGCGATCACCCTGAACGGCGGGGTCATGCCCCACACCATCCATTCCGACAACGGAACATCCATGACCAGCAAGGACGTCGCCGACCTCCTGGCCGACCTGGGCATCGACCGATCCCTGTCACGACCCCACACCTCAAACGACAACCCCTATAGCGAGGCTGCTTTCAAGACTCTGAAGTACTGCCCAGCGTTCCCTGAGTACTTCACCGGGATCGGTGACGCCCGGGACTTCGCGCACCTGTTCTTCGGCTACTACAACGGCGAGCATCGCCACACCGGCATCGCTCTGCACACGCCCGCCTCCGTGCACGACGGCAGCTGGCGCGACGTCCGCGACCACCGCCAGAAAATCCTCGACCAGGCCTTCCACCTGCACCCCGAACGCTTCCACCGAGGCGGCCCCCAGGCACCTCAACTCCCAGCCCAGGTCTGGATCAACCAGCCACCCTCAACCATCGAGAACGACCAGCCAACTACATAAGCCTCCGGGCCCGGGTGTCTCAAACAGGTTGACAAGTTCCGTGGCGGCGGCAGGCGTCCACAGGTGATCGCGATTGACGGCCGCGGTGGAGCCGGCAAGACGACGCTGGCCGAGCGGTTGCGCCGGTCGGTACCCAACTCGGTGATTGTGCACACTGATGACGTTGCCTGGAACCAGGCCTATTTCGATTGGGGGACGTTGCTGGCCGACAACGTCCTCAAACCCCTGCACCGGGGTGAGGCGGTGGACTTCCGTCCCGCGGCTTGGATCGCTCACGAGCGGCCCGGTTCGATCGTCGTTGAAGCCGGCCAGGACGTTGTCTGGGTGGAGGGCACCGGGGTCATCCGGGAGGAGCTGGCGCCCTGGCTGGACGCCTCGGTGTGGATCCAGGGTGATCTCGATGAACAGGAGAGGCTGCTGGAGGCTCGCGACGGCAATTCCGCCGAGCAGCAGGAGCATGTGGCGAACTGGCTACTGGAGGAGCTGCCGTTCTTACTGCGCGAAAAGCCCTGGTCCCGGGCAACCCTGGTCGTTGCCGGACCGACGCTGATCGATCATGACTCGGAAACCGAGGTTGTCGTGGCCCC
>NZ_JBITLX010000069.1:0-1874 GCF_044465625.1 Actinoplanes sp. NPDC049599
TGAGCGTGCCTCCCAGAACCCGGCCGCCGAGGCCCCCAGGCTGATCACCCCCACCACCAGGTTCGCCTTCGAGTCGTCGTCCAAACCCCGGGCCACCAGCAGCAGCGCGAGGCCGAGAACAATGACGCCGATCACCTGCCACGCCCGATAGCCCGCCACACCCACCCCTCATCCCTACTGACTGGTCCGAACATGAAAACAGTTATGTGCGGACGTGTCAGGTGGGGAAAACACCTCTGATATCCGGTGATTCGGCATTCTCCACGTGCTCGGACGCTCGGGGCGAAGATGCACGGGTGGTATTTGCTTAGCCTTGATCCTCGTCGTCTGTATGAATATCCAGGTACACGTCGGCACCGAAGGAACTCAACACGCTCAGGAACTCCGGGCCCAGCCGAATCCCCCACTCCTCCGACCTGCGGAATCCGAGAACCCACCACTGGAAGGCGCATCCGGCCGCGCGGAGCCCTTCCAGGGCAGACTTTTGCGGTTGCAGGGCGTTGATGAGGCCCTCGAGCTCTCCTTGCACGTCTTCGCCGAACTCTCGCTGGTGATGACGAAGCTGGCTCTGGCCTGCATGACTCTCCGGGTTTGCCGCCGAGGTGGCCCGAGGCATCAAGGGTAGGCGTTCACATTGCTCGGGCCCAGCGGCTCAGAAGACCTGACGGGTCACCCCCCCTTCGGTGTGTACACCTGGCGGATTCCAGGGGTCGTCGCACCATGGTGTCCTGTGGTCATGGTGTGAGGAGTTTATGCAGGCGTTGGGCGGGGGTGTCCCAGTCGAGGGTTTTGCGGGGTCGGGCGTTGAGTTCGGCGGCTACGGCGTCGAGGTGCTGGCGGGTGTGGGTGGCGAGGTCTGTGCCTTTGGGGAAGTACTGGCGGAGCAGCCCGTTGGTGTTCTCGTTCGAGCCGCGTTGCCAGGGGCTGTGGGGGTCGCAGAAGTAGACGGGAACGCCTGTGGCGATGGTGAATTGGCCGTGCAGGCTCATTTCGTTGCCCTGGTCCCAGGTCAGTGATCTGGTCAGGTGGGCGGGCAGGGTCTGGATGGTCTGGACCAGCGCGTCGCGCACGCGTTCGGTGGCGCGTCCGGTGGGTAGGTGCAGCAGCATGACGTAGCGGGTCTGGCGTTCGACCAGGGTCCCGATGGCGGAGCCGTTGTTCTTGCCGATGATCAGGTCGCCTTCCCAGTGGCCGGGAACGGCGCGGTCCTCGGCCTCGGCGGGGCGTTCGCTGATCATGAGCATGGGCTCGATGAAGCGGGGGTGTCGTTGCTGGGCCTGGCGGCGGGGTTTGCGGCGGGCCCGGCCGGTGCGCAGGGCGGTGGTCAGGTCACGGCGTAGCTGGCCGCGGGCCTGGACGTAGATGGCCTGGTAGATGGTCTCGGGGGCCACGCGCATCACCTTCTCAGCCGGGTCGGGGAAGTCGGTGAGCAGGGCGTGGCAGATCTGCTCGGGGCTCCATCTCAGGTCGAGTCTGGTCTGGATGAACTCCCGCAGGCGGGGGTGGGCGTGGATCTTGCGGGTCTTGGGACGCGGGCGCCGGGCGTCGGCTCTGGCCTGAGCCGCGTAGGGCCGGTAATCCCTTCCCCGCGAGGATTTCGGTGCCCGGGCCGTGCTCGTTCGCGGCGTGCTCGTGCGGGTCGTGCTCGTGCGGGGCGTGCTGTTACGGGTGATCTCCCTGCTGATCGTGGAGGGGGCACGGCCCAGTTCGGCAGCGATCGCCCGGATCGTGACTTTCTCCCGCCGGCGGTCGGCGATCAGCAACCGTTCGTCCTGGCTCAGATACCGCGACGATCCCGACGACGGCGACGGCGACGGCGACGGCGATGACGATGACGGCCTCGGCAGCTGCGCCGGCGGGGCCGGCGGCCTGCG
>NZ_JBITLX010000070.1:0-1832 GCF_044465625.1 Actinoplanes sp. NPDC049599
CACCTCGACCGACAGCAGGATGATCTCCTTGATCGAGACGATCATCCCGACGATCAGGAACGGCTCGGCCACGATCTCCCGCCGCGACAGCGTCATCCGCACCGCGAAGATCAGTTCGACCAGGATGAAGACCAGCAGCAGCCGGTCCAGCAGCTTCAGCACGGTGGTGTCGGCCGGGCCGTCGGTGAGCCCGCCGAGTTCCCCGGCCGCGGAGGCCAGCAGCACCACCGCCCCGACCACGAGCAGTCCGGCCACGCACACGTAGACCGCGTCCTCGGCCAGGCGCAGGGTGCGCTCGCCGATGTTCGCGATCCGGTGGCTGGAGCCGTCCACCCCGTCCATGGCGCCGTCCACGGCCTGGTCCATCTGCTGTGATGCATCCTGCGTCCTGGGCATGGTCCAGTGTCGGTTCCGAAGTGGATCTTCGCCATTCCGCGTGCGGCGAGCGGGCGGGCCCGGTCCGGACCGGTTCGGACCGTTCTATGCGGGTTCGGTCATCGCGCGGAGCCGCTCGGCGAACTCCCGCATGCGTACCCGCAGCTCGGCCGGCTCCTCGATGACGAACGGCCGATCCAGCCCGGCGATCAGGGCGGGCAGCCATTCCAGGGACTGCGCGTTGATCCGCACCCGCAGCCAGCTGTCCTCCTCCGCAGCGGGTTCGAGCACCGCCAGGCCCAAGGGCAGCTTGCGGGCGACAGTCGCGGCATCCCCGTGAACCCGGAAGGAAACCGCGTACCGCCAAGGGGTTTGCGCGAGCGCGGAGAGCAGCGCCGTCGCCGGATCGGCCGTTGCGGATGCCTCGAACTGGCCTGCTCGCAGGTCGGCGCGGGTGATCCGGTCCAGCCGAAAGGTGCGGGACTCGTCCTGCCCAGGATCCAGAGCGGTGACATACCAACGCCCCGCGTGCCCCACGATCGCGTGCGGATGAATGACGCGGGTACTCACTTGCGTATGCCGGTCGGTGTATTCGATCTCGACGGGACGCCCTTCCCGGGCACCGACGGCCAGATTCAGCAAAATGGCGGTGTCCGTGCGGGCACCGGATCCGGCGGGTGCCCCGGTGAAGGAAGTACTGGCCAAGAGCGCCTCCAGTCGCGGGCGCAGCGCCAAAGGCAGGACCCGGCGGAGCTTGGCCATCGCGCCGGCCGAGGCCGAGGACTGCGGAACCAGCCCGGCCCGGTCGCCGGCCAGCAGCCCGATCAGCACCGCAGTGGCTTCCTCGTCGGTGAGCATCAGGGGCGGCATCCGGTAGCCCGGGGCCAGGCGATACCCGCCGTAGCGCCCCCGGACCGAGGTCACCGGAATACCCAGATCGATCAGGTGCCCCACATACCGCCGGACCGTGCGCTCATCCACCCCCACCTGCTCGGCCAGATCAGTGACCCGCCGGGTGCCCCCGGCCTGCAGGATCTCCAGCAGGGTGAGGACGCGCGCGGTCGGCCGGGTCATCCCCGAAGGCTCCCACCAATACCGGGCGGATCCTGTCCGGTATCCGTCCTACGGTCCTGCCATGACCACCACCCGCTTCGCCTCCGTCCGCCTGATCACCGCCGACGTCGCCGCCACGGTCGCCTTCTACGAGACGGTGATCGGCGCACCGGCCGCCTGGAGCACCGAACAGTTCGCCGAAATTGAATCCGACGGAATCACTCTGGCCATCGCCGGCGCCGCGACATTGGCCTTCTTCGGCCCCGACGTGGCCGAACCGTCCGCCAACCGGACCGCGATCGTCGAGTTCCTCGTCCCCGACGTCGATGCCGAGTTCGACCGCCTCAAGGAGGGCCTCGAGGACGTGGTGCAAGCGCCGACCACCATGCCCTGGGGCAACCGCT
>NZ_JBITLX010000071.1:0-1715 GCF_044465625.1 Actinoplanes sp. NPDC049599
CTTCGCGAACAGCCCGGTCGAGCTGTTCGGGACCGAGCGGAACAAGAACGTGGCGATCGCCCGCCGGGTCTGGGAACTGGCGCCGATCCTCAGCGACCTGCCCTCGCCGTTCCTGTTCCACTTCGACTTCACCGATCCGGACGGCACGGTCCTGCTGAGCTCCCAGCGCAAGCGCTCGCTGCGCGACCGCTACGAGGTCGAGGTGCCCGGTGCCCGCCTGGACGGCCGGCTGGCCGCGGCGATGGCGGTGGCGCTGGACGCGCTGCAGTCCCGCTGATCTGCTCTGTTCAACGGTCAGGCCGGGTCCTCGGAGAGTTCCAGGGTCCGGCCCGGCCTGATCCCCCACTCCCGCGCCCGCCCGGCCTCGGTCTCCAGGATCCAGGCCGAACGTGGCCGCGGGAGGCCGAGCCGGTGGCGGGGCATGGTGACCACCGCCAGCACCCGCCCGTCCCGGCGCACGAAGACCACGTCGATCGCGAAGCGCATGCCGAAGGTGTGCACCCCCGATCCCGGTCGCAACACCAGGCCGGTCTCGATGCCGTCCCGGCCCAGCAGCCCCTTCGAGCGCGCTGCATACGTCCGGGCCACCTCCACGGAGGCGACCTCGACCGCGTCCATCAACAAGCGGGCCCGGTCCATACCGCCACATCCCCTCGAAAGGTAACAATCACGCGAATCGCCTCCATGTAATCGTCTGGTGCGGCAGAGTGACCAGCGATGAGCCTGATCGTTCGTCGTCCCGCCCGAACCGCCCTCCCGGACGCCGGCCCGTCGCCGATCCGGTACCTCACCGTGCTCAGCGGCAGCTGCCTGGCCATCCTGGTGACGGTGGTGCTGATGCCCCACGTCGGGCACGGTCTGCGGAGCGGCTTCTGCGGCAAGGGGGACACCGGTTGCGCGCCGCGCACGATCGCCGCGGCCGCCGAGACCCACTGCCGGGTGCTCAGCCACGCCGACGTGGTGCCGGACGACGCCGTGGTGTTCGCGGACGATCTGGGGAGCTCCGGGCGGCTGACGCTGAGCCGGACCGTGGACAAGAGCGCCGTGGTGCACTGGTTCGTGCGGCGGGACAACGTGCCCGGCTCGGTGCGCGGTGGGGAGCTGACCGAGTTCCCGACCGAGGACGCGGCGCGCGCCTACATCACCTCCGCCCAGCACGAACCGGTGCGGCTGGGCCTGCGGGAGGCCGATCCGACCGGGCTGCTGAGCCGGATCGCCGGAACGGTGGACGGTTACCGGCTGCCCCGGCAGATGGTGAAGGAACCGCACGCCTATTTCGTGGACGCTGGATCGGCGCCGGACCTGGGGGCGGAGGCGCGGTCCGGAGTGGGCGGGCCGATTATCGGGGGTGGTGTGACCGGCGTCGCCGAAGTTCGGGTGACTCGGGAAAAACGACCGGTGACGACGCTTTTCGTGCGTCTTGCCGGAACCGCCGCGGCTCACCTGCGGCTCGGTGGGGCCGGATCCGGGATGACGGTGGCCAGCGTGGCGTTCGACCGGCAGGGTCTGCCCCGGCAGTTGGTGATCGAGACGGCCGGTGAGATCCGGGGCCGGCTGGGGCCGTCCGCCGAGGAGCCTCCGGAGCTGATGGGAAGTCTTCTGGAGGAGGCGGAACCGTCCGAGCCGGAACCGTTCACCGGCCGGGTCTCGCTCCGGCTCGATCTGCGTGAGCCGGAGAATGCCGAGGCTGCGGCGGACGCGCTCCACTGGCTGGG
>NZ_JBITLX010000072.1:0-1713 GCF_044465625.1 Actinoplanes sp. NPDC049599
AGATCCAGTGCGTCCCGGCCGTCGAAGGCCTGGGCGACGTCGAACCCGAGCCCCCCGAGTTGCTTGGTCAGGATGCTCCGCATGGCCCGCGAGTCATCGATCACCAGAGCCCGTGTCACTTCGTCCCCCTAGGTTCTCGCCGGATCCGTCAGGCCGCCGAATGGTGCTCGTCGAAGGCCAGCAGGGCGCGGGCGTCCAGGGCCAGGAGCAGCTTCTCGGGCATCGTGTAGGCCCCGAGCAGCAGCGACCCGACCCGCGAGTCCACCGTGGAAGGGGTTCCCTCGAAAGGAATCTGGGAAACCTCGACCACCCCGCCGATCTCGTCCACGAGCAGGCTGACCGGTTCGTCGTCGACCCGGACCACCACGTTCACCTGCGGTCGTTCCCCGCCGCTGGGCGGCAGGCCGAGCCGGGCCCGGACGTCGATGGCGGTCAGCACCTCACCCCGGAGGTTGATCAGGCCGGCCACCTCCGGAGTGGCCAGCGGGACCGGCGTGAACGCCTGCATCCGAACCACTTCCTGGACCAGGGCCACCTCCACCCCGAACAGGTAGGAACCCACGTGGAACGTCGAAAGCTGGGTCACGGCGCCTCCTCGTACCGTCACAGTGCCTCCTCGTAAAGGTGGTCGAGCTGCTCGATCGTGGTGGCGCCGGCGTCGTCCTGGTAGAAGGCCGGGTCGGCGGCGAGCACGGCGGCCTGCACGTCGAGCAGTTCGACCACGCGGTCGCCGACCACGATCGAGCCGAGCAACGCGTGATCGTCGATGTCGGACCGGGATCCGGCCCGCTCGGTGGCGATGTCCATGATCCGCTCGACCGCGAACCCGACGCTGCGCTCGCCGCGGGTGTAGACCACCAGCTGCACGCGCTCGGCGTTGCCTTCCTCGCCGTAGGCGCCGAGCAGGCTGGCCAGACGCACCAGCGGCATGATGTGCCCGCGGTACTGGACCACCTCGCGGCCACCGACCCGCTCGATGGTCTCGTTCGGGATCTCCTCCAGCCGGGTGACCATGTCCAGCGGGATGGCCGTGCGCCGGCCCCCGGCCAGCTCGACCACCAGCACCGGGTCGATCGGGGTGGTCTCCTCGTTGATCGAGGAACTGGCCGCCCCGGCCGGGTTGGACAGCACGTCGGCCTGCCGGGCGATCGCGGTGGCGTCCAGGATCAGCACCACGCTGCCGTCGCCGTGGATGGTGGCGCCCTGGTACATCGGCAGCGACTTCAGGTGCCGGCCGAGCGGTTTCACCACGATCTCCTGGGTGTCCAGGACGTCGTCCACCACCAGGCCGAAACGGTGCTGCTCGGCCTGCAGGACGACGATGAAGCCGCCGCGCCCGTCGCCGTTGCGGCCACCACCGCTGGAGGTGCCGACCGGTACCAGGCTGAGCTGCTCGTCCAGCTGCACCAGCGGCAGCAGCGAACCGCGCAGCCGGTAGACCGGCGCCCCGGAGATGTGCTCGATCCCGCCGCGGGCGTGCTCACCCGAGAGGCGCACCAGCTCCAGCACGCTGACCTGGGGCACCGCGTACCGGTGCCCGCCGCAGCCGATGGTCAGGGCCGGGATGATGGCCAGGGTCAGCGGGATGCTGAGGCGGAAGGTGGAACCGGCGCCCTTGGTCGAGATGACGTCGACGGAGCCGCCGATCGCCTCGATCCGGGTCTTCACCACGTCCATCCCGACACCGCGGCCGGAGACGTTGGTGACCTTGGC
>NZ_JBITLX010000073.1:0-1691 GCF_044465625.1 Actinoplanes sp. NPDC049599
AGCCTCGATCCACCGACGCGATTGGTGCCGGTGCGGGTTGATCGTTTCGATATTCGGTGATCCGGTAGGCGTGCGGGAGTCGCCGATCGCGTGATCGGTCTTCTCCGGGTGCGGTTGTGCAGGGCGGAACGGGGTTTGTGGCCTGTGGTCGGGCCGCCTGAATTCTGCTGGTTTCGGGGGTTCAGCCGGGAGTGGTCGCGACGGCGGTGAAGAGGTTGTCGAATCCTGTCTGCCAGGGCCACTGCTCGGGCAGGTGCAGGTGGATGGTCCGGGCGCGGTGTGCGAGGCGGGCGGCGACGTTGATGATCCGGGTCCGGATCGTGGCGGGCCGGGCCGTTCGGTAGGCGCCGGCGGCGAGGTGCCCGGCGGCGCGGGTCAGGTTGTGGGCGATCGTGGCGCAGGCAAGCCATACGTCGTTCGCGCTGAATTTCCCGCTCGGCAGGTGCGCCAAGGCTCCGGCGATCAAATCGGCGTTGACCTGCTCGATGATGGCATGGCCGCGGTGCTGGGCCTCGGCCTGCACGAGGGTGTACGGGCTGTCGGTGAACACGGCGTGATACCGGTACTGGGCGACGAGTTCGCCTTGGCCGGGGATCTGGGCCGGGTCGTCGCGGCGGATCCGGCGCACGATCAGACGGGCGCTCACCTGATGCCTGATGCCGGCGAACGCGGTGTACGTGGTTTCGGCGATCTGCGCGTCGGAGATCCACCGGCCGGTGTCTTCGTCGAAGACGGCCTGCGGGTACTGGATGTCGATCCACTCGCTCTCGGCGATGCTGTCACACGCGGTGCGGATCTTCGCGTCGATGCGGGTGGTGACCGAGAACCGGACTTTGCGGCGGCGGCAGGTACCGATGATGGTTTTGGTGTAGAACGCCGAGTCCGCCCGGACCACGATCTCACCCGTGGCGCCGCACGCGCGGGCGGTGGTGATCGCTTCCGCGATCTGGCTGGCCGCCCCGCGGGCGGAGCCGGCGTTACCCGCGCGTAGCCGGGTCGCGGCGATCACCGGCGCGCTCAGCGGTGTGGACAGTGTGGTGATCAGCGGGTTGTAGCCGCGTAGATAGACGTTGTAGCCGCCGACCTTGGCGTGGCCGAACCCGATGCCCTGCTTCTGTTTGCCGTAGACGCGACGCAGCATCGAGTCGATGTCCACAAAGGTCAGCACGTCAGCGCCGTCGAGTAGCGGCACCCGGCAGGCGAGCGCGACCAGAGTGTCACGGGCGGCGGCCTGCAACTGCCGCACATGCCCGTGGGTGAAGGTGCGCATGAACGAGCCGAGCGTCGACGGGGCATACACGCCGGTGAACAGCGACGGCATCCCGCCGTGCCGGGCGATGTTCAGGTCGTCGATGCTGTCCGCGCCCGCGAGCATCCCCGCGACGATCGTGGCGACCTTACCCGCCGGGTTCGACCCGGTGTCACCGGGCAGCCGGACCCGGTCGGTGACCGCGTCGTGCAGACCGACCTCACCGGCCAGTCGCATCACCGGTACGAGCCCGGCACACGACACGAGATTCGGATCGTCGAACGTTGCGCGCACGACCGGCGCGTCATTGTGTAATCTCACCTGCGAGGTGCCCTTTCGAGCCGAGCGATAGAAGCGTCAGAACTCCTATACTTCCAGCTCAGAGGGCATCTTCTATCTCCGGCACGCCGACGCGAACGCTATTCATCGGTGGATCCAGGCT
>NZ_JBITLX010000074.1:0-1614 GCF_044465625.1 Actinoplanes sp. NPDC049599
CTGGTTCGCCCTGCCCACGCAGCGCTGGGCGTTCCGGGCCGACGGCGAGCGACTGAACCTGATCATCGACACGGCGACGCGGATGGCCGCCCTGTCCGGGCGGCACCTGCACCTGCGGGTGACGTCCCGGCCCTACCCCGCGGCCTCCTGGGCCCGGGCCCTGGACTCGCGCACCCCGGACCCGCTGCCCGGGGTGGACGGCAACACCTGGGCCGATCACCTGGTCAGCGCGCAGCAGCACGTCCGGGCCTCGACCATGGCCGAGAAGGAGGTCTACCTCGGGGTCCAGGTCAGCGAGCGCTCCCAGGTGGCCAACCTGACCCAGCGGATGCTGCGTCGTCCCACCCTGGGCGAGCTGCAGAAGGTGGACAAGGACGCGGCCCTGGTCGCCGAGGCGATAGCGGGCCCCGGGCTGGACGGGCGGCCGGTGACCCCGCGGGAGCTGGAGTGGCTGATGCGCCGCTCGCTCGGCCTCGGCCTGCCCGCCCCCGGCGCGCTCTCCCCGGTGCAGGACGGCCGCTGGGAGACCGAGGACCTGTACGAGCTCACCGAGGGCGTGGTGCACGAGGCGGAGCCGTTCGCGCCGACCGTCAAGATCATCCGCCGGGACCCCGGCGGGGCGGACTCGGAGCGGCACGTCAGCGTCCTGACCGTGGGCCGGGTGGACGAGATCGAGATCCCCGACCCGGCTCACGAACCCTGGCTGGTGCACGCCGACCGGCTGCCCTTCGCGGTCGAGTGGTCGATCCGGCTCGACGTGCTGGACGGTGACCAGGCCCTCGACGCGGTCCAGCGCAAGCTGCTGGTGGTCCGCGACATGCAGCGGCACTACCGGGACCACGACCTGGACGAGCCGCTGGCCCTGGAGCGCCAGGCCCGGCAGGCCCGGGCGATCGAGGACGAGATGTCGACCGGCGGGGACACCACCGCCTCCCGGGTGCACGGCTGGTTCCGGATCGCGGTCTCCGGGGCCTCCCAGGAAGAGGCCCTGGAACGGGCCCGGCAGGTGGTGGACACCTACCGGAAGCGCCAGATCACGATTGCCCACCCAAAGGGGCAGCACGGGTTGCTGCGCGAGTTCATCCCGGGGGAACCGCTGTCGTCCACCGCGTATCGCCGTCGCCTGCCCACGCTGTACTACGCGGCCGGGGTACCGGCGGCCTCGTCCTCCTTGGGCGACCGCCGCGGGCCGTACATCGGTCACACCGCGGCCTCGAGCCGTCGGGCAGTCATGTTCGACACGCACTTCGCCACCGAGGTCCGGGAGACCGCGGGCCTGGTGCCCATCGTCGGTGGTCTCGGCGCCGGAAAGAGTGTCCTGGCCGGGCTGATCACCTACGAGGCGGTGCGCCGGGGCATCACCTCGGTGATGCTCGACCCGTCCGGTCCGCTGGCCCGGCTGTGCGACCTCCCGGAACTGCGGGACCGGGCCCGGCACATCGACCTCACCTCAGCGCCGTCCGGAACGCTGAACCCGTACGCGGTGGTGGTCCAGCCGCGCCCGGAGGACTACCCGACCCTGGACGCCCTCGAGGAGGCCCGGACCCTGGCCGCCCAGGACCGGAAGCTGCTCGCACTGGACGTGGCCACCATGCTGCTGCCGGCCGGTCTGGC
>NZ_JBITLX010000075.1:0-1601 GCF_044465625.1 Actinoplanes sp. NPDC049599
CCCCGACACTGATCGAGAGGGTCAGTTCGGCGCCGGTGCCCAGCGGAAGCGGGTGCTCCCGGACCCGGTCGACGAACTCCTGGGCCCGTCCGCGGGCCGTGTCGGCCCCGCACCGGGGCAGCAGCACGGCGATCTCGTCCCCGCCGAGCCGGGCGATCACCGTGTCCGGGCGGGCGTTGCGGCCCAGCAGATTCGCCACGTGCACCAGGGCGTCGTCACCGACCGGGTGGCCGTGGGTGTCGTTGATGCCCTTGAAGTGGTCCAGGTCGATCAGGATCAGCGCGGTGCCCTGCTCCAGGAAGGCGGCGTCACCGGACTGCCGGGGCATCGGCCGGACGTCACCGGAGACCGCCTTCTGCATCGCCTCGTCCAGGATCCGCCGGGTGACCAGGCCGGTCAGCGGATCGATCGCGGCCTGCGCCTGGAGCCGGGCGACCAGCCGCTCCTGGCGCTGCCCGGCCAGCACCAGCAGCCCGGTCATCAGGCCGATCACCAGGGTGATGTCGGTCAGGTCGAGCAGCCCGCCGGTGGTCGGCCGGACCACGGCCACCACGATCGCGTCCCCGGCCACCGCGGCGATCGCGCCGATCACCGCGCCCAGCGGCTTCAGCTGGGAGGCGGCGTACAGGGCGGGCAGGAACAGCGACACCTGCGCGCCCGCCGACGCGTCCGACGTCACCACGTCGAGAAACACCACGAAGGCGACGCCGATGATCGGGGTGACGGTCAGCAGGACGTCCCGGACGGCGGTCGGGGCCCGCCCGGTGAGCAGCAGCAGGCCCAGGAGCACGAGGGTGAAGCAGGCCACGCCGGTCACCGCGCTCTGCGCCCGGCCGGCGCCCTCGGGCAGCGCCACGTTGGACACGAAGACCACGACCGCCGAGATCAGGTAGATCCAGGCCGCGGTGCGCGCCGCGGTCAGCGGGTTGCGGGCGCCCAGGCCCGAGCGTGCCCAGTCCACAGATCTCCTTCGGCCGGTCCGGTCCCGGAGTTCAGTCTCCGGAGCTGGGCATATCTTCGCGGGTGAGGTGTTGTCACCTCCGGTAGCCACAGTTTGATCCCCCGTTCGCCCAGGAGGCCTCCGTGAGCCTGATCCCCCGCACCGACCTCGATGTCCACCCCCTCGGCCTCGGCGGCAACGTCTTCGGCTGGACCGCCGACGAGCCGCAGTCGTTCGCGGTGCTCGACGCCTACACGGCCGCGGGGGGCAACTTCATCGATACCGCGGACGGGTATTCGCAGTGGGTGCCCGGCAACCAGGGGGGCGAGTCGGAGACGATCATCGGCAACTGGCTGGCCCGGCGGGGGCGGCGGGACGACGTGGTGATCGCGACCAAGGTGAGCCGGCACAAGGACGCCCCGGGGCTGTCCCGGGCGAGCATCCGGCGCGGGGTGGAGGCCTCGCTGCGGCGTCTGCAGACCGACCACATCGATCTGTACTACGCCCACTACGACGACCCGGACGTGCCGCAGGAGGAGACCGTGGCGGCCTTCGGCGAGCTGGTGGCCGAGGGCAAGGTGCGGTACCTGGCGGCCTCCAACTTCACCGCCGACCGGCTGGCGAGCTCCCTGCGTATCGCCGACGACCTCGGCGTGGCCCG
>NZ_JBITLX010000076.1:0-1549 GCF_044465625.1 Actinoplanes sp. NPDC049599
CTAGTGCTGCGCCGCGTTAGTTCGTCGTGGGTCATGCGGCTTTGAGTGGGGTGCCGTCGTAGGTCCATCGGTAGGGCTTGGCGGTGGTGTTCTTCTCGATCACGTACGTCTCAATCTTGGTGATCAGGTCCTCGCGTGACGGGAAATTGCCGTGGCGTACGACCCGGCGGGTCAGCGCGGAAAAGTACATTTCAACCTGGTTGAGCCAGGAGGCGTGGACCGGGGTCCAGTGCACGTGCCAGCGGGGATGCGCGGCCAGCCATGCTCGGGTGGCTTTGGCGACGTGTGAGGAGCCGTTGTCGAGCACGACGTGGATCTGTTTGGCGGGGTCGATGCTGGTGTCGAGCATGGTCAGGAACCGTTGGAAGGTCACCGAGTCGTTACGCAGGATCGGCTCGGTGATCGCCTGCCCGGTCCGGACGTCGAGGGCGGCGACGATCGACACCGTGCCGTGGCGCACGTACTCGAACTCCTGGCGGGCTGGTCGGCCCGGGGCGGCGGTCCGGCCGGGGTGTTTGCGGGAGCGGGCGGCGATCGCGGTCTTCTCATCGATCGACAACACGACCGCGTCAGCGGGCGGGTTGAGGTAGAGGTCGCAGACGTCACGGGCGCGGGTCCAGAACATCGGGTCGTCTTTGCGGGTCAGCCAGCCACGGACCCGGTACGGGCGTAGGTCGCAGTCGGCCAGGATCCGTCCGACCTGCGACGGTGAGATGCCGGTACCGGCCAGCCGGTCGGCGATCCGCCGGTGTGACCAGGTCGATTCCGGAAAGGGCGGGGCCGAGGTCGCAACGGCGATGACCTGGACCCGGACCTCGGCGCTGTGACGGCGGGGCCGTCCGCTGCGTTTGTCGTCGGACAAGCCGGCCAGCCCGGCCGCAGCGAACCGACCCCGCCATTTACGGATCGTGTCGACACCGACCTGCAGGCCGGCGGCGATCCGCGTGTTGGACAGCCCGTCGGCCGCGGCCAGAACGATTTTCGCTCGTAACACGTCACGGGCCGGGGCGCGGGCCGAGCGGGCTGTTGACGACAGCCGCCGCCGAATCTGTTCGTCCAGCACGACCGTGACCGCCTTTACCGCCACGCCATTCCTGCCCATCCACCCCGAGCCGACCCGATCAGGGCAGATCCTTGCCGATCATGGCGTGACACCGGCCGGCACGGCAGCATGAACGCATGGCCCGTAAGAACCCGCCCGAGTCGATGCAGCACCACCTGCGGCAACGACTCAACCAATACGCCCGCGACCGATGGCCGCAACTGGCCGAGGTGCAGATCCGTTACCGGGCCGGGTTCGCCTACCTCGACGGGCTCCTGCCGGACGGAACCGTTCAGCCGCTCTGCCGGCTACGGTTCACCGGCGTCCTGCACACCTGGGGCTTCGCGATCTACCTGGCCAGCCACAACGGCTACCACGACGATCTGCTGCCATCCGGGCTGCCCTTCGGCAGCCCGGAAGAAGCCCTCGACTGCGCCTGCGGCCTCTACCTCAACGACCCCACCGCATGGCTCCCACCCCCGACGAACTAACGCGGTGCTGCACTAG
>NZ_JBITLX010000077.1:0-1515 GCF_044465625.1 Actinoplanes sp. NPDC049599
GTCGGCCTCCATCGCCGGATTGTGGCAGGCTGAAGTTCCGCCGGATCCGGCGTGACGCCCCACCTCCGAACGCACCTGGGAGATTCGTGGACGCCTCAGACATGGGGTCCGACCTGGAGAAGGTTCTCCTCAGCGAGGAACAGATCCAGAATCGGCTGGTTGAGCTGGCCGCGCAGATCGAGCAGGACTACGCCGGGCAGGATGTCCTGCTGGTCGGTGTGCTCAAGGGCGCCGTCATGGTGATGGCCGACCTGAGCCGCACCCTGCACCGGAGTTTCGAGACCGACTGGATGGCGGTCTCGTCCTACGGCTCGGGCACCAAGTCCTCCGGGGTCGTGCGGATCCTGAAGGATCTGGACCGCGACATCAGCGGCCGGCACGTGCTGATCGTCGAGGACATCGTCGATTCCGGCCTCACCCTGTCCTGGCTGATCGCCAACCTGAGCTCGCGCGGGCCGGCCTCGGTCGAGGTCTGCACGCTTCTGCGGAAGCCGGACGCGATGAAGGTGGACCTCAAGGTCCGCTACGTCGGGTTCGACATACCCAACGAGTTCGTGGTCGGCTACGGCCTGGACTACGCCGAGCAGTACCGCAACCTCCGGGTGGTGGGCACCTTGGCGGAGCACGTGTACTCCAGCTAGGGCTCACGGGCCTCGAAACTGTGAGCACGACCAGGGGCGGAACAGGAGGAGGTCCTCCTCCGTTCCTCTCCATAGCTGCCCGCCGGTTGCCCGGGTCTGTGAACGGGTGACCGTCCGCAGCGGCGACAAGCAGCAAGATGTACACGGCCGACCGGGTTGACACAGGTAGGTCTGTGGGCATCGGTGTACCGTCGTCCTATTGAGCACGAGCAGGAGGGTCGGGGCCGTAGCGGCTCCAGGTGAACACACGGCATGGACGTCAAACGACTGACGCGGGGGCCGGCGATCTGGGTGATCGTCTTCGTGGTCCTGCTCATCATCGGGGCCCGCGTGTTCGCGCCCAATCAGTTCAAGAAGATCGACACGTCGCGCGCCATCAGCCTGATCGAGCAGAGCCAGGTGGACAGCGCCAAGCTCGTCGACGGCGACCAGCGGGTCGAGCTGACCCTGAAGTCGAGCGCCAAGATCGACGGGTACGACAAGGTCGAGGCCAACTACATCGACCAGCGCGGCGACGAGATGGTCCAGCTGCTGACCGATCATCCGCCGGCCAAGGGCTTCACCGACGAGGTGCCCCGCAGCTCCTGGTGGTCCAGCCTGCTGATCGGCGTTCTCCCGCTGATCCTGCTGCTGGCGGTGTTCTGGTTCCTGATGGGCCAGATGCAGGGCGGCGGCTCGCGGGTGATGAACTTCGGCAAGTCCCGCGCCAAGCTGGTCAGCAAGGACACCCCCAAGGTCACCTTCGCCGACGTCGCCGGGGCCGAGGAGGCGGTCGAGGAGCTCCACGAGATCAAGGAGTTCCTGGCCGAGCCGGCCAAGTTCCAGGCGGTCGGGGCCAAGATCCCCAAGGGCGTCCTGCTCTACGGCCAGCCCG
>NZ_JBITLX010000078.1:0-1479 GCF_044465625.1 Actinoplanes sp. NPDC049599
TCCACCGCGTCAGGTGCGACTCGATTTCGGCTAGTGCGTTGGTCTGCGAGTCGACGTAGAAGTGCATTGTGCGGATACCGCCGCTGGTTTCGTGCGCGACGAGCGCGCCGTTGGTTGCGATGGCGGCGCGCAACTCGTCCTCGAAGGCGCGTAGAGCGGTCAGTGAATCGTCCACGGGGAGAAGCCCGTCGTTGTATCGCTGGTAGGGCAGCCTGATCGGCACATGCAGGTCGAAGCGTGGCCAGCGGGCGGAGCGCAGCGGGGAGGCCGCCGTTGCGAGCAGCGGTGTTCCGTCCTGTCGTTGGCCTTCCATGAGCACCCAGGAGTCCTCGTCGTTGGCGACGGCCGTGACCGCGTGGCGGAGTTGTTGTGGTGTCGTGGGGTTCGCCGGCGGGGTCGCGGTCCAGCCGATGTCGCCGAGCCAGATCTCCACGTCGTTTTCACCGATCGCCCAGTCGAGCGTCAGGAACGTGATCTGACCTTGGATGTTGTCCGGCAGGCTGGCGAATGCGGGGTGGTGGCAGACGACGTCGATCTGGTGGCGCTGCTTGTCCACGGTGATGCCGTACCGGATGTGCGTGAGCTCCAGCTTGTGGCCGTCGAGTTCGATGGTGGACTCGAAGGTCGATGGATCGGCGGCGCGTACGCAGCGATAGGACCAGGTGTCGTCGGCAGGTGGAGCGGCGGCCAGCCACCGGGCCGCAGTGGCGCGTAGCGTCGCCTGCCCGCCGGAGGTGACGACCAACGCGTGTGCGGAGGTAGTGCCGGGAGCCAGTTCCCACTGCAGGTCGGAGTGGATGGCCTTGACCCGACGACTGAGCTCGTCGGCGAAGTCCCGGACCGCGCCGGCGGGGATTGCCGCCGCCACGTCGTCGCGTGCCGTCGCCCACCATTTCCAGAACTCGGCGATGGTCTCAGCTTCGGGACGTGCCTTCTTCCGGAACAGACGCATGATCGCGCAGTGTAGCGACGTCCGCGGAGTAACGCGGAGTAACTGATCACCTGCGCCGGTCAGCCACTTGATGCGCCTCTAAATCTGGCGTTCCGGCGAGAGGTCCACGTCAAGGATTCGGTAAGGGCTCGTCGAGCGTGACGATTGGTCTGGTGGTCCCTGTCACTGCGGCTTTGGTCTGGCCGCAGCCGAACGCTGGCACCAGCGCTGAAAGGATGGAGCAGTGACGACAGCGACTGAGTTTGTTCAAGCCTTCGTCGATCGCTTCCCGGTGCTCCGGTCGGACTACGACGATCATCTCGAGGACATGGGTGAGCTCTTACCCCATGTCATCTTCGGGATTGGAGCAGGTTTCACCGACCGGATCGTCGGCGCCTACCTGCGGGAAGACGACTCCCTGGGCTGGAGAAGCGTGCTGGAGTTCTTCGACGAGTATTTCGACCGCGGCGATCGTGACGTCGACGAAGTGCTGGTAACGAGCTTCCTCGACATGTTGCCGTGGCCGAATCAGCCCGGACACGGCTTGG
>NZ_JBITLX010000079.1:0-1470 GCF_044465625.1 Actinoplanes sp. NPDC049599
GTAGTTCCCGTCCAGGTCACACCCGTTTTGTGAGGTTCCTCATCCAGATGTGACCCGAACGTTGTTCTAGCGACGGCCGACGGCCTTCGCGTAGAGGTCGAGCAGGCGGCCGTCACCGTCGTAGCGCTGCTTCAGAGCGGGGTAGTTCTGGCCGCCGTAGGCCGCCCAGAACGTCTCCTCGTCGTAGTAGGCGTCCGAGTACAGGGACTTGTGCCCGTCGAAGCCGGCCACCGCCGCCTCGATCTCCCGGTTCTTGTCGCCCTCGGCCTTCCCCGGCTCGATCGCGACCGTTCCCCAGAAACCGGCGTTCACGTAGGTCTGACCGGCCCGGAGCGGGTACAGCGACCAGGGCTGCGAACCGGCCTCGGGGGTGCCGGCCGGGCCGGACTCGCGCAGGCGCAGCGGGCACAGCCAGACCGGGGTCATCGGCACGTGGTCGAGGTACCAGCGGAGGAACTCGGCCGTCCGGGTGACCGGCAGTTCGACGTCCTGGATCACCCGTTCGCGGGCGGGCTTGCCGCGCCACTGGTCCACCTTGGCGACCACGCCGTACTTCATCTCCACCCCGACCAGCCGGTGGAAGACGTCACTGCGCCGCAACCGGGCCGGCCAGTAGCGACGCACCTTCGGGTTCTGCGCGCCGAACGCGGCCGAGCACCAGAACCAGTCGGTGTCCCAGCGCCACAGGTAGTCGTGGATGGTCAGCTTGTCCGTGGTCCGCCGCTGGATCGAGCGGTAGAACGGCTCCGGTCCGGTGTAGTCGCTCAGGCCGGACAGGTCGTCGGTCCAGCTGCCCAGGGTCAGGTAGGCCTCGGAGGCGGAGAACACCACGCCGTCGAGGAAGTCGACGCCGGTGCCCTCCCACTCCCGGGCGGCGCTGATCGTGCCGATCGCCGCCGTCAGTTCGTCCAGGTCCGAGAACCGCACGTGGCGCAGGGCCACCGCGGGCTGCACGGGTTCCAGCTCGATCCGCAGCCGGGTGGCGTAGCCGAGCGTGCCGTAGGAGTTGGGGAAGCCCCGGAACAGATCCGCGTGCTCCCCCTCGGGCCGGGCGGTGACCAGGGTGCCGTCGCCGGTCAGGATGTCCAGCTCGAGCACCGACTCGTGCGGCAGGCCGTTGCGGAACGAGCTGGACTCGATGCCCAGCCCGGTCACCGCCCCACCCAGCGTGATCGTCTTCAGCTGGGGCACCACGAGCGGCATCAGGCCGTACGGCAGGGTGGCCGCGACCAGCGACTCGTAGGTGCACATCGCCTGGACGTCGGCGGTGCGCGCGGCGGTGTCGATCGAGATGACGCCGTCCAGACCGGAGACGTCCAGTCCGGTCGTGGTGCCCTCGGCCCGGGCCCGGAACAGGTTCGAGGTGCGCTTGGCCAGCCGCACCCGCTGCCCGGCGGGGATCGCCCGGTAGGACGCCAGCAGCCGCTCCACCGCGGCCCGGTGCGCCTGCGCGCCCCGCACCAGCGTGAT
>NZ_JBITLX010000080.1:0-1455 GCF_044465625.1 Actinoplanes sp. NPDC049599
CGATCGCCCCGGCGCCGTTGGTGGTGGTGACGCCGACCCCGGGGGAGAGCAACGAGGAGATCCGACCTCGCCGGGAGACGCCCAGGACCAGTTCGGTTGCGTTGACCCCGCGGGCGAAGTCGAGTAGAGCGGTGGGGATGTCGTTACCCACGACCTGGTGATACGTGCCACCCAGATCCTCGATCAGGGTCCGCTGGGTCACCAGATTGGCGTGACTACCACTACTCAGACCATCATTCCGGGCCACGTGCACGGCCAACAGATCAGCACCCCGGGAACGGCTGGCCAGCCGGGCAGCCCGACGGATGAGCGTCTCCCCCTCCGGGCCCCCGGTCAGCGCCACCACCACCCGTTCCCGGGCCTCCCACGTATCGGAAATGTCGTGCGAGGCCCGGTACTTCTCCAGCTCGTCATCAACCTTGTCCGCCAGCCACAACAACGCCAGCTCCCGCAGCGCGGTCAGGTTCCCGACCCGGAAATAGTTACCCAGGGCAGCGTCGATCTTCTCCGGCCGGTAGATGTTGCCGTGCGCCATCCGCCGCCGGATCGCCTCGGGGGCCATATCCACCAACTCGATCGCATCGGCCCGGCGCACCACCTCATCCGGCACCGTCTCCCGCTGCGGCACCCCCGTGATCTGCCGGACGATGTCGTTGATCGACTCCAGATGCTGCACATTCACCGTGGTCAGCACCGTGATCCCGGCATCCAGCAATTCCTCGATGTCCTGCCAGCGCTTGGTGTTCCGCGAACCCGGCACATTGGTGTGGGCCAGCTCATCCACCAGGACCACCTCCGCGCCCCGCGCGATCACCGCGTCCACATCCATCTCGGTGAACGTGGCCCCACGATAGGAAACCGTCCGCCGCGGAAGCACCTCCAGATCAGCCAGCATCGCCTCGGTCTGCTCCCGGCCATGCGTCTCGACGTACCCGACCACGACATCAGTGCCCCGCTCACGCCGCCGATGCCCTTCCTCAAGCATCCTGTACGTCTTACCCACCCCGGGAGCAGCCCCGAGATGCACCCGCAACTGGCCGGCCATCGTCCTCTGTTCCTAACCCTGCTTGGCGACGGACTGGTCAAGCGCCACGTTCAGCTTCAGCACGTTGACCGCCGGCTCACCGATGAAACCCAGCGCGCGACCGGTGGTGTACTTGGAAACCAGTTTCTCCACCGTTGCAGTGTCCATGCCCCGCTGCTTCGCGACGCGCGCAACCTGCAGGTCGGCATAGGTAACACTGATCTGCGGGGCCAGGCCACTGGCGCTGGCCGTCACCGCGTCAGCCGAGCCGCCGGGTCGGGGCGCCGCCCCGGATCGGGGTGACCATCCACCCCTTCACGCTCCCCAATTCCCACACTGCGGGAGCAGATCTGGGTGAGCAAACTCGAAGAGGCGCTCTCCTCGTCCGTACTCAGGGGTGTCCACCACGCGGTTGGACGCACTGGTGGACG
>NZ_JBITLX010000081.1:0-1419 GCF_044465625.1 Actinoplanes sp. NPDC049599
AAGAACGACAAGGGGACGTTCGTGGTGGCCCAGCCGCTCCTGGCGGCGGTGCTGGGTGAGGACGCGGAAGTACTGGCCGAGGTGCCCGGCCGCGACCTCGAAGGCCTTACCTACCAGCGTCCGTTCGACCTGCTCGAAATCCCCGACGCGCACCGGGTCGTGCTGGCCGACTACGTCACCACCGCCGACGGCACCGGCCTGGTCCACCAGGCTCCGGCCTTCGGTGCGGACGACCTCTTGGTCGCCCGGGCGAACGACCTGCCGGTGGTCAACCCGGTCGCGGGCAACGGCCACTTCAAGGACGACGTGCCGCTGGTCGGCGGGCTGTTCTTCAAGGACGCCGACGAGCCGCTGATCATGGACATGAAGAAGCGCGGCGTGCTCTATCGCTCGCAGCGCTTCGAGCACTCCTACCCCCACTGCTGGCGTTGCCACACGCCGCTCATGTACTACGCGCAGCCGGCCTGGTACATCCGCACCACCACGGTGCGCGAGCAGTTGCTGCGTGAGAACGAGCAGACGAACTGGCACCCGGAGCACATCAAGCACGGCCGGTTCGGAGACTGGCTGGAGAACAACATCGACTGGGCGCTGTCGCGCAGTCGCTACTGGGGTACCCCCTTGCCGCTGTGGCGTTGTGCCGGCGAGGAAGAGCACGTCACCGCGATCGGCTCGCGCAAGGAACTCGGGGCGCTGGTAGGTAAGGACCTCTCGGAACTGGACCCGCATCGTCCGTTCATCGACGAGATCACCTTTGACTGCCCTTCCTGCGGGAAGACCGCGACCCGGGTGCCCGAGGTGATCGACGCCTGGTACGACTCCGGTGCCATGCCCTTCGCCGCGATCGGCTACCCGCACGTGCCGGGCAGCGAAAAGGCGCTGGAGAGCCGGTATCCCGCGCAGTACATCGCCGAGGCGATCGACCAGACCCGTGGCTGGTTCTACTCGCTGATGGCCGTCGGCACCCTGGTCTTCGACCGCTCGCCGTACGAGAACGTGGTCTGCCTGGGCCACATCATGGCCGAGGACGGCCGCAAGATGAGCAAGCACCTGGGCAACATCCTGGCGCCGATCCCGCTGATGGACGCGCACGGGGCGGACGCCCTGCGCTGGTTCATGGCCTGTTCCGGCTCGCCCTGGAGCCCGCGCCGGGTCGGCCCGGGCCCGCTGGACGAGATCACCCGCAAGCTGCTGTCCACCTACTGGAGCACGGCGTCGTTCTTCACGCTGTACGCCAGCCACGTGAACTGGGATCCCGCTGCGGCCAAGCCGGTTCGCGAGCGGAACACCCTGGACCGCTGGGTGCTCGGTGAGCTGCACGCCCTGGCCCGGGACGTGGACGAGAAGCTGGAGGCCTACGACACCGCCGGAACCGGGCGGGTCCTGGGCGATTTCGTCGACGACCTGTCCAACTGGTAC
>NZ_JBITLX010000082.1:0-1414 GCF_044465625.1 Actinoplanes sp. NPDC049599
CCGAGGTAGTTGAAGCCGATCTGGGGAACCGCCTCAGCAGCCAGGACCGCAGCAGTGTCGTCGTTGAGATACCGCAACAAGCCATAACCGATACCCCGATCCGGGACACTCCGCAGCTGCTGCTTCACCTGCTTGACAGCACGCCCCACCGCATGAGGATCATCAATCTGCAACCGGACCGGATACATACTGGTGAACCAACCCACCGTCCGCGACAGATCAGCCCCCGCCAGCAACTCCTCCTGCCGGCCATGCCCCTCCAACCGGAACAACGACGACACCACACGGCCACGACCCCAAGACCAACGCGTCAACGCCACCACCAACCCGGTCAGCAACGCCTCATCAACACCACACCCGAAGCTGTCCACCACCGGACCCACAAAATCGGCGGACAACACCACCGGAACCGACACCACCGACGCCGCCGTATCCACCACCGGATCAAAACGCCGCCGGCCCAGCACCGCATCCCCACCACCGACCACACCCCGCCAGAAACCCAGCTCACCAACCCGCCGAGCCGCCTCCCGCACCAAAGCATGCGACCACCGACGCAACGAGGTCCCCACCGGCGCCAACTCCACCGGCACCCCACGCGACACCTGATCCCACGCCACCGCCAGATCCGGCACCAGCACCCGCCAGGAAACACCATCAACCACCAAGTGATGCGCCACCACCACCAAACGCCCCGCACCAGGCCCGTCCACCCACACAAACTGGACCATCACCCCGCCAGCCGGATCCAACCGACCCGCCGCCGCGTCCAGCACCGCAGCCACATCAACACCATCACCGGACACCCGCCGCAACACCGACGACACCACCACCGCACCCGGCGGCTGCACCCACAACGAACCCGCAGCCGTCAACCGCGACCGCAACACATCATGACGATCCAGCAACGCCGCCACCACAACCGACAAACCCGCCTCGTCCACCCCTACCGGCAGCCGCAACACCACCGACATCGCATACCGGCCGAACCGGCCACCCAACCCCAGCAACCACCGCCCCGCCGGCGGCAACGGCACCTCACCCACCCCACCACCAGGCAACTCCGCCACCACCCGCCCAGCCCCACCCGACACCGCAACCGCAGCCAAACCCGCCACCGTCCGACGCTGAAAAATCAGCTTCGGCGTCACCACCACCCCACGAACCCGAGCCCGCGCCACCACCTGAATCGAACGAATACTGTCCCCACCAGAGACGAAGAAATCATCATCAACACCCACCCGATCCACACCCAGCACATCAGCGAAAACCTCCGCCAACACCACCTCCACCGCCGTCACCGGAGCCCGGAAAACCACCCCCGAAAACTCCGGCTCCGGCAACGCCAACCGATCCACCTTCCCGTTACCCAACAACGGCAACCGCTCCAACACCACAAACACCGACGGCACCA
>NZ_JBITLX010000083.1:0-1388 GCF_044465625.1 Actinoplanes sp. NPDC049599
GGATCAGAAGGTCAGGTTCGCCTGCTCGATCCGGAGCTGGTCGATCAGCCGGCCCTCGGGCAGCGTCACGTCGGCGTAGGTGAGCACCTCGTCCTTGGCCACGTCGCGCAGCAGCACGCAGCCCTCGGTGACACCCATCGGCAGCAGGTTCTCGTCCTTGGTGACCGAAGCCTTCTCGGCCACCGAGTACGTGTCGTAGCCACCCAGGCCGTCGATCGTCTGACCGGCCTTCAGGTCGCGCTTGGCGACCGCGACGACCTCGACCGTGGGCGCCCCGATCGGCTGCATCACCGCGTCGTTGAACAGCACGGCCCGGGCCACCGAGGTCGGGACCTCGAAGTGGCACAGGTGGTACGGGGTGTAGAAGCTGTACAGCGGGCCCTCACCGAGCTTGTACAGGTTCAGGTAGTGCTTCTGCTTCGGGTCGTCGTGGGTGGCCAGGACGAAGACACCCGGGCCCGGCTGGCTGCCGACCACGTAGTCCACGTAACCGCCGGCCGCCTTGAGCTCCTCGACGTCGTACGCCTTGGTCAGCTCATCCACGTGACCGCGGTGGTCGGTGCCGCGCATGCCGCGCTTCTCCACCGTCATGCCGGTCGCGTTGGCCACGATCGCCTGCTCGAAGGAGATCTTCGTGCCGTCGGCGAAGGAGGTCACCATGTGCGGGTCCTGCCCCCACTGCTTGGCGAAGCCTTCCTGCGTGGTCGGGTTGCGGTACTCGTCCTGCAGGCCCTTGATGTTTCCGCAGACCAGCGGGGTGAGACCGATGCCCTGGACGAAGCGGACCAGGTTGATCTGGACGCCCGGCTGGTCACCGTCGCACCCGGTGACGATGACGCCCTTGGCGTCGGCCCGGGCCTTCAGCGCCGAGCCCACGGTTCCGTCGACCTCGGCGTTCAGCAGCACGACGTGCTTGCCACCGTCGATCGCCGAGGTGACCACGTGGGCGCCGAACTCGACGTTGCCGGTGGCCTCGACGATCGCGTCGATGCCCTCGGCCTGGGTGACCGCCTCGTAGTTCGAGGTGATCACCGGGATGCCGGCGGCGACCGCCTTGGACGTCGTCTGGGCGTCCTCGGTGACCTCCCACTCGGTGATCCCGGCCTCGGTGTACGCGCGCTCGGCGTTGGCCTGCGTGCGGTTGACGATGGCGGCCAGAACCATGCCGGGCGTCGAGTTGACGACCTGGTTCACGAAGCCGCGGCCCATGAAGCCGGCGCCGACCAGGGCGACCCGGATCGGGTTGCCCTCGGCCTCGCGCTTGGCCAGGGCGGTGTCGACGATGATCACTGGGTGACCCCTTCCAGCAGCGGCCACGCGGCGTCCTTGGCGCTGATCACGCTGACCTCGAGCGGCCAGGTCAGGCCCAGGGCCGGGTCGCTGTACCG
>NZ_JBITLX010000084.1:0-1382 GCF_044465625.1 Actinoplanes sp. NPDC049599
AGAAGGTGGAGGCGGCCGGGCTGCCCTACCGGTACGTGTACGGTCTGTCCGATCTTGGCCTTTCCTGACAGGATCGGCTCATGCTGATTGCTCTGATCATCGTGATCGTCCTGGTCGTGGGCATCGGCCTGTGGCTGGTGCTGAGCTACAACGGCCTGGTCCGCCAGCGCAACCAGGTGCAGGAGGCCTGGCAGCAGATCGACGTCGAGCTGACCCGGCGCCACGATCTGATCCCGAATCTGGTGGAGACGGTCAAGGGCTACGCCACGCACGAGCGGGAGACGCTGGACGCGGTGATCCAGGCCCGGAACGCGGCCACCACGCCGGGCGCCTCGGTGGCCCAGCAGGCGCAGCAGGAGGGGCAGCTGTCCCAGTCGCTGGGCCGGCTGTTCGCGATCGCCGAGGCCTACCCCGACCTGAAGGCGAACCAGAACTTCCTGTCGCTGCAGAACGAGCTGTCGGCCACGGAGGACCGGATCGCCGCGGGCCGGCGGTACTACAACGCCAACGTGCGCGAGCTGAACACCAAGGTGGAGTCGATCCCGACGAACATCATCGCCGGGATGTTCAGCTTCCAGCGGGCCGACTACTTCGAGGCGGAGAACGAGCAGGTGCGGTCCGCCCCGCAGGTCAGCTTCGGATCCTCGCCGGGGGTCAGCTTCGGCGGCAGCAACTCCGGCGCCGGCACCCAGCCCGGTCTGGAGCCGGGGGCCCCGGCGCCCGGGCCCTCTCTGGGCAGCACCGATCCGGACTACGGCACCCCTGGCCGCCCCCGGTAACGCCCCCTCGCGATCATGCTCAGTTGTCCGGAGCGGACGGGCATGATCACGGCCCGCGGGGTGGGGACACGCCGGAAGCCATTCACCGCACCGCATTTAAGTTTCGGTCAAGCCAGAAATAGGAGCACCGGAAGGACTACCCGGTATCTCCGCGAAACGGCCGATGGCAATCACGTTCCGTGCGGTTTTGGGCGCGGTACGCCATTGCGGGCCGGGCATCCTGTCGGTGCGCACCCGTAAGCTGCGGTGCGTGACGGATCCTCGCCGCCCTCACCGGGCCATTCACTGGAGCATGCCGCGCCGGGCCGTGACGATCAGGATCGCGGTCGGGCTCTCGGTCGCGGCGGTCGCGGCGGTGTCGCTGACCCCGGTCGCCACCGCCCTGCCGCACGCCTTCGGCGGCGGTCAGCAGAGCGCGCTCGCGGATGTGCCGGCCCCGCTGGTCGGTACCGGGAGCAAGGGCGCGATCGCCGGCGAGTACCTGGTGATGCTGAAGGATCAGGCCGGCCTGCAGGCCGCCGGGGTGGAGGGGTCGGGCGACTCGGCCCAGACCCTGGTGGCGGACGCGGTGGAGCGCGGGGAGGACGCCGGGGCCACGGTGCA
>NZ_JBITLX010000085.1:0-1300 GCF_044465625.1 Actinoplanes sp. NPDC049599
CAGCAGCACGGCCGCGGTCCCGATCGCCACCGCGCGGAAGAACACCGCCGGGCGCATCGCGGTCGCCTTGCTCTCCTGCGCGACCACCCGCCAGCCGTATCCGCCCGCCTCGGAGGTGGGCACGCTGGCCGCCACGATCTGCCCACTGCCGGCCAGCACGGTCGCCCCCCGGGCCAGCCGGTCGACCCGGGAGAGCCCGGCCGGCGCCGCCCCCTCGCTGTCCGCCACCAGCTGGCCGGAACCGTCCAGCACGCTCAGCCGGACGCCCCGGCCGGAACCGTAGGAGTCTACGTAGCGCTGGTATCCGGTGATCTTCCGGCTCACCACCACATACCCGACGAGGGCGCCCGAGAAATCGTGGATCGTCACCGTCGTGGCCGTGACGTCAAAGCCGGAGACCGGGCTCCGGAACACCGCCGAGACCGAATAGTTGTCCAGGTCACTGATGTCCGGGAACCAGGTCTGCTTGCCCAGGTCGTACCCGATCGGGACCCGGCCGGGCAGGTTACCCACCACCCGTTCCCCGGAGTCCAGGACGACGACCGTGGAGATGTCGGTCCCGGCCGCCGACAGCGTCCGCAGAACCCGGTTCACGGTGGTCAGCCGGTCCGCGGCCGGGGCCTGCGAAAGGGCCTCCGCCAGGCCCGCGTCCGCAGCTACCGAGTTCATCAGCGCGGCCAGCCCGGCGTTCTGCTCCCGGAGGAAGACGTCCGCCAGGTCCGCGGTGTTCTGCATCTCGCGGTCCGCGTTGGAGCGCACCATCCGGTCGTAGGAGACGACGGCGGCCGCGGTGGGCACCACGATCAGGACGGCCAGCAGCGCGAGCCCACTGACGAACCGTCCCAGCTTCTGGTGGGCACCGGGACGGTCCCGGGCCGGCTCAGCCGCAGCGCTCGCAAGGGTCACCGACGCAGCATCGTCAGGTCGGTGCGCCGGGTGAAGTGCTCGGGACGGACCGGACCGGCCGAACTGATTTCTCAAGATCACGGCTTCCCGCGCCGAAGCATCCCACCGGACGAAGGTGCTGCCTACGGTTGGGATGGCGTGTTATGGCCCGGGTACTGGTGGTGGACGATGATCCGGACACCGTCCGCATCGTCACGTTCAGGCTGCAGTCGAACGGGCACCGGGTGATCGGGACCACCTCGGCGAAGACGGCCCTGCAGGCCGTGGGTGAGCGAGGACGCCCGGACGTGGCGATTCTCGACGTGACGATGCCCGAGATGAGCGGGATGGAACTGCTCGTGCACCTGCGGGCGATGGAGGGCAGCGACAACCTGCCGGCGATCTTCCTGTCCGC
>NZ_JBITLX010000086.1:0-1295 GCF_044465625.1 Actinoplanes sp. NPDC049599
GCAGGAAGTGTGGGATGCCTATCAGCAGGTGAAGGCGAATCGGGGTGGCCCGGGCGTGGACGGTGTGAGTATCGAGGTGTTCGACAAGGATCTGAAGAACAATTTGTATAAGATCTGGAATCGGATGTCATCGGGCACGTACTTTCCGCCTGCGGTGAAAGCGGTCGAGATCGCGAAAGCCCATGGTGGGGGCACCCGGATGTTGGGGGTTCCCACGGTCGCGGACAGGGTCGCCCAGACGGTGGTGGCCCGGAGGTTGGAGGCGAAGGTCGAACCGGTCTTCCATCCCGACTCCTACGGCTACCGGCCTGCACGGTCGGCGTTGGACGCGGTGGGTGTGTGTCGGCAGCGGTGCTGGAAGTACGACTGGGTGATCGATATGGACATTCAGAAGTTCTTCGACAGTGTTGATCACGCGTTGATGCTGAAAGCGGTCGAGAAGCATACTGATGTCTCGTGGATCGTGTTATACGTTAAGCGGTGGCTGGTCGCACCGTTGCAGCTGACCGACGGCACGATGCAGGAACGGGATCGGGGCACGCCGCAGGGATCTGCGGTGTCACCGGTGCTGGCGAATCTGTTCATGCACTACGCGTTCGACATGTGGATGGCCCGGGAACATCCGGGGAATCCGTTCGAGCGTTACGCCGATGATGTGGTGGTGCATTGCGTGACTCTGGGTCAGGCGCAACGCCTGGTCGCGGAGATCACTGCGAGGATGGGTGAGGTCGGGTTGACGGTGCATCCCGACAAGACGAAGATCGTGTATTGCGGGAACAGGGACCGGCGGGCCGCATATGAGCACACCGCGTTCACGTTCCTGGGATACACGTTTCGTTATCGAGGGGCGCGGAATGAACGGGACCAGGTCACGTTCACCGCGTTCACGCCAGCGATCAGTAAAGACGCCCTGAAGAAGATCAGCGGCACGGTCCGCCGATGGCGGCTGGGCCGCAGAACAAACCTAACCCTGGCCGATATCGCACGACGGATAAATCCTGTCGTGCGGGGCTGGATGCAGTACTACGGACGGTTCAACCGTTCCGCCCTGTATCCCCTCCTGCAGCGCATCAACGCCTACCTGGTGCGTTTCCTGCGGAACAAGTTCAAACGGGTCCGATCCTTCAAGAAGGCCAAAGCCGGCTGGCAACGCATCACCGTCCAGTCTCCGAAAGCCTTCGCCCACTGGGCATGGATCACCACCTTCTGATGATCAGGACGACAAGAGCCGTATGACAGGAGACTGTCACGTACGGATCTGTGAGGGCCGGAGGGTGAAACTCCCTCCGGCTACT
>NZ_JBITLX010000087.1:0-1287 GCF_044465625.1 Actinoplanes sp. NPDC049599
TGAAGTTCCACCTTCGAGCCGGACACCTTGAAACCAGACAGTGGTCTGGGGGAAGGATGTCCCGGTGCCCCGCCCTTCGAAGTATTCCGAGGATTTCCGTCGGGACGCGGTCGAACTGGTCCGGTCTTCGGGCCGAACGCTGCGCGACGTCGGCCGTGAGCTCGGTGTCAATCACGAGACCCTGCGCGGCTGGGTCAGCGCCGCGAAACGCGCCGATGAGCAGCGTGCCGGTCGCCATGGTGACGGTGGCGAGCTGAGCGGCGCCGAACGCGACGAGCTGCGCCGGCTGCGGCGCAAGGTCGCCGAACTGGAGCTGGAGAAGGAGATCCTGCGGAAAGCGGCCGCCTATTTTGCGAAGGAGATGGGTCATTGATCGGCCGCTACCGGTTCATCTCCGAGCACCACGCTGTCTACGGTGTGGCGCGACTGTGTCGTGTTCTGGCGGTCAAGCGCAGGCAGGGCTACTACGAGTGGCTGGCCGCCGAACCCGCCCGCCAGGCGCGAGAGGCCGACGATGAGGACCTCGCCCAGCTGATCCGGCAGATCCAGGCCGAACACCGAGGCTACGGGGCGCCGCGGATCGCTGCCGAGCTGCGCCGCCGCGGGCTGCGCATCAACCGTAAACGCGTCGAACGGGTCATGCGTGAACGCGGCCTCGCCGGGATCACCCGACGCCGGCGGCGGTCACTGACCAAACAGGACACCAAGGCCGCGCCGGCACCGGACCTGATCCGCCGCGACTTCACCGCCCCGGCGCCCGGCCTGCGGCTGGTCGGTGACATCACCTACCTGCCCACCGCCGAGGGCTGGCTGTACCTGGCCACCACGATCGACCTGTTCAACCGGGAAGTCGTCGGACACGCCATGGCCACGCACATGCGCTCCGAACTCGTGTGCGACGCCGTGGAGTTGGCTCACCGCCGCGGCCTGGTCCGCCCCGGCGCGATCTTCCACTCCGACCGCGGCAGCCAATACACATCGAAGGACTTCAGGGCCGCGCTGACCAGGCTCGACATGCGGCCGTCCATGGGCCGGACCGGATCGTGCTACGACAACGCCGTCGCCGAATCGTTCTTCGCCAGCCTCAAGGCCGAGATCAGCACCCGCGTCTTCGCGACCCGGGCGCAGGCCCGCCGGGCGGTATTCGCCTACGTCAACTACTACAACAACAAAAGATTACATTCCACCGTGAAACACCAGACACCACGCGAAGCACGTGTCTGCTACCGTCCACCCATCGCCCTCGCGGCATGAAACTCCGGTGTCCGGTCCCGGGGTGGAACTTCA
>NZ_JBITLX010000088.1:0-1247 GCF_044465625.1 Actinoplanes sp. NPDC049599
TGATCGGTGAGCCGGTCGATCGGGAGACCGACCCGAACGTTCCCGGAGACCCGCTGGCCTGGCGCGACCCGTGGCCCGAGCCGGCCACCGGCGGCGCGCTCTATACCGCCGCCGAGGTCGAGGTGGCCGGGCACCCGGAGTGGTCCTGGCGCGAGGTGCTGGTCCCGCGGTCCGAGTTCGGGAGCCGGGTCGCGGCGGGAGAGTTCGACGACGCGGCCGGGACGTGGGCGGTGGACGCGCTGCGGGTGGCCGCCTGGCGTCCCCGGCAGGGATTCGAGACCGATCACCGCACCATCCCGCACGAGCTGGACTGGCTGCGGACCGCGGTGCACCTGGAAAAGGGCTGCTACCGGGGGCAGGAGACGATCGCCCGGGTGCACAACCTCGGCCGCCCGCCCCGCCGCCTGGTCATGCTGCATCTGGACGGCTCGATGAACGAGCTGCCGGCCAACGGCGCCCCGGTGCTGAACGGGGAACGCGAGGTCGGCCGGGTGACCACTGCGGCCCGGCACCACGAGCTCGGCCCGATCGCCCTGGCCGTGCTCAAGCGGTCCACTCCGGCCGACGCCCAGCTGGTTGCCGGTGGGGTAGAAGCCGCGCAGGAGATCGTGGTGGACGCAGCCGCCGCCCCGGCCACCAGCGTCCCCAAGATCCGCCGTCTTCCGCAGGCCTGACCGCAAAACGTCCGGTAATCGTTCTCAAGTCTGGTCAATTCTCCGGCCTGGGGTCACGATGGCCGGATGAACCGGACGCTGATCACCGTGGCTCCGACCGGGGCCGAGGTCGCCAAGGCGGACTGCCCGCAGTTGCCGACCACGCTGGAGGAGCTGGTCGCCGAGGCCAAGGCCTGCGAGGCGGCCGGAGCGGCGATGATCCACGTCCACATCCGGGATGCCGAGCATCGGCCTACCTTGGATTTAGGACGCTTGCGGGCGACGGTTTCGGCGCTCCGTGAGAACACCGGGCTGATCGTCCAGTTGTCCACCGGCGGCAGCGTGCACGATTTGCTGGAGGCCCGGCTGGACGTGCTCGCCGCAGCTCCGGACTCCTGCTCGCTGACCTGCGGCACGGTGAACTTCGGCAACGACGTGTTCAGCAACCCCTGGCCGTTCATGGTCGAGCTGTACCGCCGCACCCAGCACTTGGGGGTCGTGCCGGAGTTCGAGCTGTTCGATCTCGGACACGTCGCCGCACTGGGCCGCCTGCTGGATGAGTTCGGCCTTCCGTATGGCGGAAAAGTTCATGTG
>NZ_JBITLX010000089.1:0-1224 GCF_044465625.1 Actinoplanes sp. NPDC049599
TCTCAGTCCCAGTGTGGCCGGTCGCCCTCTCAGGCCGGCTACCCGTCGTCGCCTTGGTAGGCCATTACCCCACCAACAAGCTGATAGGCCGCGAGCTCATCTCTGACCGAAAAACTTTCCACACACAGACCACTCGGCCGCATGTCATATCCGGTATTAGCCACCGTTTCCCGTGGTTATCCCAGAGTCAGAGGCAGATTACTCACGTGTTACTCACCCGTTCGCCACTGATCCACCCCGAAGGGCTTCACCGTTCGACTTGCATGTGTTAAGCACGCCGCCAGCGTTCGTCCTGAGCCAGGATCAAACTCTCCGTAAATAACTTTTCTAGAAGAAAAGTCTTGCGAAGTATTACAAAGAGTATCCTGACCAATAAGAACCAGACCCTATGAACCGCCCTACCGACGGGGGCCGGTACGACGAGGACCTGATCCATCAGCCAAGAAAACCGTCTAAAAGACGATCAATTGGCATCGGTTGTTCAGATGCGCTGTTGAGTTCTCAAGGAGCGGACGCTCACCCTCCACCACGTCTCCGCAGCTTCCGGGGCAACCTCTCTAACTTACCCGGCGAACCGAGCGGTGTAAACCTTACCAGAAGATTTTCACTGCTCCGCACCACCGGACTCCCAGGCGAACCTCCGAGGCCCAACCCGTGATGGGAAGAGCTTCGGCAGAAGTTCGAGGGAAGTTGACCCGGGACCGGCCACTTTCGTGTCCGTGCCTCCCGCGCTGCCAACAGGTAAAACCTTACGGACGCCCCACCAGCAGGTCAAATCGACATGACGGGCAGCCGTCGATGACGCCCAAAAGGACTACACCAGGCGAAGAATCAGGCGCGGCGGAGTACCGGAACGCCGAGCGAGACCGGACGCGGTCCCGCTGCGGACTCGGTCGGCGCCGGACCGCAGGCATCGATCTGCCTCTGGTCCCAGGCATCACCCGCACGGCTACGCCGTACGGCGTAGGCAGCACCGGAGTCGTCCGCGACCAGGTGGTGCGGGGCTCCGTACGAGATCCGCACCGAGGCGAAGTCACCTGGCCTGGGCGTGGGAGCACCCTCCGGCACGCTGAAGTGGACGAGCCGGTTGTCCCGGGCCCGGCCGGACAGGCGCGTCGTCTCGCCGTCCTTACGCCCCTTGCTCTCGGTCACCAGCAGCTCGACGACCTCGCCCTCCAGCTTGCGGTTCTCCTGCCAGGAGATCTCCTCCTGAAGCCGGATCAG
>NZ_JBITLX010000091.1:0-1140 GCF_044465625.1 Actinoplanes sp. NPDC049599
TGGCACGCCGCCTGTTCACGTCCGAGTCGGTCACGGAAGGCCACCCGGACAAGATCGCTGATCAGATCAGCGACGGTATTCTCGACGCCCTGCTGAGGCAGGACCCCCGTAGCCGGGTCGCGGTGGAGACCCTGATCACGACCGGCCAGGTGCACGTGGCCGGTGAGGTGACCACCCAGGCGTACGCGGACATCCCGGCGATTGTCCGCGAGACGATCCTGGGTATCGGTTATGACTCGTCGAAGAAGGGCTTCGACGGTGCGTCCTGCGGCGTGAGTGTCTCGATCGGCTCGCAGTCGCCGGATATCGCTCAGGGTGTGGACAGCGCGCTGGAGTTGCGCGAGGGTGACTCCGAGCATGTGCTGGATGCCCAGGGTGCGGGCGATCAGGGGATGATGTTCGGCTTCGCCTGTTCGGAGACTCCGGAGCTGATGCCGCTGCCGATCGCGCTGGCGCACCGCCTGGCCCGGCGGCTGTCGACGGCTCGCAAGGACGGCACGATCCCGTACCTGCGCCCGGACGGCAAGACCCAGGTCACCATCGAGTACGACGGCCTGCGCCCGGTCCGGCTGGACACGGTGGTGGTGTCGTCGCAGCACGCGGCGGACATCTCGCTGGAGTCGCTGCTGACCCCGGACGTCCGCGAGCACGTTATCGCCCCGGAGCTCGAGGGCCTGGGCCTGGACGTGGAGAACTACCGGCTGCTGGTCAACCCCACCGGTCGTTTTGAGATCGGTGGCCCGATGGGCGATGCGGGCCTGACCGGCCGCAAGATCATTGTGGATACGTACGGTGGTTACGCCCGGCACGGTGGTGGTGCGTTCTCGGGTAAGGATCCGTCGAAGGTGGATCGTTCGGCGGCGTACGCGATGCGCTGGGTGGCGAAGAATGTGGTTGCCGCGGGTCTGGCGGAGCGTTGTGAGACGCAGGTGGCGTACGCGATCGGCAAGGCGCACCCGGTGTCGTTGTTCGTGGAGTGCTTCGGTACGGAGAATGTGCCGGTGGAGCGGATCGAGAAGGCGATCAACGAGGTGTTCGACCTGCGTCCGGCCGCGATCATCCGTGATCTGGACCTGCTGCGCCCGATCTACCAGCAGACCGCCGCGTACGGCCACTTCGGCCGGGAACTGCCGGACCTGC
>NZ_JBITLX010000092.1:0-1139 GCF_044465625.1 Actinoplanes sp. NPDC049599
CTAGTGTCGCGTGTCTGAGTTCTTTTGACGGTTGGCTTTGGTGAGGATCTGGTCGGCGGTCTTGGTCCAGCGGAAAGGTTCGCAGCGCTGGTTGTAGGCGTCGATGAACGCGCGGATCGCGCCGATCAGGTCGGGCACGCTGGTGAAGGTGCCGCGGCGGATGGCCTGGCGGGTGATGATCCCGAAGAAGATCTCGACCATGTTCATCCAGGATGCGCTGGTCGGGGTGAAGTGCATGGTGATCCGCGGGTTGCGGGCCAGCCACGCTTTGACGTTCGGGTGGTTGTGGGTGCCGTAGTTGTCGGCCACCACGTGCAGTTTCACTCGCGGGTGGGCCTTGGCGACCAGTTTGAGGAAGGCGAGGAACTCGCCGTTGCGGTGCCGCTGGTAGCAGGCGTCCGCGGTGATTCTTCCGGTCGCGACCTCCAGGGCGGCGAACAAGGTGGTGGTGCCGTGTCGCTTGTAGTCGTGGGTACGGCGTTCCGCCTCATCGAAACGCATCGGTAGCAGCGGTGCGGTCCGGTCGAGGGCCTGGATCTGGCTTTTCTCGTCCACGCACACGACCACGGCGTTGGCTGGTGGGTCGAGGTACAGCCCGACGACGTCACGAATCTTGGCCTCGAGTTGGGGATCGGTGGAGAACTTGAACGTCTCGGACCGGTGTGGTTGCAAACCCCAGTCCCGCCAGATCCGGGCCACCTCGGCGAAACTGACCGGCATTCCGCTGCGGGTCAGGTGATCGGCCAGCAGCCGCGCCGACCAGTGCGTCACCCCGAGGGCGTTCGGCGGCGGGTTCAGCGTCGAGGTGATCACCGCAGGCTCGTCGATCACCGGCGGCCGGCCCGAACGAGGCAGATCCGCCAGCGATTGGATCCCGCCGGCCTCATACCGGGCCCGCCACGCGATCACCGTCTGCCGGGTCATCCCGACCCGCCGACCGATCTCAGCGTTCGGCACGCCTTCCGCGGCCAGCAACACCATCCGAGCCCGCTGGACATGCCCCGCTGGCGCGGTCGACGACCGGGTCAACTCCCGCAGCCGAACACCGTCACCGGGACGAAGAACCAACGCGGCGGCAACAGACATGCCTCATTGTCCCGCACCCACACCGTCAAATCACTTCAGACACGCCACACTAG
>NZ_JBITLX010000093.1:0-1138 GCF_044465625.1 Actinoplanes sp. NPDC049599
ACCGCGGTGCGCACGGTGTGGGCGCGGTCGTAGGCGGAAATGCCGGTGGTGACGCCTTCGGCCGCCTCGATGCTGACGGTGAAATTGGTGTGGTGCGGCGAGGTGTTGTCGCGCACCATCGGACCAAGGCCGAGCTGCAGGCAGCGCTCGCGCATCAGCGACAGGCACACCAGGCCGCGGGCGTGGGTGACCATGAAGTTGATGTCGGCCGGGCGCACCAGTTCGGCGGCCATGATCAGGTCGCCTTCGTTCTCGCGGTCTTCGTCGTCGACGATCACGACCATGCGGCCGGCGCGGATTTCTTCGAGCAGTTCGGGAACCGTAGCGAAACTCATGCCGAAGCCTCCACGGCGGCGGGCCGCTCGCCGAGCAGGCGCTCGACGTAACGTGCGACCAGATCGATCTCCAGATTCACCGGCGCGCCGACCGCGGTATCGGAAAACGCGGTGTTGGCGACGGTGTGCGGGATCAGCGCGACTTCGAAACCTTCGCTGTCGACTTCGTTGACGGTCAAGCTGACGCCGTCGACGCAGATCGAGCCCTTCTTGGCGATATAGCGCAGCAGCGGCGCCGGCGCGCGGAAGCGCCAGCGCTGCGCGCGCGCGTCCTCGCGCACCGATTCGACCGCGCCGACGCCGTCGACGTGGCCGCTGACCAGATGCCCGCCGAGCCGGTCGCTGGGCCGCATCGCGCGTTCCAGGTTGACCTTGGCCCCGGCCTGCAGCGCGCCGAGCGTGGTCAGCGCCAGGGTTTCGGTGGACGCGTCGGCGTCGTACCAGTCCGCGCCGAACTCGATCACGGTCAGGCACACGCCGTTGACGGCGATGCTTTCGCCGAGCTTGGGCTGGGAGAAATCCAGGCTGCCGGTGGCGATGCGCAGGCGCACGTCGCCGCCGATGGGCTGGGTGGAATGCAGGCGGCCGACGCCTTCGATGATGCCGGTGAACATCAGCGCGCCTCCTGGCGGAGGGCCGATGCGCGGCCGCTATGCAGCGTGTAGCGATGGAGAGTGGTCATGAAACGTTTCCCGCAAGTGGTGAGCGAAAAACGCCTCAAGGCTTCGAGGACGACGCACGACGCGCGGCGCAAGGCCGCGGGAGGAGGACTCGCCCGTCCTCGCGGACGGGCTCGCGCGCTG
>NZ_JBITLX010000094.1:0-1131 GCF_044465625.1 Actinoplanes sp. NPDC049599
GCCGGAGTTCCCCGTCTGTCACGGTGGCTCCCGGCGTCGGGACCGGCACCACCCGGTCCGGTTCGTCCACCGTGTTGGCCGCCGAGAGATCGGGATCGGCCAGCGTCCACGCTTCGGCCACGGTGAACGTCCGGTCGAAACTCCCCAGCGGCACGCTGAGGGTTACCGGCTGGTCCTGGCCCCGGTTGACCACGAACACGCTGACCTCCCCCGACTCCGGGTCATGAGTGGCCACCGCGTCGACCACCGGCACCTCACCGAACCGGGCCGTGTCGTAGAGCGGCCCGTGCGGTTCCACCCGCAGGACCTCACCGCGGGCCAGGCGAGAGGTGATCGCGAACGGATGGAAGATGGTCTGACGCCAGGCCGGCCCGTTCGGCTCGCTGCGGATCGGCGCGATCACGTTCACCAACTGTGCCTGGCAGGCCGCCGTCACCCGGTCGCTGTGCCGGAGCAACGAGATCAGCAGACTGCCCACCACCACCGCGTCCGTCACGTCGTAACGGTCTTCGATCACGCGCGGGGCCACGGCCCACTCGGAAGGATCGGCCGCGGTCAGACCGGAGCGGAAGTCGGCCTGACGCCACACGTTCCACTCGTCGAACGAGACCATGATCCGTTTCGTGCTCTTCAGCCGGGCCCCGACGCTGTCCGCGGTCGCCACCACGCGCTCGACGAAGTGGTCCATGTCGACTGAGGACGCCAGAAAGCTGGCGACATCGCCGTCGACCGGTTCGTAATAGGCGTGGGCCGAGATGTAGTCGACGGCCTCGTAGGTGTGCTCGAGAACCTCGGCCTCCCAGGCCGCGAACGTGGGCATGGACGAGCTCGAGCTGCCGACGGCGACCAGGTGCAGGTCCGGATCCGCCGACCGCAACGCGCGCGCCGTCTCGGCTGCCAAACGTCCGTACTCGTGGGCCGTCTTGTGCCCAGTCTGCCAGGGGCCGTCCAGCTCATTGCCCAGGCAGAACATCTTTACCCCGTAAGGCTTGTCGTTCCCGTTGGAACGGCGAAGCTCGGCCAGACGGGTGCGGTCGGGGTGGTTCAGGTACTCATGGACGTCCAACGCCTCCTGCACCCCCCGGGTGCCGAGGTTCAGCGCGTACATCACCTCGACCCCGGCCTTGCCCG
>NZ_JBITLX010000095.1:0-1118 GCF_044465625.1 Actinoplanes sp. NPDC049599
CCGCCCCTGATCAGCACTTTCTTACGATCATGATCCCACCCATAATTTGCGACGATATTTTGGCCGGCCTCCGGTACCGACGGCGCTCAGAGTTCCTCGCAGTAGAGCCACACCTCCCAGTCGTCGCCATCCCGGCTGTCGAAGACGAAAGCCGGCGGCCTCATTCATCCGCTTACTTCCCAGGTTTCGACGGTCGACGTGGGTTTCGATCAGCACGCGAGCAGCGCCGGCCTCCCGTGCTTGCTCCTTGATGGTGGCTATGGCCGTCAAGATGGCGTTCTTTGCGCACACCCCGCCCGAGCCCCGGTGCCGCATGGCTACCGCCACGAGCTGGAGAAGCACCTGACCGGGGCCGTCGGGCTGGCCTTGCCAGGCAGTGACGGCGGCAAGCCCTACATCGTCCCAGCCAAGAAACGTGGACTGAAGGAGCTTGGGCTTGGGTGCGTGTTCCCGGATATAAGACTGAGCTTGTAGTTCCCACGGGCGGGGATGGGACTTGCTTAGGCCGTCCCACTGCGCAGATGCAGGGTCAGTGCAGACGAACCCACGGAGAGCGCTCCGATCACCACGGCTGTACGGACGCCATTGGAGCGGAGAGGTCACCCTCTAATTGTGACGGTTCCCCGAAGCACGATTTGCCCTCAGGCGAGCTTCCCGGGCGTCCATCTCCGCCTTCGAGGGGAGACGGCCTGCCGAGGCCAGGTACTTCTTCGCCTCACGGCGACGCTCACGCGTGGTCAGACCATCATCGCCGACAGCCCCGGAGAACCAGGTACGAGGAGCGAAGGGAGCAGCATGAGTGTGTTCCACAGCCACTACCTCCCATCTCTGCGGTGACGTCTTCAGCCAAGGTAACTCGGAGCATCGGCAAGAGTCCATGTGCACCTGAAGCCGACAGCCTCACGTGGCACCAACGCTTCCCGGAGACACTTCACCCAAGCTAGCATCCGGCCCCCCATACGGTGCGCCCGCTAGATGAATAGTTCCTGGTCAGAGCCATCTCTAAGCTCGCGCTCGGCGCGCAGCCAGCATCGTCAAGCACGCATGGCCTCACGAGCCCAGTGGCCAGGGATGTGGCCAACGAGGCCCTGTCCGAGACGAGGCGGCGGCCCCCTCTT
>NZ_JBITLX010000096.1:0-1109 GCF_044465625.1 Actinoplanes sp. NPDC049599
GGCGTTTTCAGCCGGTGGTTGCATCACCGAGGAGCTCGGTGAGCCGCTCGGCGGGAGTGTTCCATGCCAGGGTCATGCGGGGGCGTTCGTTGAGCTGTCGGGCGACGGTGTCGAGTTGGCGTTGGGTCACGGTGCGGAAGTTGGTCACGCTTTTTGGGTAGTACTGGCGCAGCAGGCCGTTGGTGTTCTCGTTGCTGCCGCGTTGCCAGGGGGAGTGCGGGTCGCAGAAGAACACCGGGCAGTCGGTGGCCAGGGTGAACGTGGCATGGGCGGCCATTTCGGAGCCTTGGTCCCAGGTCAGTGACCGGAGGAGCTGGGCGGGCAGGCGGCGCATCGCGGTGCTGAGCCGGGCGGCGACGTCGTGGCATAGGCGTCCGTCGGGCAGGGCGACCAGCATCAGGTAGCGGGTGCTGCGTTCGACCAGGGTCGCTACCGCGGAGGTGCCGTTCTTGCCGATGACCAGGTCGCCTTCCCAGTGTCCGGGCACGGCCCGGTCGTCGGCTTCAGCGGGCCGCTGTGAGACGTTCAGGCCGACCCAGTCACGGTTGGAGCGGGTCGCCGCGCCGGCGATGGGGCGGGTCCGGCGGCGGGCTCTGCCGGTGCGCAGGGCAACCTGGCGGCGTAGGTCGGTGCGTAGGCTGCCGCGGGATTGCAGGTAGATGGCCTGGTAGATGGTTTCGTGGGACACCTGCATCTCCGGTTGGTCGGGGTGCTCGGCACGGAGCTGGGCGGTGATCTGCTGTGGTGAGAAGCGTTTCCGGAGTAGCTGCAGGACCCGGGTACGCAGCGAGCCGGATCGGGCGAGTCTGGCGGTCCGTGGACGGGCCCGGGCGGTCATCGCCGAACGGTGCGCCGGCCCGGCCCGATAGGTCATCTCGGGGCGGTCGAACGTGACCGCGTGCCGGTGGAACGAATGCTGGGCGATCTCGCGGGAGATCGTCGATGGTTGCCGGGCCAGGCGCCGACCGATCGAGTTCATGGATTCCCCCGCGGCCAGGCCGCAAGCGATCTCTTCGCGTTCTCCGGACGACAATCGTGGTGCCATCTGCACACACCCCGTCTTGATCAACGATCAACGACAGGTGTTGCAACCACCGGCTGAGCCCAAG
>NZ_JBITLX010000097.1:0-1049 GCF_044465625.1 Actinoplanes sp. NPDC049599
CGATACCCAGGGCCGGTTCGTGGCCGGGGGAGAAGCCGGGTGCGTAACCGGAGAAGATGCGGCGGCAGATTCGGGGACTGCCCACTCGGCCTCGTGCTGTGTGTACACCTGTTGCGCGGTGCTTCGTCGTCCGGCCAGAAGGGTCGGGTCGTAACCGCCGGCGCGCGCGTAGGCGTCGTCCTCCGGCTGCGCGTCGTCCTCGTCGTCGGGTAAGCCGTGCGAAAAGTCACCGTGCAGGCTGGGAGACCCGTCGTCGGGTAGGCCACGTGACCCGTTGCCGGGTAAGCCGTGAGACCCGTCGTCGGGCAAGCCGTGAGACCCGTCGCCGGACAAGCCGGGAGATGGCCCGCCGGACGAACTGCCGGGCAAGTCGTCCGGTAAGTCACCGGGCAAATGGTCGGGCAAGTCGCCCGGCGAGTCACCGGACCCTTGGCCGGACAAGTCGCCGGGCCGGTCGTCGTACCGGTCCCGGGCCCGGGTGCGCTGGTAGTCGGCCAGGTAGGCCGCGCGTTCGTCGTCCTCGAGCCGGAAGGTGTAGGCCTCGTCCGGTTCGGCGGCCGCCTCCTGCTCGGTCATCGGCGGGAGGGACTCGTGCGGCTGGTTGTACGGCTGGTGGTAGACCTCCGCGAACTGCGGGTTCGCGTACCCGCCGCCCCCGGAAGCGTCGGAAGCGGCGTCGAAAGGAACGTCCGGGGAAGCGTCGAAAGCCGGATCCAAAGCCCCGTAGTCGGCATAGCCGTCGTCCGCAAAAGCGTCCTGACCCGCGTCATCCATTGCCACTGGATAGTTGGAGTAGCGGTCAAGCCCGGGATCGGCAACCGCGCCGTACCCACGATCCACCGCGAATGCGTCATCCCCGAATGCGTCGTCGCGGATTGACGGATAGTCCTCACCCCACGTATCCGGTTCCGCGAATGACGACCGATAATCACCGGAAAATGTTTGATTGCGAAACGGTTCTTCAAAAGCGCCCGGCAAGGAATCTCCGGAGCCCGGTAAATCCGCTGCGAAGTCCGGTTCGTAGCTGTCCTCGGGAAGCGGGGACCGGC
>NZ_JBITLX010000098.1:0-1031 GCF_044465625.1 Actinoplanes sp. NPDC049599
CGAGCTGAACGAGCCGTTCGGGCTGGACCGGTTCACCACCGGCGCGCTGATCGACGAGCACGGCGCCGCGGCGGTGGCTCACTGATGCTGCTGATCAGTTGCCCCTGGTGCGGGCCCCGCGAGGAGACCGAGTTCGGCTACGGCGGCCAGGCGCACGTCGCCTACCCCGCGAACCAGGACGAGATCAGTGACGCGGAATGGGCTCAGTACCTGTTCTTCCGGGACAACCCCAAGGGCTTGTTCGCCGAGCGCTGGGTGCACTCGGCCGGATGCCGACGCTGGTTCAACGCCGTACGGGACACCGTGAGCAACGAGTTCCTCCGCATCTACAAGCCGGGAGAAACGCCGTGACCCGCCTGCCGCCCCGCGCTCCGGTGGACCTCCGCCCCCCGCTCAGCTTCAGCGTGAACGGCGTCGAATACCCCGCCGTAGAAGGCGACACCGTGGCCTCCGCACTGGTGGCCGCCGATGTCCTCAAGGTAGGTCCGTCGATCTACCGAGGTCGGGCCCGAGGGTTGCTGACCGCCGATCTGACCGAGCCCAACGCCCTGATCCAGGCGGACGGGGGCGAGGTGCTCCCGGCCACCGTCGTCGAGGTGACGGAGGGCATGAAGGTCCGCACGCTCAGCGGAATCGGGCGGCTGGAAACGGAACCCGACAGCGCCTTCCACGACAAGAAGTTCGTGCACACCGATGTCCTCGTGGTCGGGGGCGGACCGGCCGGGATGGCCGCCGCCCTGACCGCATCGGCCGGGGGCGCCCGGGTGTTGCTGGTGGACGATCAGCCCACCTTGGGCGGCAGTCTCAGCATCCTCGACGAATGGACCGTCGACCTGATCGATGCCTTTGCCGAACGCCCGGAACTGACTGTGCTCTCCCATTCCTCGGTGTTCGGTTATTACGATCAGAACTACCTTTTGGTGCTGGAACGCCTGCCGCGCGGCGGACGGGTGTGGCATGTCCGGGCCCAGCAGGTCGTGCTGGCCACCGGCGCCCGGCAGCGTCCTCTGGTGTTCGAGAACAACGACCGT
>NZ_JBITLX010000099.1:0-1009 GCF_044465625.1 Actinoplanes sp. NPDC049599
CTAGACGAGTGATTCCTAATCTTGGTCGGTGAGCGGCGTGGCGGGTTGATCGGGACGAGAAGGGAGGGCATCGATGGTTGTTTGTGAAGACAGACCTCGACACCCTCTTGATCGCACTGTACGTCCTGGTCGACGACCACGTCATCCCGGCAGGCCGACGTGGACCAGGACGACCGAAACGGCTCACCGATGCCGAAGTGGTCTGCCTGGCCGTGGCCCAGGTGCTCCTCGGTGCACGCTCGGAACACCATTGGCTGCGCCTGTGTCGCGTCCGGCTTCGGCACCTGTTCCCCTACCTGCCCAAACAGCCCGGCTACAACAAACGCATCAAAGCCTGCGCGCCTCTGATCTGCCGCACCACCCTGTATCTGGCCGGGCTGTGCCCGAGCCTGGGCGACCGCTTGCGGCTGATGGACGCCACCGCGGTTCCGTGCGGCACGTCGCGGCCCACGACGCAGCGTTCCGCGTTGGCCGAGATCGCCGGCTACGGCTACTGCGCGTCGCATTCGCGCTGGTACTGGGGATTGAAGCTGTACCTGCTGACCACCGTCGAAGGACTCCCGGTGGCCTGGTGCCTGGCCAGCCCGAAGATCGGCGAACGAGAGATCGCCGAGGACCTGCTCGCCCATGCTCGCGAGATCGGGGCGCTGAAGGCGGGCATGGTGGTGCTGGCCGACAAGGGCCTGGCCGGCAAAGCCATCGAACGCTACGCCGCCGAGCAGGTCGGCGTGCTACTGGCCCGCCCGGACCGCAAGGACGAGAAAACCCGCCGTTTCGGCAACCTCGCCGGCGTCCGGCAATGGATCGAGTCGGTCAACCAGACTCTGAAAGGCCAGCTCAACCTCGAAGGACACGGCGGGCGCACCCCTGCCGGGGTATACGCCCGCGTCGCCCAACGCCTCCTCGCCCTGACCGCCGCGATCTGGCACAACTGGCGCATCAACGCCGACGTCAAGCGTTCCTTGATCGCGTACGACCACTGAACTCATAAGGAATCACTCGTCTAGAG